>JBDTYI010000298.1:0-10812 GCA_040005775.1 Solirubrobacteraceae bacterium
CGTTCACGCCGCGCGCGGCCGACCGCTGGCGCCCGGCGATGCGCGGCTTCCTCGATCAGCTGTGGGCGCCGGTGGCGAACGCGGGGGCCTGCGACCTCGTCGAGGCGCTGTGCCGTCCGTACCCCGCGATGACGATCGCGACGGTGATGGGCGCCCCGCTGGCCGACGCGCCGCGCCTGCACCGGTGGTCGAACGTCATCCAGAAGCAGTTCGACCCCGAGGCGCTGATGACCGAGCGCGCCGAGATCGAGCGGGCCGTCGAGGAGTTCTATGCGTACGCCCACGCGCTGCTCGACGAGCGCCGCGCTGCGGCGGGCGGGACGATCTCGCTCATGAGCGAGCTGCTGGCCGCCGAGGCCGACGGCGACCGTCTTTCGGATGTCGAGTGCGTGAACCTCGTGCTCAACGTGCTCATCGGCGGCGTCGATACCACGCAGGCCCAGCTCGCGCACACCGTGCGCCTGCTCGCCGAGCACCCGGACCAGTGGGCCCTGCTGCGCGCCGATCCGTCGCTGGCCGGCGCGGCCGTGCGGGAGGCGCTGCGCCATGAGCCGATCACGCCCTTCACGGCGCGCATCGTCGTCCAGGACATCGAGCACCGCGGCGTCACGTTCCCGGCGGGCACCGTGGTCCTCGTCGCAAGCTTCGCGGCCAACCGCGACGGCGTCGCGGACGGTGAGCGCTTCGACCTCACGCGCACCGACGGCGGGCGCCTGGTGACCTTCGGCGCGGGGATCCACTACTGCCTGGGCGCGAACCTCGCCAAAGCCGAGCTGGAGGAAGCGGTCGGCTTCCTGGCGGCGCGCGTCGCGTCGCTGGAGCTCGCCGGGGAGCCGGTCTTCGGATCGGTCAACGGGATCTACGGGCTTGACGCGTTGCCGCTGCGCTTCACGGCGGCGTGAGCGCCCGATCATCCGTCCATGGGTGCGTCCAACATGGACGTTCGCGCCTACAGGTTCCGTCGCAGGGGTCGATTCTGAAGGTGTGAGCAACCCCCATCATCACCACACCTCGCCGCCCACGGACTGCATCCCTCCGGCCGTCCGCGACGCGCTCGCCGCCGTCGAGCGCCGCAAGCGCGGCGGCCCGCCGCTGACCCTCGAGCAGACCATGGCGCTCGTCGAGCTGAGCGCCTGGGACTTCAACGGGGTCGAGCCCGGCCACCCGCAGTACGAGGAGCGCCTCGCGGCCTGGCAGGCCGAGGTCGAGGCGCGCCACCCGCGCGCCGCGTAGGGAACCGCTGGCAAAGGAGATGTCCGGGTAGCGCGCCAAGATGCGCGCGTTGCCGCCGGATCAGATCCCGCAGAAAGTCCGTCTCGAGTCGCCGAGCGCCGGTGCCGTAGCCCGTACGGTGCTCATCGTCGTCGGGGTGGTCATCGGGCTCTACATCGTCTACCTGCTGCGCCAGCCGCTCGGCTGGATCGTGCTGGCATCGTTCCTGGCCGTTGCGATGTCGGGTCCGGTGCGCTTCTTCGCGCGGAGGATGAAGCGGGGCTTCGCGATCGCGGTGGCCTACACGCTGCTGCTGCTCGCACCCATCCTGCTCGGGCTGATCGTGGTGCCGCCGTTCGTCACCGGCGCCCAGGACCTGGCCAAGGAGGCTCCGACCTACGCCCAGCAGGCCCGCGACTTCGCCGACAAGAACCCGACGCTGCGCAAGCTCGAGAAGAACTACGGCGTTCTCACGCAGCTGCAGAACGAGGCCAGGAAGCTGCCCAGGAAGGTGGGCACCGGGGCGGCGACGACGCTCAGCGACATCGGCGTGACGCTGATCAACTCGATCTTCGCCGGCGTGACGATCCTCATCCTCAGCATCTTCCTGCTGGCCGACGGTGGCCGCTGGGTCAAACGCTGGCTGAAGTCACATCCCGAGGACCGCGCCCAGCGCCTGGAGCGCACGCTCAACCGCATCGCGGCAGCGGTGGGCAACTACGTGGCCGGTGCGCTCGTGCAGGCAACGATCGCCGGCGTCACCACGTTCATCGTGCTCGAGATCCTCGGCGTCCCGTTCGCCGCGCCGCTCGCGGTGATCGTCGCCCTGTTCGACCTGATCCCGCTTGTCGGGGCGACGATCGGCGCCCTGCTCGTCGGCATCGTGACCGTGTTCAGTGGGTTCCCGGGGGACACGATCGTGTGGGCGATCTGGGCCATCGTCTACCAGCAGCTCGAAAACAACGTCATCCAGCCGCAGATCCAGACGCGGGCGGTGAATATCAACCCGTTCGCCGTGCTCACCGCGGTGCTGTTCGGCAGCAGGCTGTTCGGCGTCTTCGGCGCCCTGCTCGCGATCCCGTTCGCCGCGTCGCTCCAGATCGCGTTCATCGAGTGGCGCAGCTGGCGCGAGGCCAACCGCGTGCGCGCGGCGGGGATCGCCGAGCCCGGCGCCGTCTAGAGCGGGTGTTCGAGGCGAAAGGTACGCCGGGGCGAGAACAAGTCCCGCCCCGGCGCAAACCGGTCATGGATCACCGCTAACTACTTACGTCCCAGGACTGTGTGTCTAATGCCTGGGCGGCGTTGACACTCCCAACCACCAAGACTGGCCGCCGGCCCGAAGGCCTGCGCGTTGCCTGGCTGGAACCCCGAAAGGCTCCTGGTCGAGTGGGCGATCCGCCGGTCCGCTGAGACTAGCGGACGGGTCCAGGAGCCCTTCAGCCGGGCCAGGGAACGTCTACGGGGCCGAACTGCGGCGGCGCGATGCCGGCGTAGGCCACGCGCGGATCGGTGGTCTCCTGCGCCACCGATGCCTCGAAGCGCGCGGCGGCCTCACTGACCGGGAAGACGTACTCCGGCGGCGTCTTGCGGGTGCCGCACATCACGACGATCGCAGGCCCGTCCCCGGCCCCGACCAGCACGTGCGCCGTCCCCGCCGGGAGGTGCAGCAGGTCGCCGGGGCCCATCGGGCGCTCCTGCTCCTCGACGATCGCCAGCGCCCGGCCGGCCACGACGAGGTAGGCCTCCTGCGCGTTCTCGCGGTGGTACATCGACGCGGGCTGGCCGGGGGCGAGGACGCGCACGTTGATGCCGAACTCGGCGAAGCGCTGCGCGCCCTCGAACGCGGCGGCGGAGCCGAAGCGCTCGGTGCTCATGCCCGCCGCCTCGGCGGCGTTGACGACGAACCAGCCGGCGCCCTCGGGCACGCGGCCGGTGGCGCCGTCGACGAGGGTGGCCTCGGGGATCTGCTCACTCATCGGGTGCTCCTCTCATGCGGGGGCGGTCCGCTCCAGCGCGGCCCACCCGACGTCGGCCGCGCGGATCTGCTCGTCGGCCGCCGCACCACCCCGCAGCCCGAACAGGCGCTTGGCGAACAGGAGGTAGGCGACGACGGCGACGTTGACGACGAACGCGACGATCTTGAACGGCGACAGGCGGTTGGTCAGCTCGTAGATCTCGAGCGGTAGCAGCGACGCGGTCACGAGGAAGGTCAGGTACTCGGCCCAGCGACGCTGGTACCAGAGGCCGAAGGCCTCGATGCCCTCCACGAGCGCGTAGGCGAGGATCACCGCTGCGAACAGGTGTAGGCGGGTCGACTGCAGCGAGAAGGCCTTGTCGATCTCCCCGAGCAGGCCGGTCTTCTCCCCGCCGCCGCCCGACACGGCGCCGCCCTGCAGGTCGGCGACGACCTGGAAGAAGCGGGCGCGGAACGTGTCCCGATTCGAGGAGAAGAGCAGGATCAGCACGCCGAGGAGCCCCAGCACCACGAAGTGCAGCGCGCGGTTGACCGCGATCAGGCGCAGAACGATCTTGTCGCGCAGCGGGCGGCCGCGAAGCGGCAGCTCGGTCTCGTCGCGCGCCGGCAGGTGGTCGCGATCGGGGTGCTCAGGAGCGGAGAGCGGCAGCCAGCTGTCGCAGCGGAGGCAGCGATGCCAGCGCGTCGCCCCGGTGTCGCGCACGACCAGGGCATCCTCGGGGCGGATCTCGCGGGCGTCGAGCCCCAGGAGCTCGTGACCCGCCACGCCGCACACCAGCAGCTCGTAGTGGAACCGCGGCACCACCCGGGCCGGGCGCTGATGCGTGACGCCGGGAATGGGCGAGTCGGCCGCGGGCACGGTGCGCAACCTACTCGGCGGGGGCGAGCGCGACGACGGTGACGGTTCCGGGCGGCACCTCGGTGAGGCCGGCGTCCTCGACCCGGGCCGCAAGCGGTCCAGACGCCGCCCGCGCGAACGCGTCGCGCGACGGCGTCAGCACCCGGCCGGGGCATCCCGCAGCGACCCAGCCCGCCAGGCCGGGCTCGTCGGCGGCCATCACGGCGGCGTGGGCGACCTGGGCGATCGTCTTGCCCGAGCTCATGGGCGCGCCCGGATTCAGCAGGTAGGTCATGACCCCAGCCTCGCGCCCGCCCACCTCCGCGCCGGCGGCCGGCGGCGCCAGCTCGCTGCTCATGGCCTGCAGGCGCTCGAGCAGCGGGCCGCGCTCGGAGCGCCGGCGGGGGGGCAGCGCGACGACGCCCGCGCCGTCGGCCTCGCCGGCGAGCGTGTGGGGTTCCTCGAGGACGCCTCGCCACTGCGGCTCGGTGCGCGCGCGCAGGCAGACCTTGCCCGGTCGTTCGCGCCACGCCGCGAGCGCCTCGGCGTACGCCGGGTCCTCGGCGAACGCGCGCACGCAGGCGACCGCTGCGGCGCCCGCGAGCGCGCCGGCGTGGGAGAGGTCCTCCAGTGCGCCGCGCCGGAGCACCAGGTACATGCGCAGGGGGTCGGTCAGGCCGCGGGCGTGTCGGTGAAGGGCAGCTCGAAGAACGTCGAGCGCGTCACGTCGATGAGGTAGACGACGCCGCTGCGCATCGGGAACGGTGCGCCCGTGTAGGACACCGACAGGCGATCGATGAGCTCCAGCGCGGCGTCGCCCTCGATCGTCTCGTTGACCGTGCCCCGCAGGCGGCCGGTTCGGTAGGGGTTCTCGCGGTCGACCACCGAGAGCGCGATGCGCCCGTCGCGGGCGAGGTTGCGCGCCTTCTGGGACTGCGGCTGGGTGAAGAAGTACGGCCGGCCCTCGTGGAGCCCCGCCCAGACCGCGACGCTGGCCGGCGCCCCGTCGGCCAGCAGCGTCGCGACGTGGACGAAGTTGGGCGCCTCCAGCAGTACCCGGACGTCCGCGTCCAGCTCGCTCACGACTTCTTGGCGCGCGTGGTGGCGCCCTTCTTCGCCGCGGTGCTGCGCTTGGCGGCGTTGCGCTTGCGCGTGACCGCCGCCTTCCTGGCCGCCTCCGAGCGCTTGGCCGGGCCGCCGGTGGCGCGGTCCTGCAGCTCGCTCGCGACGCTGCGCAGCTCGTTGATCACGCGCGCGACGTCCTCGGGAGGCTGCTTGCGCGAGCGTGCGCCGTCGACCGCGGCGGCGACGTTGTGGGCCACCTTCTTTCGCAGCCCGCTCGCGTGCAGGCGGGCGACGAGATCCTTGTCGATGTTCGGCGTGCGGGCCATCGGACTCCTTGCTTCGGGGTGAGCGTGTGTCAGACCATCTCCCCGGCGAGGGTGCGGTGCAAGCCCGGGCGACATAACTGCGCGACGTCCGGGTGCGACCGCGACTCTCGGGTGGCGGCGTGTTGTCTGCCTCGATGACCCGTGCCTCACTGATCACCTTCCTGGCGGCCGTGACCGCCGCGCTCGCGCTGGGCGCCACGCCCGCCGCGGCCGACTGCCCGGGCGCCGGCGAGAACTGCCCGTACACCTCGGCCGGCTCGATCGGGCAGCGGGGAAGCGGCGTGTTGCGCTTCCCGCAGGCGGTCGCGGTCGGGCCCGACGGCTCGATCTACGTCGGCGATCAGTCCTCGCACGTGGTCCAGGTCTTCGGCGCCGACGGCGGCTTCAGGCGCGAGGTGGGCACCGCGGGCACGCGCCCGGGCCAGCTGAGCGCCGTCGGGGCCCTGGCGGTCGGCGGCGACGGCAGCCTACTCATCGCCGACGGCGGCTCGAACCGCATCGACCGCTTCGACGGCTCGGGCAGCCTGCTCGGCACGTTCGGCGGCCCGGGCACCGCGGTCGGCCAGTTCCGCTTCGGGGCCGGCGGCGGCAACGACGCGGCCGCGGGCGGCGGCCTGGCCGCCAGCGGCGACACCGTGTACGTCGTCGACACCGGCAACGACCGCGTGTTGCGCTTCGCGCTCGACGGCGGCCGCGGCACGCAGATCGTCGCCCCCGGCACGCTGGCCAACCCGCGCGGCATCGCGGTGCGGGGCACCCGCCTCGTCGTCGCCGACGACCAGAACCACCGCGCAGTCGTCTTCGACACTGGCGGGCGACTGCTGAAGACCGTCGGTTCGGGCCGGGGCGCCGGGCCGGGGCAGCTGAACTTCCCCTACGGCGTGTCCTTCGACCGCCAGGGCCGGCTGTTCGTCGCCGATGACCTCAACCACCGCGTCGTGCGCTCCAGCTCCGCCGCGACGGGCTACGCCTACAAGGCGCGCTGGGGTTCCTACGGCGCCAAGCCCGGCCAGCTCGCCTACCCGCGCGGCGTCGCGACCGACGCCAACGGCCTGGTCTACGTCGCGAACACCGGCAACGACCGCATCGACGTCTTCGACCGCAGCGGCACGCTGCAGCGCTCGTTCGGCAGCTCGGGCCGCGCGCCGGGGCAGTTCAACGCACCGCTGGGCGTCGCGACCGACAGCGCCGGCATGCGCGCGGTGACCGACTCGGTCAACGGGCGCCTGGAGCTGCTGAACCCGGACGGCTCCGTGGCGACCGTGTGGGGCTCGCCGAACCCGGGCCCGACGCTCCTGCCGAACCCGGTCGCGGTCGCCTTCGACGGCGCCGGGAACGCCTACGTCCTCGACGGGCG
The DNA here is from genome assembly GCA_040005775.1 of Solirubrobacteraceae bacterium. GTDB lineage: Bacteria > Actinomycetota > Thermoleophilia > Solirubrobacterales > Solirubrobacteraceae > JAOPZW01. Next base: position 6,774 of record JBDTYI010000298.1, read on the forward strand.
CCGCGGGCGCATCGCCGTGTTCGATCGCGCCAGCGGCTCGCTGGCCCGCACGATCTCGAACCTCGGCAGCGGCCCCGGCCAGCTGACGTCGCCGACCGCGCTGGCGATCGACGCCGGGGGCACGATCGCGGTGGCCGACTCCGGCAACGATCGCATCGCACGGTTCTCGACCGACGGCAGCTACCTGGGCGCGACGACCGGCCTGGAGTCGCCACGGGGCATCGCCGTCACGCCCGACGGCGCCCGGACGTACGTAAGCGACGGGCGCAACCGCATCACCGCCTACGGCCCCGACGGCAGCGAGCTGGCGCAGTTCGGCGGCAGCGGCGTCAAGCTCGGCAAGCTCAATGCACCGCGCCAGATCACGCTCGATCCGGCCGGCAACCTGTGGGTCGCCGACACCGGCAACAACCGCGTGCAGCAGTTCGGTCCCGATGGCGAGCGCCTGCAGACGATGGGCGTGCGCGGCATCGGCGAGGGCGAGTTCATCCACCCGACCGGCGTGAGCGTCAGCTGCAACGGCACGCTGACCGTGACCGACACCGACAACAACCGCGTTTCGCAGTTCGCGCTCGCCAGCCCCGCCTCGACGACCTGCGGCTCGCTCGGCGCCCTGGGCACGCCGCCGGCGCCCAAGGTGCCGACCCTGCCGGCGCCGCTCGGGCCGCAGCTCACCGTCCGCGTGCTGCGCGCCACGAAGCTCTACACGGCCCGCAACCTGCCGGTCCGCGTCGGCTGCGACACGACCTGCCAGGCCACCGTGACGGTCACGATCGTGCAGCGCGGCAAGCCGGCGAAGGGCAAGAAGCCCGCGACGGCGGTCATCGCGCCCGTGAAGCTCACGGTGCCCGGCGGCCAGTCGGCGCTGGTGCGCCCGACGCTGACGAGGACGGCCGCGGCGGCGCTGCGCAAGGCGCTCAAGGGGCGCAACGGCCTGACCGCGACCGTCTCGGTCACCGCGACCGCGCCCGTAGGCGCCCCGACGACGGTCACCAACCGCCTGGACGCCAGCGGCTGAGTGGCCGTGCGCATCGGGGAGCGCTACCCGCTCGCGGATGCGCGCCGCGCCCACGAGGACCTCGAAGCCCGGCGCTCGACGGGCACGCTCGTGCTAACCGTCGCCGATCGCCTCCAATAGGCGGTCGACGAACGCGGTCTGCGCCGGCAGCAGCAGCCGGCGCGCCTCGTCCGCGTCGACCCACGCCGCGCGGTCGACCTCGGGGAACTCCTGCCGGCGCGCCGAGCGCGGCGGCCACTCCATCTCGAACGTGTTGCTGGCGAGCGTCGTGAGGTCGAAGTCCGATCGCGCGCCCCACGCGCGCACGACCTTGCCCGCCTTCTGGCGCACCTCGCCGAGGTCGACGAGGTCCGCGAGCTCCAGCTCGGTCCCGAGCTCCTCGCCCAGCTCGCGCCGGGCGGCGGCGAGCGGATCCTCGCCCGCGTCGATCTCGCCCTTGGGGATGCTCCAGGAGGCCGCGTCGCGCCGCGCCCAGAACGGGCCGCCCGGATGCACGACGAGCAGCTCCCGACCGCCGCGGTCGCGGTACACGAGGATGCCGGCACTGCGCTTCGTCACGCCGATGACGGTAGCGACGGCCCGCACGGCGGGTAGGACGATCCCCATGCTCTTCGGACAGGAACACGTCGACCGCTACCGCGCCACCGATGGGGAGGAGGGACACGAGTGGCAGGGCGTCCGCACCCTGCTGCTGACGACGACGGGCCGCAGGTCGGGCGAGGAGCGCACGGCGCCGCTCATCTACGGCGAGGACGACGGCAACTACGTCGTCGTCGCCTCCAAGGGCGGCGCGCCCGACGACCCCGCATGGATGAAGAACCTGCGCGAGGACGACCACGCGAAGGTCCAGGTCGCCGCCGACAAGTTCGACGCGCGGGCCCGGACGGCGACGGGCGAGGAGCGCGACCGCCTGTGGGGCCGCATGGCCGAGATCTGGCCTTCCTATGAGGACTACGCCATGAAGACCGACCGGCAGATCCCCGTGGTCGTGCTGGAGCGCCGCTAGTCGGGCCGGCGGGGGCCGACCTTCTCGCTCAGGAAGGAGACGAGCGCGTAGCTGGCGCCCGCGGCGATGAGGATGAGAGCCATGCCTTCAGCATGGCCGGCCCCGCGCGCCCGGTGTGTGCGAGGCGCCACAGCGGGCGGCTCGCGATGCGCGAGCCGCCCGGTGGACTTGAGGCTGCCTACAGCGTGGTGACGTTGACGGCCTTGGGGCCCTTGTCGCCGGCCTCGGCGTCGTAGGACACCTTGGCGCCTTCGGGCAGCGACTTGAAGCCGCTGGCGTTGATGCCGCTGTGATGGACGAAGAGGTCCTTGCCGCTGTCATCGGGAGTGATGAAGCCGAAGCCCTTGTCGTCGTTGAACCACTTGACGGTTCCTGTTGCCATGTCGTTTCTCTCCACTGCTTGTGTGCAACTGCGGACGCGGAGTGCAACGAAGGCAACTGCTGCGGCGCTGAAAACACGGTGTCACCGAACCTTCGTGGCTCGGCATGATCGCCACGAACACTACAACGCCTGCTCACAAACGGCGAGCCGTGAGGGCAGAGACGCTCGTGGCGTTGGCCCGCCGGACGACGATCCGGACGCGGATGTCGGTGCCCGTGGGGAAGCGCGTTGCGCTCAGATTCAGGCGGTAGGTGCGCCCGGCGTCGGCTCCCGTTGACCGGAAGCGGCGCACGACCTTCTTGCCGCGCAGCGCCTCGACGACGACGACGTCGGCGCCGCTGGTGAGCCGGTAGGCGATGCCCAGCGGCCTGTCGCCGCGCCCGCCGAACACCGGCCGTTGCAGCTTGAAGGACTCGAGCGCGCCGCAGGTGTCGCGCAGGTAGAACGGCGCCCGGGACCGGAACGCTCCCTTGCGGTGGCGCAGCGTCACGCGGCGCACGTCCTTCACGCCGCCGCCGAGGTCCATCGTGAAGCGCGCGAAGGAGACGCCGTCGCCCAGCCGCCTGCCCTTGCGGCGTCCGTTCCAGCTGAAGTCCTTCGTGCGGTTGGCGAAGTGCGCGACTCGACGCTCGCCCGTGATCGCACGCCCGGCCGACTGGCGGAACACGTCGAGCCGGTCGCGAGGACCTTGGGCTTGAGGATCGAACCGCCGTCCTGGGGCAGGACGCTGATGACTTCGAAGGGCTGACACGACGTGATGAGCACGCCGGGGCGGATCTCGTTGAGGTTGTGGCAACTGCCCTGGAAGGTGATGCCCTGCGCCTTCACCGCGTCCTTCCAGTTGCCGATGAGCTTCGCCCGGCCGCCGGGTACGAGGTACGAGGGCCTGCGTGGCGTCGGTGATCGTGCCGGCCGAGCCGTAGAAGTACGAGCAGTCCAGCACGCACGTCGACGTGTGGTGCCGGCCCCGGCCACCGCGGGCAGCTCCTTGATCGCCGTCGGGTCGCGCACGTCGTAGAGCCGCAGGCAGCCGCCGGCCGCCGGCAGGCCCGCCGGCGGCGCGGCCAGGCATTCGGGGCTGCTGTTGAGCAGGTCGCTGGAGATGCCCAGGAGCTTCCCGTTCGTCGGGACCTCCTCGTTCTCGAACTGGATGTTCGCCGTCAGCGAGCCCACGAGCTTCGGGTCCTCGGGCGTGGAGATGTCGAAGATCTCGAGGTCCTTCGAGCTCGTGACGTACAGGTACTTGCCGATCACGCGCGCGCCCGCCGTCAGGCCGCTGGGAGACTTGATCGCCTTGACGAACTCGACGTTGTCCGACGCGATGTAGTCGGGGCCCTGGGTGTCCGCGAGCGCCGGTCCGGCCGTCGCGAGCAGCAGAGCGGAGGCCGCGAGGGCGGCGCTGAAGAAGAGGCGATGCGGTCTGCAGCGCATCGACTTCCGACAACCTAGGGTGATCGGCTCACGCTGCGCCGCTAGCGTTCCGCACCGATGGCACCGGAGAACCGCGACCCGCGCGTCGACGCCTACCTCGACGCGCTGCCGGCGTGGCAGCAGGAGGTCTGCCGCGAGGTCCGCGCGCTCGTGCACGCCGCCGAGCCCGAGATCGCCGAGACGATCAAGCGCACGCGCCAGC
>JBDTYI010000299.1:0-5170 GCA_040005775.1 Solirubrobacteraceae bacterium
GCGTCGCCGCCGAGCACGCCGGCGTGAACTCCAACGTGCTCACCGACGAGCTCGAGGTCGAGCCGCTGTCGGGCACCGCGATCCTCAACGGGATCCCCGTCGAGCTCGCGCCCGTCGCGGCGCCCGCGCCCGTCTGAGCCTCACGCCACCAGCCGCACCTCCAGCCCGCCCGCGGCCGCGCCGAGCGGGTCACCGGCGCCGTTGAGCAGCCCGAGGATGCTCGCGACGTAGGCCTGCGTCTCGGCGATCGCCGGTACGCACATGCAGCGCGCCACCGGCACCGGTCCCGCGTTGTAGGCGGCGAGCGCCAGCGGCACGGCGGCGAAGCGCCCGAGCAGGTCACGCATCAGGTGCGCCTGCGCGTCGATCGCCCGGACGGCGTCGAACGGGTCGCGCAGCCCATACGCGTCCGCCGTCGCCGGCATGAACTGCGCGATCCCCTGCGCTCCGGCCGCCGAGCGCGCGAATGGGTTGAAGTGCGACTCCGCGTAGATCTGGGCCGCCAGCAGCGCGGCCGAGACGCTCCAGCGCTGCGCGGCGCGGCCGATCGCGGGTGCGTACCGGGCGGGCACGAACGCCGGCAGCGTGCGTGCCGCGCGCCCGTCGCCTCCGCCGCCGCCGTAGCCCACCGATCGGGTGCCCGCGTTCCTGGTGAAGCCGTAGTGCCATGGCTCCCAGGTGTACCGCTGGACGAACGCGAACGCCTCGGCGTGCGCGGCGAGCCAGACGTAGGCCGTAGGCGGCCCGAGATCGAGCTCGGTCGCCAGGCGGTGCAGCGAGTGCCCGGGCGGGGCGACCCACCTGGGGTCGGGGTGCGCGGAGAACAGGCGCGCCTGCTCACCGTCGCCGCGGAACCCGCTGTTGACGATCAGCGCGATGCCGGCGCGGCGGGCCGCCGCGGCCATGCGGTCGAAGGCCTGCGCGACGTCGGGTCGCATCCCGTGGCCCTGGCGCATCGCCAGCGGGCCCGTGTACTGCCCGGCGCCCGCCGCCTCGGCGCCCCCCGGCGACCCGGGCGGCAGCAGCTCGGCCTCCGCGGTGATGTCGCCCGCCGCGACCCGGACCCTTACGGGCGCAAGCCCGCCGCCCGGGAACGCGACGCCGACGTCCCGCACGCCGTTGCGACCCGCGGTGTCGCGGGCGGCGGCCGCGCCGAGCGCGAGATACTCCGAGCGCTCGAGGTGCCGCGTCTCGACGGCCGGCGCGAAGACGCGCGGATAGGCGGCGCGCAGCGCGCGAGCGCCCGAGAGCGCCGCGAGGTCGGCCGCCCGCTGGCGGTCGGCCCGCGCGCCGATCCCGGCGGCCACGCCACCGAGCAGCAGTGTCCCGACCAGGACGGCCATCAGGGCGCCGAGCACGAGCAGCAGCGCCTGGCCGTTGTCGCGGCGGGTCACGGCAGGAGTTCCGCGATCGCGCGCCGGACGGTCGCCGGGGCCGCAAGGCCCGCCGTCGCCAGGGCACGGGTGAGCGGGCCCGACGGCGACGCCACCCGTGCGGTGGCCGGCCCGAGCGCCGACGCCGAGGAGCAGGTGAGCTCGGTCAGGGCGCCGTCACCGGCGGGCGCGACCAGCACCGCGTCGCAGCCGGAGAGCAGGGCGTCGAGCGCTCCGGCGCGCAGCGACAGGCCCAGCACGAACGGTGCACCGGCGGAGGCCGCGAGCGCGAGCGACGCGGTCCGGGCAGCCTCGTCCGGATCGGCCGCAAGCTCCACGACGAGTACCCGCCCGCGGCGCTGCGCGGCGATCCCGCGGGCGGTGAGCGATCCGCTCAGCGCATCACGGGCCGGCCGCGACGCGACGGTCGCCGGGTCGGCACCGGTGTAGAGGCAGACGAGCGCCCGTCCCGCCCGGCTGCGGTGCGCCAGCGCGACACCGGACGCGCAGCCCAGCGCCACGAGCCCCGACGTGGGCGCGACGAGCCCGAGCGCGGCGGCCGCTGCGCGTGCCCGCGACGGATCTCGCGACCGCGACGCCGGCGCCGGCGCCAGGAGAAACCCCCCGAGCGCGCTCACCGTGCCACTCCGGCGTCCGCGCTCTCGTCGGCGCCGGTCAGGCCCGCCAGGCCAGGAAGCACTGCGCGCGGTCGCACACGGACCCGCACCCGGCGGCCCGCCACGTCGACAGCGCTGCGGTTCCGCGCCCAGCCCGGCAGCGCGTCGCCGGCCGCCGATCGCGCGTCACGGCCCTGCAGCAGCGCGACCGCGCCCGCCTCGGCGGCCCCGGCCGCCGCCTCACGCGCCGCCCCGGCCGCGAGCAGCTGCCCGGCCGCGAGCCCGACGCCGACCACCAGCGGCAGCACCGCGACGAGCTCCACGCTCGCCTGCCCGCGCTCCCGGCCGCTCACGGCGACTGCTCCGGAAAGCCCGCCCGCGCCGCTACGCGCGTCAGTGTCCCGCCGCCGATCACGGCCGGGACGCCGATCACGACCCGGACACCGTCGCCGGCGCGCACCCGCAGCCCGCGTTCCAACCGCGGCGGCAGCGTCCTGCGCGCGGCCGCCGCCGGGTCGCCGCCGACCGCCGCGGCCCGCGCCGCCGCCCGCGCCGCGGAGCCCGACAGCCACACGGCCTGGCCCGTGAGGACCGCCTGCCACAGAAGCGCGCCCACGATCACCACCAGGGGCAGCACCCCGACCAGCTCCACACTCGCCTGCCCTCGCTCGCCGCGCATGGCGGTGACGATCCCGCGGTCGCCCGCGACGGCGCTACCGCACGAACGTCACAGAAGTGTGGAGCGCCTCCACGAGACAGGACGGGGCATCGAAACGGCCCGAAAGCCGCGACCTACGGGATGCCATCCCTACCCCTACCCCGACGCCGCGCGCAGCAGCTTCGGCGCGACCTGCTTCTTGCGGCTCATCACGCCGGGCAGGGTCATCGCGCCGTCGGCGAGGTCCTCGCCGAACGCGCGCTCCAGCGGCGCCGCGTCGCCTGCCACCAGCAGCTCGGTGCCGCCGGCGACGATGTCGGTGACCATCAGCGCCGAGAGCACATGCCCGCCCTTCTCGCGGTCGGTGCGCAGCGCCTCCATCAGCTCGTCGCGGCGCTCGAGCAGGCCCTGGCCGACCGTCTCGATCTGGGCGATGCGCAGCGTCTGGCCGCCGGCGATCTCGTACTCCTTGCCGTCGCGCGCGAGAACCTCGGCGGCGGTCAGCGACTCGACGTCGCTGGACTCCTCGAACATCGCCCGCCCGAAGTCGCCGGCGTCGATGGCGAGCACGCGCTCGAGGTAGGACGTCGCAACACGGTCGCGCTCGGTCGTCGTGGGCGAGTTGAGGATCACCGTGTCCGACAGGACGGCGCCCAGCAGCGCGCAGGCCGTCGGGCGGCTGGGCTCCATGCCGTCCGCCCGGAAGCGCTCGATCACCAGCGTGGCGGTGGACCCGACCGGGTCGAACGTCGCCGCGACGGGCACCGTCGTCTCGATCGAGCCGATGTGGTGGTGGTCGAGGATCTCGACGATCTCCGCCGTCTCGATGCCCGGGACGCTCTGGGCGAGCTCGGCGTGGTCGACGAGGATCACGCGGCGCGCCGGCGGGTCGACGAGGTCAGAGCGCGTCACCAGCCCGACCGGCCGGCCCGAGCCGTCGACGGCGATCGCGGCGCGGTAGTGGATGTCCTTGATCTCGCTGGCGATGTCGTCGACGAGCTCGTGGCGGCGGACGGTGAACGGGTCGGCGTCCATCAACGCCACGCACGGCACCGCCAGCGTCACCAGGCGCCCGGACACGTAGCTGTCGAGCGCGGACCGCACGACGGTCGTGCCCTGCTCGCTCGCGTAGTCGAGGACCTCCTGCGGCGGCTCGGACCCGTTCGTGACGACGAGCAGCGAGACGCCGAGCTCGATCGCGCGCTTCTGCGCGTCGACGCGATCGCCGACCACAGCGACGTCGCCCTTGTCCATGTCGTGCAGCAGCGAAGCGATGTCGGAGGCGAGCACCCACACGCGGCCGTCGATCTCGTGGTCCTCGTCCCCCACGACGATCTCACCGTCGAGCACCTCGGCGATCGCGCTGATCTTCGTCGGCGCGTCGAGGTGCGAGGCCTCGCGCGACTCGCGGATGTACCGCCGTGCCAGCGCCCGTTCGGTCATGACGCCCACGAGGGCGTCGTCGTCGTCGATGACGGGCACGACGTCAAGCCCCTCGCGCGCCATCGCGAGGCCGACCTGGCGCACGGGCTCCGCCTGGTGGGCGGTACGGAAGCCGTCGCGCATGACGTCGCGCACGCGCAGCAGGATGTGCGGCAGCAGCACCGGCGCGTCGGCGCCCGCGCGCTCGAGCACCCACTCGGTCTGCGCGTTCAGCTCGCCCAGGCGCACCGGCACGTACTCGTTGCCCGGGTCGACGCGGCCCTTCAGCTCTGCGTAGCCGATCGCCGCGGCGATCGAGTCGGTGTCGGGGTTGCGATGGCCGGTGACGTAGATCCGCGACACGGCGTGGATCTTCGCTGATCGCGACGACAGGCGTAATTGCTGAGCACGTTGTTCGGAACGGGCGGGCATCGAGGAGAGCGGTCCCGGCGGTGCACGACCCGAGCGACCTGCTCGGGACTTACCGCTACGCGTACGAGCGGTGGTGGCGCCAGACGAGGTACAGCGCGTATGCCGAACCCGCGACCGCGACGACCCACGCGAGCGTTCCCGGACCCGTCTCGAACAGCCGCAGGCGCGCGGCCATGGCCAGCACGATGACGCCGAGCGCGCCGTACAGCGTCGCGCGCCAGCGGTCGCCGAGGCCGTCGATGTCGTAGCGGTGCTCGCGGTAGAACCGGGCGGCGAGCAGCACGAAGGAGACGAGGATCAGCGTCGAGAGCGCCCCGCCGAGCACCGCGGCACCGGTGCCGCCACCGGGCAGGAAAGCGACGATCGCCGCGAGCGCGCAGACGATGAGGACGTTGCGCGCGACGTTCACGAGACCGAGGCGTGCTCGCGCTCGGCGACCGGCGCCGGCACGGGCTCGGCGACCGGGGTCGCGTCGGTGGCGTCCCCGGTCGACTCGGGCGCAAAGCGGTAGCCGACGCCGAAGTGCGTGTGGATGTAGCGCCACGTCGGCGACGCCTTCTCGAGCTTCTGGCGCAGCTTGCGCACGAAGACGTCGACCGAGCGGTCGCCGCGGGCCATCGCGTAGCCCCACACGCGCTGGTAGATCTCCTCGCGCTCGAGCACGCGGC
>JBDTYI010000300.1:0-5552 GCA_040005775.1 Solirubrobacteraceae bacterium
CGGCAAGGGCACCAAGAGCAAGCCGGTTCCCGTCGGCGTGGGCTACACGATGAATGTGAGCACCGCCGACGGCTCCCGGCCCGAAGCGGTCAAGCAGCTCACCGAGGCCTGGGAGGGCGTCCGCTCCTACGGCAAGTACTTCCCGAAGTGCACGGCGGCTCAGATCGCTGCCGCCCAATCGGACAAGGTCTGCCCGAAGGGCTCGCTGGTGGGCACGGGAAAGGTCCACTCGCTGGTCGCCCCGTTGAACGACTTCTCGACCCAGGGCGCGACGTGTGACCGTGACACGCACACCTACAACGCGGGGCAGAACAAGGTGACGGTCATCTTCACCGGGCCCGGTGACAAGTGCCTCGGTACGGCCTACACCTCGCCGTTCTCGGGGAAGTGGTCCGACACCGGCGGCATCGGCGGCGGCCAGGCGACGATCACGATCCCGCCGCGCGAGCAGACCTACCCGGTCCCTGGCGTGCTCGTGTCGACGACCCAGCTGTCGTTCACGTTCCCCAAGCGCGTCATCACGGTGAAGGGCAAGAAGGTGTCCTACCTGATGTCGGTCGGCTGCAAGGGCAAGCGCTCGGCGAAGCTCATCTACCAGGGCCAGCCCAAGCCCGAGACGCACACGATCACGGCGTCAGCGGGTTCGTGCTGAGCGATCCGTCGCGCGGGTCCCCGGACGCCTGCGGGCGTCCGGGGGCGGCGCTCGACCACCGGCCTCGCGTGGCCGTGTGACCCTCCGCCACACTGATCTAGGATCCTGACCGATGCCCGGCCCTCACGAGCTCAACCTGCTGCCCGAGCGGATGCTCCTGCCACGGGGCGTGGGAGCCCTTCCGGGGGCCGAGGTCGCCGCGTCGCAGCGCGGGCGGATCCTGCAGGCGATCACCGAGCAGGTCGCCGAGGGCGGGTACCACGCGACCAGCGTGCAGAACGTCATCCGGCGCGCCCGCGTCTCGCGCAGCGCCTTCTACAGCGCCTTCCGCGACAAGGAGGACGCGTTTGCCGCCGCCCACCTCCTGGCCAGCGAGCAGCTGTTCGACCTGATCGCTGCAGCCGTCGTCGCTGCGCCGGCCGACTGGAGCGCGCGCCTGCGCGCCGGCCTCACGGCGTACCTGGAGGGGCTCATCTCCGCGCCCGCGTACGCGGCGAGTTTCATGGTCGAGATCCGGGCGGCCGGCCCGCGCCTGCTCGACCAACGCGACGCGGTCCTTGAGCGCCACGCGGGTCGCCTCGCGCGGGTCGCCCACGCGGCCCATCGCGAGCACCCGGTGCGCCCCCCGCTCTCGCGGGCCGCCATCATCGGGCTCACGGGCGCCGTCGACGAGCTCGCGACCCGCGAGATCCGCGCCGGGCGGATCACGGGCCTGCTCGATCTCGTCGATCCGATCATGGAGCTGCACCTCGCCGCACTGACCTGACACGCACCGCCGGGGCCGGACCTGCGGATGCGGGCACCCGGCTGAACACACGCTCGCTTGGTTGCCCGGGCGCGGTCACCCGGGAATATCGCGAAGGCCGGGCACGCCGGCTGTCGAGCCCGCGTGCCCGCGCCATCGCCCACCTCCGCGACCCTTGACGGCTGGCTCTGGCACTACAGCCATCGCCGACGACACTCGGCCCTCGGCCGACAGACCCCCACCGACCGCCTCAACAACCTGCTCGGGACCTACCGCTAGCGGACGTCGAAGCCGCCCAGGCCCTCGGGCTCCACGTCGTCGACGTCGACGCGCTGCACCTCCGCGCCCGACGGCCCGCGGCGGGCGTAGTCGACGAGGGCGGCCACGTCGTCCTCGGCGCCCTCGAACCACCCCTCGACCGCCCCGTCGGAGCGGTTCGTGATCCAGCCCGCCACGCCCGCGCGGTCCGCGCGACGGCGGGTCGACTCGCGGAAGAAGACGCCCTGCACGCGCCCGTGGACGACCACGTGCCGTGCGACGGCCCTCACGCCGCGGGCGGCTCCGCGGCGCGGACGAGGGAGGCGATCTCGGTGAGGTGGACGCGGACCGTGTCGCTCATCCTGCCGACGATCTCCGAGGCGGTGTCGATCGAGGTCTTGGCGGCCGTGAGCTGCTGGCGCACGCGGCGGACGTCCTCGAGGGCCATGAGCGTGCGGTCGACCGTGTCGGTGACCGCGGCGCCGTCGATGCCCTCCCCGTCGCCGCGGGCCATCAGCACGCGCGCCCGGGCGAGCATGTAGCCGACCTGCAGCGCCAGCGGGCCGTCGTCGGCGTCGAAGGTGACGATGAGCTTGTCGCCGTTGTACTCGCGCAGCGGGGACATCTTCGCCGGGACCTTGTCGTCGGAGGCGACGACGAGGACGGCGTAGTCGGCGTTGCGCTGGGCGAGGGCCTGGTCGAGCTCGCGGATGGCCTCCGGGCGCGAGAGGCGCTTGTTCTTGGCCTCGAAGACGATGCGTCCGAGCGTCGGGCCCGAACACGCACCGATCGACACGACCACGTCGCCCTTCTTGCCGGTGCCCTCCGTGCGGTCGCCGACGGGCTCTGAGTCGTCGCCCTGCCCAGCGGCGAGCGTCTCGAGCGCAGCGGCGACCTCCTCCTCGTACGTGCGTCCCTTGGCCGTGCCGCGCTCGGACTCGGCGGCGACCTCCTCGAGGCGCGCCTTCTCGGCCTGCAGGCGTACGACGTCCTCACGCAGCACGGCGAGCGCTTCGTTCATCGTCTTGAGCTGATCGGCCTGCGCCTTGGCCCCGTCGCGCATCGCGGCGACCGTCATCCTCTGGAACGTCGCCAGCGGGTTGTTCTCGGAGTCCGAGGAGAACTGCTTGCGCAGGTCCTCGCGCATCTGCACGCTCACGTCGCCCAGCAGGGCCTTGACGCGGTTCTGGACCGCGACGGACGACTCGTCGCCGAAGTGGCGGGCCAGCGTCTTGGTCATGTGGCCGTTCTCGGGCCCGAAGACGTCGTCGATGCGCGCATCGAGGCGGTCGGCGACCTTGCGGGCGCGGTCGACGAACTGACTGTCGAGGTCGCGCGCCGCGCGCTCGAACTCCGCCTTGACGAAGTCGGCGTGGGCGCCGGCCTGCTCGCGGTCGAGCACCCGGGCGCCGATGGCGATCGCGTCGGCGACCAGGCGGGCGACGTCCTCGCCGGCCTCGGTGCGCTCGGCGGCCAGGCGCACGGCGGCGTCGTCGTCGACCACGAGGCCGTCGATCCAGAGCCGCCCGCCGGCGACGCGGACCTGGGAGAAGGGGAGAGGGGTGGCAGCTTCCATACGGATCAGGTCGCACCGTAAGCCCCGCGCCTGACGGAACCGCGGGCTCGGGAGGGGACCATCTACATTCGGCGCCATGCCGGATCTCGCCGCCGCCGTGGCCGAGGGCGCCTCCGCCGCCCGGCTGCGCGCGCTGCTGGAGGCCGAGCTGCGTCACGGAGCCACCGAGCTCACGGGCAAGCGCTCCGGCTACGAGCGGCCCGTGCTCGTCGCCATCGCGGCCGACGGCGACGCCCTGCGCGCCGCCGCGCCCGTGGCCCCGGCGCTGCGCGCCGACCCCGACGCCGCGCCCGAGCGCGCATGGCTGCTGACCGCCGCGCTCGTCGGCGCCCTCGCCGACGCGGGCGCGACGGGCCCGGTGCACGCGGGCGAGCTCGCCGGCCACCTGCTGCTCGAGGCGGCCGGGAGCGCCGACGCCGAGCTGGCCGCGCTCGCCTTCGAGGAGCAGGCCGCCCCGATCGATCGCCTGCGCGCGCGGGCGGTCGCGCTGCCGTCAGGCGCGCTGGCCGACGCGACCGACCTGCGCGCGCCGATCGGCGCCGCGCACCCGCTCGCGGTCGCCGCGCGCATCGCCGCGCTCGGCGGCCGGCCGGCCGACCCGGCCTCCGTCGCCGAGCACGAGGAGGCGGCGCTCGCGCTGCTCGAGGTCGACGGCGCGCAGGCCACCCGGCCCCACGACGACCCCGACCCCGCACGGCGCGTCGCGCGGCGCATCCTGCAGCGCCTCGACGGCATGGGCAAGTGGGGCGGCTATCACACGGAGTTCCAGCATCTGGCGCGCGGATTCGCCCCCGCCGACCGCGCTCTGGCCAGCGAGACAGGCGAGGCGCTGCTCGCGGCGGGGCTGCTCAGCGAAAAGCCGTCGGTCGGTCAGCGTCACGTCTTCCTGAACCCGCGGCGCGCGGGCGCGATCCGTGCGCTCATCGAGACCGGGGACGCGCCCGAAGGTCTAACGCTTCCGGACTATCGGTCGGGGTAGGTTCTCGTGCTGTGAACGCCATCGAGACCCTCACCCACCGGCTTCTGAACGCCAAGACGCTGGTGGAGGCGGGGGTATTGGCGCCGGCGCGGCCCGACAAGCTCGCCCGGCTGCTCAACGCGCTGCACCGCTGGGGCCCGACGCCCGCGGCCGGCTACACGATGGCCGCGATCCGCCATCCCGACCAGACGGCGATCATCGACGAGCTCGGCACGCTCACCTTCGACGAGGTCAACAAGCGCGCCAACGCGCTCGCCAGCGCGTTCTCCGACGCGGGCATCGTCGAGGGCGACGGCATCGCGATCCTCTGCCGCAACCACCGTGGCTTCATCGAGACGACGGTCGCCGCGTCCAAGCTCGGAGCCCACGCGCTCTACCTCAACACCGCGTTCGCCCAGCCGCAGATCGAGGACGTGGTCGACCGCGAGAAGCCCGCCGCGATCGTCTTCGACGAGGAGTTCACCGAGCTGATCGGCGACGCCGGCGTGCGCCGCAAGCGCTTCATCGCGTGGCACGACGGCGAGGACAAGCCCAACGACCCGCTGCTGGAGGACATGATCGCGCAGGGCGATCGCTCCGAGCCCGTGCCGCCGGCCGAGAAGGGCCGCGTCGTGATCCTCACCTCGGGCACGACCGGCACGCCGAAGGGCGCGCAGCGCAAGCAGCCCGAGACCCTCGACCCCGCCGCGGCGCTGTTCTCGAAGATCCCGCTGAAGGCCCGCGAGAACACGATGATCGCGGCGCCGATGTTCCACTCCTGGGGCTTCGCCCACTTCACGCTGGGGATGGCCCTGGGCTCAACGGTCGTTCTGCGGCGCAAGTTCGACCCCGAGGAGACGCTGAGCGCGACGGCCATGCACGAGTGCACGACGCTCGTGGTCGTGCCGGTGATGCTCCAGCGGATCCTCGAGCTGGCGCCCGCCACGATCGACCGCTACGACACCAGCGCCCTGCGCGTGATCGCGGCCAGCGGCAGCGCGCTGCCCGGCGAGCTCGCCGAGAAGACCATGGATCGCTTCGGCGACGTGCTCTACAACCTCTACGGCTCGACCGAGGTCGCGTGGGCGACGATCGCCACGCCCGAGGACCTCCGCGTGGCCCCCGGCACCGCCGGGCGCCCGCCGCGCGGCACGATCGTCAAGCTCTTCGACGAGGAGGGCAACGAGGTGGCCGAGGGCGAGACCGGGCGCATCTTCGTCGGCAACGAGATGGCCTTCGACGGCTACACCGGCGGCGGCAACAAGGACGTCATCGGCGCCCTGATGAGCTCGGGCGACGTCGGGCACTTCGACGCGGGCGGGCGCCTGTTCATCGACGGCCGCGACGACGAGATGATCGTCTC
>JBDTYI010000301.1:0-5176 GCA_040005775.1 Solirubrobacteraceae bacterium
AGCCTCGAGGAGCTGCGCCTCGACGAGCTCGTCGCCCGCCTGGAGGAGCGGTGACGTGCCCGACTTCGTCGGCCATTGCGAGATCGACTTCGTCGATCTCGGGTGAGGTTCGCCCGTGAGCCTGTACGAGGAGCGCCTCGCCGACCTGCCGCTGGTCGTCGAGGAGTACGCGCTCGACGGCCGCGTCCGCGATGTCTCCAGCGACTTCACGCGCAAGTCGACGGTCATCGCGCTGCACGGCGCCGGCGAGACCGGCGCGGGCGAGGACGTCACCTACGACGCGCCCGACCACGACGTCCTGCAGGAGACGGGCCCGGTCCTGCCGCTGGCGGGCAACTGGACGCTCGGGTCGTTCTGCGAGCGCGTCGAGGCTCTGGACCTATGGCCGCAGCCGCCGGAGCGCGAGGCCTCGGTGCAGTACCGCCTCTGGGCCTACGAGTCGGCCGCGCTGGACCTGGCGCTGCGCCAGGCCGGGACGTCGCTCGCCGAGCGCGTCGGCCGCGAGGCGCGCGCCGTGACATTCGTCGTGTCGCTGCGCCTCGGTGAGCCCTCGACGCTCGAGCCCGTCACCCGCCGCCTCGCCGCCTACCCCACGCTGCGCTTCAAGCTCGACCCCGTCGCCGACTGGGACGACGAGCTGGTCGCGGCGCTCGTCGCCACCGGCGCGGTGGACTCCGTCGACCTCAAGGGCCTCTACGCCGGCTCGATCGTCGACAACGCCGCCGACCCGGAGCTGTATCGCCGGGTGGCCGACGCGTTCCCCGACGCCTGGATCGAGGACCCCAAGCTCACCGACGAGACCGACCCGATCCTGCGCCCCCACCGTGATCGCATCACCTGGGACGCGAACATCCACTCGGTCGCCGACATCCAGGCGCTGCCGTTCGCGCCGCGGATGGTCAACGTCAAGCCGTCGCGCTTCGGCCCGCTGCGCGAGCTGTTCGCCGCCTACGCCCACTGCGAGGAGCACGGCATCGGCATGTACGGCGGTGGGCAGTTCGAGCTCGACTGCGGCCGCGGGCACATCCAATACCTCGCGTCGATCTTCCACCCCGACACCCCGAACGACGTGGCGCCCGGCGGCTACAACGACGTCGACCCCGAGCCGGGGTTGCCGAGCTCGCCGCTGGCGCCGCAGATCCGGCCGACCGGCTTCAGCTGGGGCTAGCCCAACGCGTCGCGGCGGCGCTCCAGGAACGCCCGCTCGGGTGCGTTCTCGGTGAGGGCGAGCGCGGCCGTGTACGCCTCCGCGGCCGCCGCCTCGTCGCCCAGACGCCGCAGCAGGTCCGCGCGGACCGCGTGGAAGGGACGGTAGGCGCCGAGGTCGAGCTCGTCGACGAGGGCCAGCGCGGGGCCCGGCCCCTCGACCTCGGCGACGGCCACGGCTCGGTTGAGTGCGGCAACGGGCGTCGGGGCGAGCACCATGAGCTGGTCGTAGAGGGCGACGACCTGGCGCCAATCGGTGTCCGCCGCGGTGGCGGCGTCGCTGTGGACCGCGGAGATCGCCGCCTGCACCTGGAAGGGACCGGGCTGGTCGCGGGCCAGGCAGCGCCGCACGAGGCCCTGGCCTTCGGTGATCAGCGCGCGATCCCACCGGCCGCGGTCCTGGTCGGCGAGCACGACGACGTCGCCCCCGGGCGTCATCCGGGCCGGCCGGCGCGACTCGGTCAGCAGCATGAGCGCCAGTAGCCCGAGGACCTCGGGCTCGTCGGGCATCAGCCGCGCCAGCAGGCGGCCGAGGCGCAGCGCCTCGGCGCACAGGTCGGCGCGGACGAGCTCGTCGCCGGCACTCGCGGCGTAACCCTCGTTGAACACGAGGTACACGACGGCGAGAACGGCCCGCAGACGGGCGGGCAGATCGGCCTCGTTGGGCACCCGGTAAGGGATCCGCGCTCCGCGGATCTTGGCCTTGGCCCGGACGATCCGCTGGGCCATCGTGGCCTCGGGCACGAGGAAGGCGCGCGCGATCTCGGGCGTCGACAGTCCGCCGAGCAGCCGCAGCGTGAGCGCGACCTGAGCCTCGGGCGCGAGTGCCGGGTGACAGCAGGTGAAGATCAGCCGCAGGCGCTCGTCGCGCACAGGACCCTCCTCGGCCGGCTCGTCGCGCGCGTGGAGCAGCGCGGCCTGGGCGTGACGGTCGTCGCGCGAGGCCTCGCGGCGCAGGCGGTCGATGGCGCGGTTGCGCGCGGTCGTGATGATCCAGCCTGCCGGGCTCGGCGGCACGCCGGCCTCGGGCCAGCGGGCGACGGCCACGGCGAAGGCATCCGCGACCGCGTCCTCGGCGACGTCGATGTCGCCGAAGACGCGGACGAGCACGGCCACCGCGCGCCCGTGCTCGGCGCGGAAGACACGCTCGACGTCCGTCAGCGTTGCTCCATGAACGGGCGCACCTCGATCGGAAGCCCGGTGATCCGCGTGAGCTTCTCGCCCCAGGACAACGCCGCGTCGAGGTCGGCCGACTCGACGATCGTGAAGCCGCCGAGGTACTCCTTGGACTCGAGGAACGGACCGTCGGTCGTCACGACGTCTCCGCCGGAGGCCCTGAGCACGGTTGCCGTCGCGGGCCCGTCGAGGCCGGCGCTGAAGACCCACGCGCCGGCCGCGCGCAGCTCGTCGTTGAGCGCGTCGAGCTCGCGCATGATGGTCGCCAGCGCACCGGGCTCCGGCGGCGTTCCGGGAGGCTGGTAGACGCTGAGCAGGTACTGGGGCATGGTTCCCTCCTGTGGTGGCGCGCCGGCCCGTCGCCGGCGCTGTCACCCTCTACACGAACACGGACGGCCCGAATCGACAGCGGACCGCGACGAAGTACGCCCCGGCGAAGACCGTCTCGCCGCCACCGAGCTCTTGCGCGAGACCCGTGGGCGTGAAGAAGCGCTTGTAGACCGTGTGCCGCGTGCCGTTGTCGAGGACGCGCTCCTGCTCCTCCTCGGGTTCCTGGTCGCCGTGCAGAGCCGTGTCGATCACGATCAGCTCGCCGGCGACGCGGCGCGCCTCGGCCAGGAACGCCTCGCGCTCTCGCGCGCGCAGGTGGCCGTAGAAGTGCCCGGTGGTCAGGCGCTCGAAGGCGGACGTCCTCGTTGAAGCCAGGCCGCTCCCGCGCGGCGAACGCGCCCGTCCCGCTGAACCAGTCGTCGTACTGGGCCGCGCGGGCCTGGTAGTAGGCGCGCATGCCGGGGTCGACCACGCTCACGCCAGTGCCGCCTCCAGCGGCGCGCGCAGCCGGGACGGGTCCACCTCGCCCAGGTGCACTGCGTCGCAGCCCACCCATCCCGCGGCCTCCTTCAGCGCCTGCGCCATGGGCTCGACGGCGCTGGGCTCGCACGAGAGGCGTTTGGCGACGAGCGTGGTGCCCTCGCGGCCGGGGTCGACGCGCCCGCGCAGCCGTCCGCCCGCCAGCAGCGGCATGGCGAAGTAGCCGTGCACGCGCTTGGGCGCCGGGACGTACGCCTCGAGACTGTGCTTGAAGTCGAAGAGGCGCAGTGTCCGCGGCCGGTCCCACACGAGCGAGTCGAACGGCGACAGCAGCGACGTGCGGTGGCGTCCCCGCGTGGCGAGCTGCGCGAGGGCCTCCGGGTGCGCCCACGCCGGCTTGGCCCACCCGTCGACCTCGACGGGCTCGAGCGCGGTGGCCCCGATCACCTTGCGGACCTGATCGCGCTTGAGGCGGTGGTAGTCGGCGAGGTCGGCCTCCGTCGCGACGCCCATCGCCGCGCCGGCCTGCTCGACCAGCCGCATCAGGCACGCTTCGTCGTCGAGCTCCGTCGCGACGAGCTCGGGCGCCAGCGCGCGCTCGGGCAGATCGTAGACCCGCTTCCAGGCGCGGCGCTCGGCGCACACGAGCTCGCCGATGTCCAGCAGCCACTCGACCGCGATCTTCGTGTCGCTCCAGTCCCACCATTCGCCGCCGTTGCGTCCGCCGCCCAGGTCGCTGACGGTCATCGCGCCGCCGGAGCGGATCGTCTCCAGCACCCGGTCGCAGGCCTCCTGGGGGACCCTGTGCCACCGCTGCCCCCGCGCCTTGAACCAGCGACGGCGAAACGCGAACAGCGGCCACTCCTCGGCGGGCAGGATGCACGCGGCGTGCGACCAGTACTCGAAGCACGCGGCGGGTGCGGTGGGGCCCCAGTACGCCTTCTCGACCTTGGGGCGCGGCAACGCGCCGAGGCGCGCGTAGGGCACGAGCTCGTGCGAGCGCGCGAGGACCGAGATCGTGTCGAGCTGCACCGAGCCGAGCCGGCGCAGCATCCCGCGGACCCCGCCGCGGCGCCCGTCGGCGCCGAGCAGGCCCTGCGCGCGCAGCGCCGCGCGCCGCGCCTCGCCGGCGCTCAGGCTGGATCCACCGATCATCGTGGATGAATGGTGGATTCAGCCTTATGCCCGGCTGGGCCACAGGCGGCGCAGCCGTTCGCCGAGCGCCGGGGACTGCGCGGTGTCGTCGGCGCCGTCGGCCTTCGGGAGGCGGTGGCAGGCCTGCGTGCCGAGCAGCAGCACGACGCCGTGCTCGTGCACCGCGTGGACCTTCTTGCGGTCGACGACGCGCAGGCCCTCCTCCTCCTGGATCACCAGGGCTTCGAGGTTGCTGCCCTCGCCGACGACGACGTGCACCGACCCGACCTCGTCGCCTTCTTTGGAGACGACTGGAAGGCCGGGGCGGATGGAGCTGAAGCTGACAGGCGGGCCGAGATCGGTCACGCCCATCAGCCTAGCCGCCGTCGTGCAGACCCCCTCAGACGCGCTGGATGAGCGTGCCTGTGCCCAGCCCGCCGCCGCAGCACATCGTGACGAGGCCGAACTCCTTGTCCTCGTCCTCGAGCTCGTGCAGCAGAGTGGTGAGCAGGCGCGCGCCGGTGCAACCGAGCGGGTGGCCGAGCGCCATCGCGCCGCCGCGCGGGTTCACGCGGTCCATGTCGGGGTTGTGCTCGCGCTGCCAGGCGGCCACCACCGGGGCGAAGGCCTCGTTGATCTCGATGAAGTCGATGTCGTTGATCGACATCTTGTTGCGCTCGAGGATCTTCGTGGTCGCGGGGATCGGGCCCTCGAGCATCTTCACCGGGTCACAGCCAACGGTCGTCTGGTCGACGATGCGAGCGCGCGGGGTGACGCCGAGCTGCTCGGCCTTCTCGCGCGTCATGAGCAGGATCGCGGCGGCGCCGTCGGAGATCTGCGACGCGTTGCC
>JBDTYI010000302.1:0-16366 GCA_040005775.1 Solirubrobacteraceae bacterium
CCATGGCCCAGCCGCGCGATCTCTACGCCGTCCTCGGCGTCGACAAGAAGGCCTCGCCCCAGGACATCAAGAAGGCCTACCGCAAGCTCGCGCGCCAGTACCACCCCGATCGCAATCCCGGCGACAGGGCGGCGGAGGAGCGCTTCAAGCAGATCTCCGCCGCGCACGACATCCTCGGCGACGCCGAGAAGCGCAAGAAGTACGACCGCGGCGGCCTTTCGGCCTTCGGAGGCGGGCCCGGCGGCCCGGGCTCCGGCGGCTTCGACGCCGGGTCCTTCTCCGACATCCTCTCCAACCTGTTCGGCGGTGCGGCGGGCGGGCGCACCACCGGCGGTCAGCAGCGTGCGCGCGGCCCGCGCGCCGAGCGCGGCCGCGATCTCGAAGCCGGCGTCACGATCACCTTCGCGCAGTCCGTCGAGGGCGCGCAGATCCCGCTCAGCGTGCCGACCTCGGCGATGTGCAACACCTGCCACGGCACCGGCGCGCGCCCGGGCACGTCGCCGACGGTCTGCCCGCGCTGTCAGGGCCGCGGCCTGGAATCCGAGGGCCAGGGCCTGTTCTCGATCTCCCAGCCGTGCTCGCAGTGTGGCGGCAGCGGCTCGATCATCCAGGACCCGTGCCCGACGTGCGCGGGCTCGGGCGCCCTGCGCACGGTCAAGAGGTACCGCGTGAACATCCCCGCCGGCGTCAAGGAGGGCTCGCGCGTGCGCCTGGCCGGCAAGGGCGAGCCCGGCCGCAACGGCGGCCCGAACGGCGACCTCTACGTCGTGACGCACGTCGAGACCAGCCCGGTCTTCGCGCGCAAGGGCGACAACGTCGAGGTGGAGGTGCCGCTCACGATCCCCGAGGCGATTCGCGGCGCCGAGGTCGAGGTGCCGACGCTGAGCGGCCGCAAGAAGCTGCGCGTCCCCGCCGGGACGAGCCACGGCACCATCCAGCGGCTGCGCGGCGAGGGCCCGCCGAAGCTCAACACCTCAGCCCGCCCACCCCGCGGCGACATCCACTATCGGTTCGTCATCGACGTGCCCGGCTCGCTCAGCGACGAGCAGTCCGAGGCGGTCGAGAAGCTCTCGCAGGTCATGAACGGCAACCCCCGCGCGAAGCTGTTCGCGTCGTGAGCATCCGCCGGCGCACGACGCGCATCACGGTGGAGCGCGGCCGCGGGGTCTTCATGATCTCCGTCGCCGCCGAGCTGGCCGAGATGCACCCCCAGACGCTGCGGATGTACGAGCAGCGCGGTCTCATCGAGCCCAAGCGCTCGCCCAAGGGCACCCGCCTGTACTCCCAGGAGGACGTCGAGCGACTGCGGCGCATCCAGGAGATGACCACCGAGCTCGGGCTCAACCTCGCCGGCGTCGAGCGGGTGCTCGCCCTCGAGGAGCAGCTCGAGGCGGCGAGCCGGCGCATGCAGGCCCTCGAGGAGCGCTCCGCGCAGATGCGCGCGGAGATGGAGGTCGAGATGGAGCGCGTCCGGCGTTCGCTCCGGGCCGAGATCGTGCCCTACATGGATCCGGCCGGCACGGACCTCGTCCGCGCCCGCGACGCCGCGCCCGGTCGCCGGCGCATCCGCGTCGACCGCGACTCCTAGTCGACGCGCTCCTCGCGCCGGGGGGCGGCGTCGACCCGCTCCTGGTCGCCGCGCGTGGCCCCGTTGCGATCGCGCGCCTGTCGCACGGCCGCCGGGCGGCCCGGGTGGCCCATCGGCAGGTCGTGCGGGGTGATCTCGTCGTGGGCCTCGGCGGTGTCGCCGAGCGGCCGGCCATCGTCTTGCATGCACGTGATACGGCCGTCGCCGGGCGGACGACCGCTCAGATGGCGCGCTCGCGCAAGGCCGCCGCGAGCACGTCGTGGTCGTCGGGCGCGATGTCCCGCACGTGGCTGCCGACGGCCCGCGAGAGGGCGGTGGCGGCGTGCTCGGTGAGGCGCACGGTGCCGTCGTCCTCGATCGCCTCGATGCCGTCCCACCGCGCGGCCCGCGCGTTGATCGTGAGCGCCTCGCGCTCGTCGAGGCCGGGCGGCAGATCGAGCGCCGCGCCGCTGCGCGACAGCAGCACCGGATAGCCGCCGGCACGGCCGCCTGGCGCCGGTGCGTGCGCCCGCACGGGCTCGTCGGCGAGCAGGCCCTCGACGATCGCGGCGGTGCTCGCGGCGGTCAGCTCGTGGGTCTCGCGGCCCGCGCGCAGGGAGTAGGCGGCGTGGAAGAGCGCGCCGACGCGCTCGGGGTCGAGCTCGCCGCTCGACACCTGCACGCGGGCGGCCCACGGCGGCTCGCCGGGCTCCTCGCCGGCGCCGGCCAGCGAGGCGAAGGCACTGAGGGCCACGCGCTCGCTCGCGTGGTGCATGACGAGGCGCACGTCGGCCTCGTCGCCCGCCAGCACCGCGAGCTTCGCGGCGACCTCGGCGACGTTCCCGGCCCCGACGGTGGGAGCCAGGCCGACCCCGGCGAGGATCGGGCCGACGGCGTCGGGGAAGGGGAGGCAGACCACGTGGGCCCCCGGGACCGCGGCGTTGCGCGCCTGCATGAGCGCGCGGACGAGCGGGAGCTGCAGCGGCAGCCAGGCGGCGTAGGGCAGCTCGGTGCGCGAGTCGCGCCACCACGTGTACTCCGTCGCCCCGATCACGATCACGTCGGGCTCGGTGCGCGCGAGGGCCGCGGCCGTGGCCTCGGCGTCGGCCAGGTCGACCCGGGCCGGCTCGACCCGGCGCGGCCCACCGGCGAGGTGGGCGATCAGCGCGGCCTGACCGGCATGGCCGCGCGTGCGCTCGTCGTCGCGGCCGGCGGCGATGAGGCGGTCTACATGGCGGGAGCGCGCAAGCGCAGTGAGAACTCGGCCGCCGAGGTCGCCGACGCCGGCGACGAGCACGGTGGCCCCTGAGGCGGACACGGGCGGCATTCTCACGGTTTGTGGCCAGTCCCCGCGTTGCGGGTGGACGAAGCGGCCGCTCCTGCCGATAGATCGGGTGATGCGCCTGCCCAGGCTCCCCCGCCGCGTCCAGCAGGAGGACGCCCTCGACGTCCACGCGATGTTCAACCGCATCCTGGGCGCGATCGACGAGTACGTCTACGTCGGCGAGATCCTGCCGAACGACGGCTACCGGCTCATCTTCCAGGGGCCGTGCCGCGAGCAGTTCCTCGGCCTCACCGTCGAGGAGGCGCGCGATGCGGTGTGGTCGGACTACGTGCACGCCGAGGACCGCGAGCATTTCGCCGAGCTGCACCGTCGCGCGGTCGATGACGGCTCGCTCGACGGGCAGTACCGCCTGGTGGGAGCCGACGGCGTCACGCGCTGGGTGCGCGACCGCGGGCGCATCCGCCACGAGCACGGGCGGGTCTTCCTCGACGGCTCGGCCCTCGACGTCACCGCGGTCCACGAGGCCCAGGAGGCGCTGGAGCGCGCGCGCGCCGAGGCCGACCGCCAGGGGCGCCTCGACCCGCTCACCGGCGTCGCCAACCGCCGTGCCCTGCCCGACCTGCTCGACCGCCGCCTGGCGGGCAGCAAGCCCGGCGTCGGCGTGCTCCTGCTCGACATCGACCGCTTCAAGCAGATCAACGACGGCCACGGCCATGCTGCCGGGGACGAGGTCCTCGTGGAGGTCGCCCGGCGCATCAGCCGCGCCCTCCGCGCGGGCGACGCCGTGGCGCGGATCGGCGGCGAGGAGTTCCTGGTCATGCTCCCGGGCGTCGGCGCCGAGCAGGCGCTGCGCCGCGTGGGCGAGCTCGTCCGCACCGTCGTGTGCGCCGAGCCCGTGCAGACCGCCCGCGGCCCGCTCGCGGTCACGGCGTCCGTCGGCGGCGCGCTCTCGGGTGAGAACCTGTGGCTGCGCGACGCGCTTATCGGCGCGGCTGACCGCGCGCTCTACGCCGCGAAGCACCGCGGGCGCGACCAGGTCGTGCTCGTCTCCGACCTGACCGCCGGCGACGTCGCGGAGGCCAGCTCCGAGGAGCTTCGCCTGGCCCACGCGCTGGCGCTCTCCACCTGGGCCCGCGAGGGCGTCACCGAGGAGCACGCCGGCGAGGTCGGTCGCCTCGCCGCCGCGGTCGCCGAGGCGATGGCCGCGGCGCCCGCGGTCGTATCGCGCTGCCGTCTAGCGGGGCTGCTGCACGACGTCGGCAAGGCGGCGATCCCCGACGCGATCCTGCTCAAGCCGGCCGCGCTGGACGACGAGGAGTGGGCGCTCATGCGCACGCACCCGGCGCGCGGTGCCGAGCTCGTCGAGCGCGTGGCCGAGTTGCGCGAAGCGGCCCCGGCCGTCCGCCATCATCACGAGCGCTGGGACGGTGGCGGCTACCCCGGGGGCCTCGCGTGCGAGGCGATTCCCTTCGAGGCGCGCGTTGTCGCCGCGGTCGACGCCTACAGCGCGATGACCGCCGACCGGCCCTACCGGCCGGCGCGGACGCCCGAGGACGCGTTCGCCGAGCTCGAGCGCTCGGCCGGGTCGCATCTGGACCCCGCCGTCGTCGCGGCGCTGCTGTCCGTGCTGCGCGCGCGGCACGTGGCGCCCGCGCCCGTCGCCTAGCCCGCGGCGAGCTTCTTCAGTGGAGCGCTCAGCGGCTTGCCCGCGAGGCCCCGGCCGCTCAGCGCGGCCTTGAGCTTGGGCCCGGCCACGAGCAGGGCCCAGCCGGAGTAGGCCTTCGTGCCGGTGGCCGCCTGGACGTTGGCCACGGTGTAGGAGCCTGTGCCGCCGGCCGTCACCTGTGAGGTGACGTCGGCGAAGCCCTGGTAGCGCGTCGTGCGCAGGGCGTCGGTGTCGAGCGTGGCCGCCGTGAGCGTCGTGTAGGCGGCCGCCCCGGGCCCCTTCAGCTGGACGGTGTTGTTCGCCGCGGGCGTCGGGGCCGCCGAGCCGATGCCCGGGGCGGCCGTGTCGCCGCTCCAGTACAGGCCCGCCCACAGGACGCTCGATCCGGCCGGGAGCGTCAGCGTCGCGCTGGAGGAGTCGAACGTCATGCGTCGCTGTCGACGTCGACGTAGCCCATGGCGTAGGTGTCGTTGTTGCCGTTGGCGCCGCCGCCCTGGGCGGTCGTGCACGCCGCGCTCGCCGGGCAGGTGAGCAGCGTGTTGCCCGCGGTGGCGATGCTGCCGCGCGCCGTGATGCCGAAGCGCGGCGCGAACGCGCGGTCCGCGGACGCCGTGGCCGCGCCGAGCGCGAGCAGGGCGACGACCGCGAGCAGTGCGGTGACCGAGCGGATGAGAGGGGTGGAAGGTCGAGACACGGGGCTGATCGGCGCCGGGAGCGGCCGGACATGTGCGCATCGACGCGCCAAACGCGTGTTTTAGGGAGCTGGACGAATATGCGGGTGGCAGGCGGCGCGGCCGCCCACAGCTGACTACCCGCCCTGTGTCGTGCCGTCCTCCTTGGCCTGCTCCTCGGCCGCCGCGCGACCCGGGTGGTCGGGCGGGAGGTCGTGGGGGGACACCTCGTCATGGGCCTCCGGCGTGTCGCCGAGGTCGGTCTGGTCGTCGGGCGTCGCGGGCCCGAGGGGCTCGCTGGCCTCGTCGTCGTGCTCCGAAGGGCGGGGATCGTCGTCAGGCATAGGGCACTCGTACCCGGCGCGGAGGCCAGCCGACCTCCGATCGGCATGCGCTAGGATCTGCGTCTCCTCGACTAAGATCTACGGAACGAACATGAACGCAGACCGATTCACGATCAAGGCCCAGGAGGCCATCGCCGCCGCCGGCAGCCTCGCCGAGGCCCGCCGCAACCCGCAGGTGAGCCCCGAGCACCTGCTCGTCGTGCTGCTCGAGCAGGAGGGCGGCCTCGCGGGCAACGTCCTCGACAAGCTGGGCATCAGCCGCGAGGCGGTGCGCACCGCGGCCAACGCGGCGATCGACGCGCAGCCGACGATCAGCGGCGGCGGCGAGGCCGCCGGGCCGTCGAGCGAGTTCGTGAAGGTCCTGCGCGATGCCGAGGCCGAGATGGGCGCCCGCAAGGGCGACGAGTACGTCACCGCCGGGCATCTCCTGCTCGCGCTCGCCGCCCACGAGTCTGCGGCCGGTCGCGCGCTGCGCGACGCCGGCGCGACGCGCGACGCCCTCGCGCCCGCGCTCGACGACGTTCAGGGTCCCCACGGCGCGACTGATCAGAGCGCCGAGGACAAGTTCAAGGCGCTGGAGAAGTTCGGCCGCGACCTGACCGCTGAGGCCCGCGAGGACCGCCTCGACCCGGTCATCGGGCGCGATGAGGAGATCAGGCGGGTCATCCAGGTGCTGAGCCGCCGCACGAAGAACAACCCGGTGCTCATCGGTGAGCCGGGTGTCGGCAAGACCGCGATCGTCGAGGGCCTGGCGCGCCGCATCGTCGCCGAGGACGTCCCCGAGTCGCTGCGCGACCGCCGCGTCATCGCCCTGGACATCGGTGCCCTCCTGGCCGGTGCGAAGTACCGCGGCGAGTTCGAGGAGCGGCTGAAGGCCGTCCTGAACGAGATCAAGGAGGCCCGGGGCCGGGTCATCCTGTTCCTCGACGAGCTGCACACGATCGTCGGCGCGGGCGCCGCCGAGGGCGCGGTCGACGCCGCCAACCTGCTCAAGCCGATGCTCGCCCGCGGCGAGCTGCGCGCCGTCGGCGCCACCACGCTCGACGAGTACCGCAAGCACGTCGAGAAGGACGCCGCTCTGGAGCGCCGCTTCCAGCCGGTGCTCGTCGGCGAGCCGAGCGTCGAGGACGCGATCGCCATCCTGCGCGGCCTCAAGGACCGCTACTCCAGCCACCACAAGGTCGACATCCAGGACGCGGCCATCATCGCCGCCGCGACCCTCAGCGACCGCTACATCGCCGACCGCTTCCTGCCCGACAAGGCCATCGACCTGATCGACGAGGCCGCCTCGCGCCTGTCGATCGAGCTCGACTCCGTCCCGACCGAGATCGACGAGGTCAAGCGGCGCGTGATGCAGCTCGAGATCGAGCGCGAGGCCCTGCGCAAGGAGAAGGACGATGCCTCCAAGGTGCGCCTGGCCGCCATCGAGGCTGAGCTCGCCGACCGCCAGGAGACCCTCGACGCGATGACCGCCGAGTGGCAGCGCGAGAAGGACGCCATCGAGGGCGTCGCCGGCGTGAAGACCGAGCTCGACGAGGCCCGCATGGAGCTCGAGCGGGCCCAGCGCGAGGCCGACCTCGGCCGCGCCGCGGAGCTGCAGTACGGGACGATCCCCACGCTGGAGGCCCGGCTGGCCGAGCTCGAGACCGTCGACCACGGCGAGCTGCGCTTCTTCAAGGACCAGGTCGACGCCGAGGACGTCGCCGAGGTCGTCGCGCGCTGGACGGGCATCCCGGTCAGCCGCCTGCTGGAGGGCGAGGTCGAGAAGCTCGTGCACATGGAGGACCGCCTGCACCGCCGCGTCGTGGGCCAGGACGAGGCCGTCGCCTCCGTCTCGGCCGCCCTGCGCCGCTCGCGCGCGGGCCTCTCCGACCCCGACCGGCCGATCGGGACGTTCCTGTTCCTGGGCCCGACCGGCGTCGGCAAGACCGAGCTGGCGCGTGCGCTGGCCGAGTTCATGTTCGACAGCCAGGACGCGATGGTCCGCATCGACATGTCGGAGTACATGGAGAAGCACGCCGTCAGCCGTCTGGTCGGGGCGCCCCCCGGCTACGTCGGCTACGACGAGGGCGGCCAGCTGACCGAGGCCGTGCGCCGGCGCCCGTACTCGGTCGTCCTGCTCGACGAGGTCGAGAAGGCCCACCCCGACGTCTTCGGCGTCCTGCTGCAGGTCATGGACGACGGCCGCCTCACCGACGGCCAGGGCCGCACGGTCGACTTCAAGAACGTCGTGCTGATCATGACCTCGAACATCGCGGGGGGGCGGATCGGCGCGGAGGGCCACTTCAAGCCCGAGTTCATCAACCGCCTCGACGACATCGTCGAGTTCCACAGCCTCGACCGCGACCAGATCGGCACGATCGTCGAGCTCCAGGTCGACCGGCTCGTCGCTCGGGTGCGCCAGCGCGGGATCGAGGTCGAGCTCAGCGAGGACGCCCGGGTGCTCCTGGGCGACCTCGGCTACGACCCGACCTACGGCGCGCGGCCGCTCAAGCGCACGATCCAGAAGCGCCTGGTGGATCCGCTCGCGCTGGCGATCCTCGAGGGCCGCTTCCGCGAGGGCGACAGCGTCCGCGTGGAGGCGGTCGACGGTGAGCTGACCCTGGCGAAGGTACAGGCGGGCACGCCGCTGGCGGCGTGATAGAACGGCATCATGCCGACCTACATCATGCTCTCCACGCTCACTCCGGAGGGCGTTCAGACGGTCAAGAACAACCCGTCGCGCATCCGCGAGGTGAACAGCGAGATCGAGCAGCTCGGCGCGAGCGTCAAGGCGCAGTGGTCCACCCTGGGCCGTTTCGACTTCGTCAACGTCGTCGAGGCGCCCGACGAGGCCACGATGGCGCGCGTCTCGCTGGAGCTGGGCTCGCGCGGCACCGGGCGCTACGAGACGCTGGTCGCCATCCCGATCGACGACTTCATCGCGAACCTCTAGAGCTGTGAGGGTGCTGGTCGTCGGGGGCGGAGGACGCGAGCACGCGATCGTCCGCGCGCTCAAGCGCTCGCCCCAGGCGCCCGAGATCCTGTGCGCGCCCGGCAACCCCGGCATCGCCGCCGACGCCACGGTGTTCGACGTGGCCGCTGACGACGTGGGCGGCCTGGCCGACCTCGCCGGCCGCGAGGGCGCCGACCTCACGGTCGTGGGGCCCGAGGTACCGCTCGTCGCGGGCCTGGTCGACGAGCTTCGCGCCCGCGGCCTGGCCGCCTTCGGCCCGCGCGTGGAGGCGGCGCGGCTGGAGGGCTCCAAGACCTTCGCCAAGGAGATCATGGAGGCGGCCGGCGTGCCCACCGCGACCTGGCGCGCGGTAGGGACTGTGGAGGAGGGGATGGACGCGATCGACCGCTATCCCATCGTTCTGAAGCTCGACGGCCTCGCCGCCGGCAAGGGCGTGGTCGTCGCCGCTGACGAGGCCGAGGCCCGCGCCACGCTCGAGCGCTTCCTCGCCGACGGCGCCCACGACAACACCGTCGTCGTCGAGGAGCACATGGAGGGCGAGGAGGTGTCGCTGCTGGCCCTGTGCGACGGCGAGACCGCAGTGCCGCTGGTCGCCGCGCAGGACTACAAGCGGATCTTCGACGGCGACGAGGGGCCGAACACCGGCGGCATGGGCTCCTACTCGCCCGTCCCCGGCGTCGACGACGCGATGGTCGAGGAGCTCGCCCGCACCGTGCACCAGCCGGTCCTCGACGAGCTGCGCCACCGCGGCATCGCCTTCCACGGCTGCCTCTACGCGGGCCTGATGCTCACCGCCGCCGGGCCGCGGACGCTGGAGTTCAACGTGCGCTTCGGCGACCCGGAGACCCAGGCGGTGCTCCCGCGCCTGAAGAGCGACCTGCTCGAGCTGCTGCAGCGTGCCGGCGAGCCCGGCGGCCTGGCCGGTGCAGTGCTCGAGTGGGACGAGCGCTGGGCGGTCACCGTCGTCCTCGCCAGCGCCGGGTACCCCGCATCCTCGTCGACGGGTGACGTCATCAGCGGCCTCGAGGCGGTGGTCGGCGACGTCGAGGTGACCCACGCAGGCACCAAGGTCGGCCCGGGCGGCGAGATCGTCACCGGGGGCGGGCGGGTGCTGAACGTCACCGGCCTCGGCGACGGCCCCGCCGCCGCCCGCGACGCCGCATATGCTGCTGCGGACACGATCACCTTCGAAGGCCGCCAGCTGCGACGCGACATCGCCGCGCGGGCCGTGGAGCGCACCTCATGACCGAGCAGCCGCCGTTCTCGACCACCGAGACCCAGCCCGAGGCCGCCTTCGCCGGTCTGGAAGTCGACGCTCCGCTCGTCGGGATCATCATGGGCTCGAAGTCCGACATGCCCGAGATGGAGAAGGCGGGCCAGGTGCTGACCGACAACGGCATCAGCCACGAGATCCGCGTGATGTCGGCCCACCGCGAGCCCGACACGGTCGCCGAGTACTGCCGCAATGCGCGCATGCGCGGGCTGAAGCTCATCATCGCCGGTGCGGGCCTCTCCGCCGCGCTGCCCGGCGTCGCCGCGGCGCACACCGACCTCCCGGTGATCGGCGTGCCGCTGACGAGCCGCCTGAGCGCCATGGGCGGCCTGGACGCGCTGCTCTCGATCGCGCAGATGCCCCCGGGCGTCCCGGTCGCGTGCGTCGGCCTGGACAACGCGCGCAACGCCGGGCATCTGGCCGCGCGCATCCTCGCCGCGTAGTGGACCCGTCCGCGAGTCCTGCGGGTTTCCGCCGGCGTCTCCGCGGCCGGACGACGCACACGACCCACGAACGACTCCACCCGTGAAGCCCGACCTCGGCGAGCGCCGCGACGCGCGCGGCCTGCTGCTGGCGACGTTCGCGCTCTTCTCCGCCCACGCGACCGTGTTCTTCACGATGTCGCTGATCCTGGTCGCGCCGGTGACGATCATCGTCGACGGCATCTGGGGCCGCGCGCTCGCCGACGGCGCCGACGCGGCGGTTCCGCAGGCCGCGACCATCACGTCGCTGCTGCTGCAGGCCATCGTGATCGCGCCCGTGGCCACCGCGCTGCACGCCGTCTGCGTGCTGGCGATCGCGCGCGGCGAGGAGCCGCACGTCGGCGACGCGTTCCGCGCGGCCGCGCCGTTCCTGGCGCCCGCGATCGGGGCGGTCGCCCTGGCCGGCATCGGCATCGCCGCCGGTCTGCTCCTGCTGATCGTCCCCGGCGTCTACCTCGCGGTCCGCTGGTACC
This sequence comes from Solirubrobacteraceae bacterium, assembly GCA_040005775.1. GTDB lineage: Bacteria > Actinomycetota > Thermoleophilia > Solirubrobacterales > Solirubrobacteraceae > JAOPZW01. The sequence goes on from JBDTYI010000302.1 coordinate 10,718, forward strand.
TGACCGCGGTCGCGGTGACGATCGAGGACCTGGCCCCGATCCCGGCGATGCGGCGCAGCGCAGAGCTCGCCGAGGATGCGTGGTGGGCCACCTTCGGCCGGTTGCTGCTCGCCGCCGTGGCCTTCGGGTTCGTCGCCGTCGTGGGCCAGGTGCTCGCGGTGGCGACCGGCAGCGGCGCGCTGTTCGTCTCCCTGCTGGCCATCACGCAGGCGATCGCGGTGTCGCTGAGCGCGATCTTCGCCACGCTGCTGTTCTTCGACCTCCGCGCCCGCAAGGAGCCCTCGCCCGCATGATCGACCGCTACACCCGCCCCGAGATCGGCGCCCTGTGGACCGACGCGGCCCGCATGGAGGCCTGGCGCCGCGTCGAGGTCGCCGCCGCCGAGGAGCTCGAGGGGCCGACCGAGTCCGACCTGGAGGGCATCCGGGCCGCGACGTTCACCGTCGACGCCGTCCAGGAGCGCGAGAAGGTCACCGACCACGACGTCGCCGCGTTCGTCGACGTCCTGCAGTCCAGCGCGGGGGCGGGCGGGCGCTGGATCCACTTCGGCCTGACCTCGTCCGACGTGCTCGACACGGCGCTGGGCCTGCAGCTCCAGGCCGCGGGGGAGATCGTCGTGCGCGGTGCGCGCGAGCTGACCGGCGCACTGGTCGAGCAGGCGCGCGCGCACGTGGACACGGTCTGCCCGGGGCGCACCCACGGCGTGCACGCCGAGCCCACGACCTTCGGGGTCAAGCTCGCCGGCTTCGCCTTCGAGGCCGATCGCAACGCCGACCGGCTCGAGCGCGCGTTCGCCCAGGCCTCGGTCGGGGCACTCAGCGGTGCGGTCGGGACCTACTCGGCCACGAGCCCGGAGTTCGAGCGGTGCGTCCTTGCGCGCCTCGGCCTGGCGCGCGAAAATGTCTCCACGCAGGTCGTCCCGCGCGACCGCCACGCCGAGCTGCTGCAGGCCATCGCCCTGGCGGGCGCCGGGCTGGAGCGTCTCGCCACCGAGATCCGCCACCTCCAGCGCACCGAGGTCCGCGAGGCCGAGGAGCCGTTTCGCTCCGGCGCGCAGAAGGGGTCGAGCGCAATGCCCCACAAGCGCAATCCGATCACGACCGAGCGCATCACCGGGCTCGCGCGGATCCTGCGCGGCAACGCGAGCGCCGCGGTCGAGAACGTCGCGCTCTGGCACGAGCGCGACATCAGCCACTCGGGCGCCGAGCGCGTGATCCTCCCCGACTCGACGATCCTCATCGACTACATGCAGGCGCTTGCGACGCGGGTCGTCCGCGGGCTCGTCGTGCACGCCGACCGGATGCGCGCCAACCTGGACATCACCCACGGCGCGCTGTTCTCCCAGCGCGCGCTACTGGCCCTCGTCGCCGGCGGAATGGAGCGCGACGAGGCCTACCGCATCGTGCAGGAGGACGCCCAGCACGCCTGGGACAACGGCATCCCGCTGCGTGACCTGCTCGCCGCGCGGAATCTCGGCATCGACCTCGACGAGCTGTTCGACCTCGCGCAGTTCACGCGTCACGCGCCCGAGATCGTCGCGCGCCTCGACGTTCTCGCTTGACACCCCGTCGAGTGACGGGAAGGCTGGCCCAATGCCCCAGTACGACTACGTCATCGTCGGCGCCGGGTCCGCGGGCTGCGTGCTCGCGAACCGCCTGAGCGAGGATCCCGACTGCCAGGTCCTCCTGGTGGAGGCGGGCGGGCCCGACAGCTCGGACTTCATCCACATCCCGGCGGCGTTCGCCGCGCTGTACCGCTCGAGCAACGACTGGGACCTCGGGACGGGCTGGGAGCCGGGCCTCAACGACCGCCGCATCTTTCTCCCGCGCGGGAAGACGCTCGGCGGCTCGTCGTCGATCAACGCGATGATCTACATCCGGGGGGACAAGGCCGACTACGACGAGTGGTCGGACATGGGTTGGGGCTGGGACGACCTCCTGCCCTACTTCCTCAAGGCGGAGGACAACGTCCGCGGCGCCTCGGAGCTGCACGGCGCCGGCGGCCCGCTGCGCGTGTCCGACTCGCTGGCGCGCACGGGGCTCTCGCAGGCGTTCCTCGACGCGGCGGCGGCCAAGGGCCTCCCGGCCAGCGAGGACTTCAACGGCCACCGGCAGGATGGGTTCGGCTGGTACCAGCAGACCACGCGCGACGGCAAGCGCGGCTCGACCGCGGTCTCCTACCTGCATCCCGTCATGGAGCGCCCCAACCTCACGGTCGAGACCCATGTCCACGTGCACAACGTCGTCTTCGACGGCACGCGCGCGACGGGCATCGTGGGCTCGCGGCTGAGCGAGGTCCTCGAGTTCTCCGCGTCGACCGAGGTGATCCTCAGCGCAGGCGCCTACCTGTCGCCGCAGATCCTGTGGCTGTCGGGCGTCGGCCGGCCCGACGAGCTCGAGCTGCTGCAGCTCCAGACGACCGCCCACGTGCCGGGCGTCGGCCTCGGGCTCCAGGATCACCCGACGGCCGGCTGCACGTGGCTGACCAAGGATCCGATCAGCCTCAAGGACGCGCTCAACGACGACAACCTCGCGCTGTGGATGGGTGGCGGCGGCCCGCTGTCCTCCAACGGGGTGGAGGCCGGCGGCTTCCTGCGCACGCGCGAAGGCCTCGACGCGCCCGACGTGCAGTTCCACATGGTCAGCGCGATGTTCGAGCAGGAGGGGCTGGTCCCGCCACCCGCGCACGGCTTCACGCTCAGCGCGTGCGTCGTCAAGCCCCAGAGCCGCGGGCAGGTCGCCGTCGTCTCGCCGGACCCGACCACCAAGCCGTTCATCGTCCACAACTACTTCGCCGAGCCCGAGGACATGCGGTCGGCGGTCGAGGGCATGCGGACCGTGATGGAGCTCGCGGCGACCGAGCCGCTCGCGGGCCTCATCGCGGCGCCCCACATGGCGCCCGCTGGAACCTCCGACGCCGAGCTCGAAGCGCACATCCGCCAGACCGCTCAGACGATCTACCACCCGACGAGCACGTGCCGCATGGGCGCCGACGACCTCGCGGTCTGTGACGCCGAGCTGCGTGTGCGCGGGGTGGAGGGCCTGCGGGTGGTCGACGCGTCGGTGTTCCCGAGCGTGCCGCGCGGCAACACCAACGCCCCCACGATCGCCCTGGCCGAGCGGGCCGCGGACCTGATTCGCGGGCGCACGCCGGAGCGCACGGGCGCGCAGACCGAGGCCGCGGGCGCTCGTTAGGCGAAGCTCGTCGCGCCGGCGTCCGTGCGGCGCCCGCGCGGTCCACGTTTTGCTCGGTGCCGCGGGGTTATGGCCGGTTAACCCTACCCCGGGTGGGGCGGTGACCCCGTAGGAATGGCGGCGCCCGGCGGCGAATGTACGGCGCATGGCCACCGCCGTCGCCACCGAAGCGCTGCCGCTCGCGCGCCCTTCAGGGCGCCGGCTGCTGCTGCTCGGCGCCGGCGCCGCCGCGATGCTGGGCTCGCTCGTGCTCCTGGTGCCGGCCGTCGGCGACCTGTCACAGGCCGTCGGGCGCCTGGGCGACGCGCAGGCCGGCTGGCTGCTGGCCGCGCTCGGGCTCGAGCTCGTCTCGTTCCTCGGCTACATCGTCCTGTTCCGCGCCGTCTGCGTGGACGGCGGCAGCTCGCGCATAGACCTGAAGGTCAGCGCTCAGATCACGCTGGCCGGCACCGCGGCCACCCGCGTGTTCGCCAGCGGCGGCGCCGGCGGCGTCGCGCTCACCGCGTGGGCGCTGCGCCGCGCTGGCCTGGACCGCGCGGCGGTCGCGGCGCGCATGGTCGCGTTCCTCGTGCTGCTCTACGCCGTCTACATGCTGGCGCTGGTCGTCGGGGGCCTCGGCCTGGCGCTCGGCCTTCTGCCCGGCAACGCGCCTTTGGCGATGACGATCGCGCCCGCCGCGCTCGGCGCCGGCGTGATCGCCGCCGCGCTGGCCGCGCAGCGCATCGGTCCCGGTGATGGGCGCGTCTGTACCGCGCTGGCGCCGGTCGGGCAGGGCGTCCGCGACGCCCGGGCGCTGCTGGCGCGGCGCGAGCCCGGCCTGCTGGGCGCCCTCGCCTGGTGGGCCGGCGACGTCGCCGTCCTCCTCGCCTGCCTGCACGCGTTCGGGGCGTCGCCGCCCGTCGCGATCGTCGTCGTCTCCTACTTCGTCGGGATGCTCGCCAACCTGCTGCCGCTTCCCGGCGGCGTCGGCGGTGTGGACGGCGGCATGGTCGGCGCGCTCGTGCTCTTCGGGGTCGACCCGGCCACGGCGGTCGTCGGCGTGCTCGCCTACCGCGGCTTCGCGTTCTGGCTGCCGATCGTCCCGGGCGTGCTCGCGTTCGTCTCGCTGCGCCGCACCGTCTCGCGCTGGGGCCGGGAGGACGTCTTCGGCGTCCCCGCGGAGCGCGTCGCCTGTCCCGCCGGGCCCCGCGAGCATCCCCGCGCCCGCCGCGCGACGCGTGCCTGTGCGGTCACCCACCAGCGCGCTACATTGGGCTGAGCAGTGGAAGTCGCCGAGACCCACGAATACCGGCACGAGGCCCTCTTCTACGAGGGCGCAGAGGCCTTCATGGAGGGGGTGGTCCCCTTCGTCGACGATGCCGTCCAGGCCGAGGAGCCGATCCTGGTGGTCCTCTCGGCGGCCAAGATCGACCACCTGCGCGAGGCGCTGGGCGACACGGCCGAGCCGGTGCTCTTCGCCGACATGGCCGAGATCGGCACGAACCCGGCCCGCATCATTCCCGCGTGGCAGGAGTTCCTCTCCGAGAACGCGGCCTCCGGGCGGCGGATGCGCGGGATCGGCGAGCCGATCTGGGCCGAACGCAGCCCGGCGGAGATGGTCGAGTGCGAGCGTCACGAGGCGCTGCTGAACGTCGCCTTCGGCGACCCGGCGTTCTGGCTGCTGTGCCCTTATGACACGGGCGCGCTCGCGCCCGAGGTCATCGAGGAGGCGCAGCGCAACCACCCCCACCTGACCGCCGCCGGCGCGGCCGGCGACAGCACGCGCTTCCCGGGCAACGACGCCCTGGCGGCCCCGTTCGACCGCCCGCTGCCCGAGCCGCCCGCCGACGCGCTCACCGTCGCCATCGAACGGCGCTCCCTGGGCCAGATCCGCGCGGTCGTCGCCGGGTTCGCCTACGCGGCCGGGATGGCCGAGCACGCCGTCGCCGACCTCGTCCTGGCCGTCGACGAGCTGGCCGGCAACAGCATCCTCCACGCCGGCGGCTCAGGCACGCTCCTGCTCTGGCGCGAAGGCGACGCGGTGATCTGCGAGGTGCGCGACGGCGGACGGATAGACCTTCCACTCGCCGGCCGCGTCGAGCCCCCGCGCTTCACCGAGGGCGGGCGCGGCCTGTGGATCGCCAACCAGCTGTGCGAGCTCGTGCAGATCCGATCCTTCGCCGACGGCGGTGCGGTCCGGGTGCACAAGCGCGTTCGGTGACGGCGCCGCGGCCCGCAGGCTCAACCGGTACTGGTCAATGGTGAGGACGTCACGCTGCGCATCGTGGGCGACTAGCTGAGGCGCTACGCGACCACGGCCGCGGGCACGCCAGCGCCCGCGCGCTGGGGCAGCCAGGCGTGGAGCACGTCGACGACCGTCGCGTCGAGCTTCGGGCCGGCGTCGCGGTCGATGATCGCGAAGACCTCGGGCAGCGGCAGCGCCGCCCGGTACGGCCGCTCGGCGGTGAGGGCCTCG
>JBDTYI010000303.1:0-36490 GCA_040005775.1 Solirubrobacteraceae bacterium
CCTCGTCGCCGCGCGCCTTGACCTCGACCAGGCACACCGCCTGCTTGCCCTTCTCCGTCGCGCGGATCAACGCGGGCACCAGCGGCGTGTCGTCGCTCGTGCGGTAGACGGTCATCTTGATCGCCAGCACGTCGGGGTCGTTCGCCGCCTGGGAGACGAAGCGCTCCACCGATGTCGAGAACGAGTCGTACGGATGGTGCACGAGGACGTCGCCCTGGCGCATCACCGAGAGCATGTCCACGCCCTCGCCATCGTCGCCCTGCAGCCGCGGCTGCGTGACCGGGGTCCACGGCGCGAAGCGCACCTCGCTGAAGCCGGGGAGGCGCACCAGCTGCCAGAGGTCGGTGAGGTCCAGCAGCCCGTCGACGGCGTAGACCTGGCGCTCCTCCACGCCGAGGGCGTGCACGAGCCGCTCGCGCAGGGACTCGCTCATCCCGGCGCCGACCTCCAGGCGCACCGCCTCGCCGAAGCGCCGGCGGCGCAGCTCGGTCTCGACCGCCGCCAGCAGGTCGTCGGCCTCGTCTGAGACCTCGAAGTCCGCGTCGCGCGTGACCCGGAACGTGCCGTGCTCGACGATCTCCATTCCGGGGAAGAGCGCGTCGAGGTGCTGGGCGATGAGGTCCTCCATCGCCACGAACGTCGTGCTCTCCCCCACGCCGACGAAGCGCGGCAGCAGCTCCTTGGGCACCTTCACGCGGGCGAATGTCGTGACCTGCGTCTGCGGGTCGCGCACAAGGACGGCGAGCGACAGCGACAGGTTGGAGATGTACGGGAAGGGCCGGCCCAGGCCGACGGCCAGCGGGGTCAGCACCGGGAAGATCTGGCGGCGGAAGCGCTCCTCCAGTGCCTCCTTCTCGTCGTCGGAGACCTCGTTCCAGCGCACGACGCGCACCCCGTGCTCGGCCAGCGCGGGGCGCAGCTCGGTCTCCACCACGCGGCAGACGCGCGCGTCGAGCCCGATGATCCGCTCGCGCAGCTCGTCGATCACCTGCGACGGCGTGCGGCCGTCGGCGCCGGGGTCGCTGAGGCCGGCGTCGACCTGGTCGTGCAGGCCGGCGACGCGAATCGCGAAGAACTCGTCGAGGTTCGATGTGTAGATGGCCGCGAACTTCACGCGCTCCATGAGCGGGACGTCGGACTGCTCGGCGAGCTCGACCACGCGCGCGTTGAACTCGACCCACGACACCTCGCGGTTGAAGTACAGGCGCGAGTCGGCGAGGTCGGCGGGCTCGACGTCGGGTTGGGTCGGGGGCGCGGGCGGCTCGACGTCGCGGATGGTCTGCTGCTCGCTCATGCGGCCTCCGCCAGGGCGAGCAGGCGCCCGCGCAGGTTGTCGTGGGCGGCGCGCGCGACCGCGGCGTCCAGCAGCTCGTCGCCGCCCTCGCGGTCGGCGCGGGTGCGTGCGGCGAACGCCTCGACGCCCGCGGCCTTGACCTCTGCGGCGAAGCGCTCCAGCGCGATCAGGGCGACGTCGGCGTCGTGGCCCACCCCGAGGTCCGTGGCGAGTGCCTTCAGGTCGCGCAGGACCGGCTCGAGGCGCTCGGCCGGGAAGCACGGCGCGTAGACCTCGAGCGCGGCGCGCAGCCGCCGGGTGGCGACGCGGACGTCGTGCACGGCTCCGGCATCCGGCTCCTCGCCGGCGCGGTCGAGCTGGGCGAAGAGCTCATCCGTGCGGACGCGCACGGACCTCGCCGCCGCCTCGTCGAGGGGCAGTCCGGCGTGCGGGTCGTCGGTCGTGTGGGCTCCTGCCATCGCACCATTGAACTACGCCGCGAGCTCGCGCAGCAGAACACCCTCCCGCAGGCCGCCGTCGGCGAGGCGCAGCGGGACCTCCCCGAGGGCGTCCCACGCCGCCTGCAGAAGCACGAGCCCGGCCGGCATGAGCCGCGCACGGCGGGGATCCACGCCGAAGTGCAGGGCGGCCACCTCGGCGGGCAGCTCGGCGAGCGTCGCCAGCGCGGCGGCGATCGCTGCCGCGGTCAGCTCCTCCCCCGCGACGCGGCGCAGCGACATCGCGCTGCCGCCGACCGCCAGCGCGTGTGCGGGCCCCGGCGCCCGCACCCCGGCCAGCGCCGCGGCGACCTCGGCCCGGACCCGGTTGAGCTCGGCCGGCGCGGGCGGGTCGCTGCGGACGTGGCGCGCCGTCAGGGCGCCCGAGCCCAGCGGGATCGACGCCCACCACGCCACGCCGATCCCCGGCGTGCCGCACACCAGCTCGGACGAGCCGCCACCCACGTCGATGACGCCCACCTGCCCGTCGCCGTCGATCCCTGCGGTCGCGCCCTCGAAGGCGAGGGCCGCCTCCTCGGCCTCACCGAGCACCTCCACCGGCACCCCGGCCGCGGCGGCGACCGCGGCACACAGAGTCGCCTGGTTGCCGGCGCCCCGCACGGCGGCCGTGGCGACGGCGCGCACCCGGGTGCACCCGTGCCCACGGGCGACGACGACCTGCTCGGCGACCACGCCGGCCAGCTCTCGCACGTCGGCGGCGGGGATGTCGCCGTCGGCCGCGCAGGCGAGGTGCAGAAAGCGGCGGTCGGCGGCGAGCACCCGCAGCTCGGCGCCCACGCGCTCGCCGACGAGGAGTCGCGTGGTGTTCGAGCCGATGTCGACACACGCGTAAGGCATCCGGCTTGGCATCATGGTCGACGGTGAGTGCTTCCGCACCAGCAATTCTCGTCCGCGATCTCCGCAAGGCCTACGGTGACCACCTGGCCGTGGCCGGCGTCGACTTCGAGGTGGCCCACGGCGAGGTCTTCGGGCTGCTCGGACCCAACGGCGCAGGCAAGACGACGACGGTCGAGATCCTCGAGGGCTACCGGGCCCGCACGAGCGGGATCGTCTCCGTGCTTGGCGAGGACCCTGAGCAGCGCTCGCGCGCGTTGCGCGAGCGTGTGGGGATCGTCCTGCAGTCCTCCGGGATGTACCGCCACATCTCCCCGCGCGAGGCGCTGGCGCACTTCCGCGCCTTCTACCCCCATCCGCGCGAGGTCGACGAGGTCATCGAGATCACCGGGCTGGGCGAGAAGGCCGACGCGCGGATCCGCACGCTGTCGGGCGGCCAGCAGCGCCGCCTGGACCTCGCGCTCGCCCTCATCGGCGACCCCGAGCTGATCTTCCTCGACGAGCCCACGACCGGCTTCGACCCGGCAGCGCGCCGGAACGCCTGGACCGCGATCCGCTCGCTGCAGGAGCTCGGCAAGACCGTGCTGCTGACCACGCACTACCTCGACGAGGCCCAGGCGCTGTGCGACCGCGTGGCGATCGTCAAGGCCGGGCGGATCGTCGCGGAGGGCGCCCCCGGGGAGCTCGGCTCCGCGTCGGCGCGCTATCGCGTGGCGTGGCGCGACGAGGCGGGGGCGCAACAGGAGCGCGAGGTTCCCGACCCGACCGCGCTGCTGCATCAGCTCACGAGCGCGGCGCTCGCCCGCGGCGCGGCGCTGGAGGACCTCTCGGTCAGCCGCCCGACGCTCGAGGACGTCTACCTCGAGCTGACCGCCGAGGCCGGCGACGAGGTGCGCAGTGCCTGACAGCGTCGCGCTCGCCTACCGCCAGTGGCGCCTGGAGCGGCGGATGTTCTGGCGCAACCCGTCGGCGGCGTTCTTCTCGTTCGCCTTCCCGCTGATCTTCCTGCTGCTCTTCGGCGCGATCTTCAGCGGCGACCAGGCGAACCTCGACGTGATCATCCCCGGCATCGCCGGCATGTCGATCACGGCGACGACGTTCACCGCGTTGGCGATCAACATGACGTTCCTGCGCGAGGAGGGCGTGCTGAAGCGCATCCGCGGCACGCCGCAGCCCGGCGGCGCCTACCTCACCGGGCTCGCGGCCAACGCGGTCACCAACGCCGCGATCCAGATCGTGATCGTGACGCTCGCCGGCAAGCTGCTGTTCGGCATCGGGTGGCCCAAGAACGTGCTCGTGCTCGTCGTGTTCGCCGTCGCCGGCGTGGCCGCGCTGGCGGCGCTGGGCGTCGCCTACTCACACGTGATCCCGAACTTCGATGCGGCACCGGCGTACACGAACGTCGTGTTCCTGCCGATCATCTTCATCTCGGGCGTGTTCTTCGACGTGGGCACGGCGCCGAAGTTCCTCACGGACATCGCCAACGTGCTCCCGCTCACGCACATCATCGTGGGCCTCCGAGCCGGGTTCGTCACCGGCGCCCCGCTGTCGGACCATCTCGGCGACCTGGCCGTGGTGGCCGTGTGGGCGGTCGTCGGGGTCGTGTTCGCCGTGCGCGGCTTCAGCTGGGAGCAGAAGCGCGACTGACGAACGCGGGCGGCGGCTCGCCCTCGACCGCGGCGGGAAGCTTCGCGAGCGGCCCAGCAGCCCACTCCTCGCGCAGCAGGCCGAAGACGTTGACGTCGTAGGCGGTGTCCCCGTGGCGGTGCCAGCGGCGCAGGACGCCCTCGTGGCGGAAGCCGACGCCCAGTAGGCCGCGCGTCGCCCGCTCGTTGGCGGGGTTCGAGTATGCGCCCAGGCGCTCGACGCCGAGCGTCTCGAAGGCCAGGCGGAAGATCAGCGCCTTGACCTCGCGGTTGACGCCTGTTCCCCAGAAGCGCCGCCCCAGCCACGTGCCGACCATCGCCCGGCGGTCGCGCAGCGAGTGCTCGCCCAGGCCGACGATCCCGGCCGGGCCCTTATCGCGATGCACGATCAGCAGGTCGAGCTGGTCGCCGCGCTCACGCTGGGCGCCGAGGCGCTCGACGTAGGCCAGCGGCTCGTCGACGGTCGTGTAGGGACCCCACGAGAACCAGCGCGTCACGTCGGGGTCGGAGGCCAGGTCGAGCAGGGCGGGCGCATCGGCGGCCTCGGGCAGCCGGAGCGTCAGCGTGGAACCATGCACCGCGATGCTCGCCCTCCTGTTCGACATTCACGGCAACCTACCGGCGCTCGACGCGGTCCTCGACGACGCCCGTGGCGAGGGCGCCGACCGCTGGCTGCTGGGCGGCGACTACGCGGTCTTCGGAGGCTGGCCCGGTGAGACGGTCGCGCGCCTGCGCGAGCTGCACGACGCGACGTGGATCCGCGGAAACGTCGACCGCTGGGCGGCGTACGGCGCGCCCGAGGACGAGCCCGCGCGCAGCGGCGTGCAGGCGGTGCGCGCCCTGATCGACACCCAGACCGTCGACTGGCTCGGCGAGCTGCCCGAGAGTGCCGAGCTGGGCGACGGCACGGTGGCCTGGCACGCGTCGCCCAAGAGCGACCTCGAGTCCTTCGCGAGCGTGCCGGCCGACGGCGAGTCCGAACTGCTGGCGGGATCGAACGCGGCGCGGCTGGTCTTCGGGCACCTGCATCTCTCCTTCGAGCGCTCCGGCCCCGGCGGAGTGACGCTCGTCGGTCCCGGCTCGGTCGGGGTCCCACTGGACGGTGACCACCGCGCGGCCTACGCGCTGCTGCACGACGACGGCGCGATCGAGCGGCGCCGGGTCGACTACGACTGGGCCGCGAGCGCCGCGCGAGTGCGCGCGGTCGCCGGCAGCGCACCGTGGGGCGAGGTCGTCGCCGGGCGCATAGAGCGGGCGGCGGCGTGAGCGGCGACGAGGAGGCGATCGACCTCGTCGCGTCGGTCGGCGAGCTCGACCCGGTCGTCGTCGCGCTGCGCGAGTTCCTGCACCATGCCAACGCCGTGCGCGCCGTGGCGATCGTCCAGCGCGCCGCCGAGGGCCCGGCGATCGTCGACTGCGGCCGCCTCGCGCCGATCGAGGTCGACCTCGGCGACCGCCTCGTCCACCTCCCCCATTCGATCGAGCTCGACTCCGAAGCCCCCGTGTTCCCCGAGGTGCGCCACATGGCCGCTTTCCAGGTGAACGCCATCGCGGGCGAGGTCGCGGCGCCGATCGGCGCCGTGGCGCACCTCGCCGACGCAGTGCGCGCGCTCGCGACCGAGCTGGGCGGCCGCAACGTCGCGATGGCGCAGTGGGCCACGAGCGACCCGGACGCACCGCTGGGCATCACCGCGCGTGCGGACGGATCCGAGCCCCTCGTGGTGTCGCTGGGCCAGGAGGAGTTCGTGATGGGCGACGACTGGCCCTAGAGCGCTGGTGGTCCTGAGTCGAGCGTCGCGAGGAACTCCAGGACGGACGCGGTCGTCTGCTCGGCCGCCTCGTCGAAGATGAAGTGCCCGGTCCCGGGCAGGACCTCCAGGCGCGCGCCCGGGATCTCCTCGACCAGCCGCTTGGCACCCGCGACCGGCGCGAACGGGTCGTCCTCGCCCCACAGGATCAGCGCCGGAACGCCGAGCGCGGCGAGCTTGCCGTCGTAGGCCTCGAGCTCGGAGAACTCGCCGGAGCGGTAGAGCTCGAGCTGGCCGCGGCGGCGGACGTCGTCGCCGAACGCCTTGTAGTACTCGTCGACCGCGTCGTCGTCGAAGGCCGGGGAGATGCCCTGCAGCAGCTGGCCGAGTGACTCGCGCGTGATGCCGGCGACGACCTCCTCGCCCTGACCCTCGGTGCGCATCGCCTGCGCCAGGCCGTGCCACTTGCCGTCGGGGAAGAAGCCGGTGTCGGAGATCACGAGCGCGCGGACAGCCTCGGGGTGGTCGCACGCCCAGCGCAGCCCGATCAGCCCGCCCCAGTCGTGCACCACGAGCACGACGGGCTCGCCGATTCGCTCCTGCCAGAACGCCTCGACCGCGTCGACCATCCGCGTCCACGTGTGCGGCGGGTCGGGATCGGAGTCGCCGTAGCCGGGCAGGTCGGGCGCCAGCGCACGCCAGCCCGCACCCGCCGCCGCGCCCACGAGCGGCGCGAACATCTGGGAGGACTCGGGGTAGCCGTGCAGGCAGAGCACGGTTCCGCGCGGGTCCGACTCGGGCGCGGCCTCCAGGGAAGCGAGCATCGGCCGAACCTATAGGGTGCGCGCCCCGATGCTCCGACGACTTCCGGCCCTGATCTTCATGACGAGCGGGGCGCTGCACTTCCTGCGCCCGCGCTACTTCGAAGCGATCGTGCCTGACTACCTGCCCGCGCACCGCGAGCTGGTCTACGCCAGCGGCGTCGCCGAAGCGGCCGGCGGGATCGGCCTGCTGTTCGCCGCCACCCGGCGCGCCGCGGGCTGGTGGCTCATCGCCACCATGGTCGCCGTCTTCCCGGCCAACGTCTGGATGGCCCAGCACCCCGAGCGCTACAGGGACATCCCGGAGGCCGCCCTGTGGGCGCGCCTGCCGCTGCAGCTGGGCATCATCGCGTGGATCGGAGCGGCGATGCGCGACTGAGCCACTCCGCGACCGACGCGGCGTGCTCGTGGGCGTCGGCGAGCTGCGCCGCCGCCAGCGTCGTCGTGATGCCGACGACGTGCATCCCTGCCGCGCGCCCGGCCGCGATGCCGGCGGGCGCGTCCTCCAGCACGACGCAGTTCGCCGGGTCGACGCCGAGGTCGCGGGCGCCGAGCAGGTAGGGCTCGGGGTCGGGCTTGCCCCGGTGCACGCGCTCGGGCGTGATGAGCACATCGGGAAGGTCGAGCCCGGCCGCGCGCAGGCGCGCCGTCGCGAGGGCGACGACGCCGGAGGTCACCACCGCCAGCGGCCGCGGCCCGGCCGGACCGAGCAGCTCCGCCGCGCCGGGCAGGGCGACGACGCCGTCGACGTCGTTTGCCTGGCGCTCGTCGATGGCCGCGGCCTCGGCGTGCTCGTCGAGATCGGGACGCAGCTCGCCGATCACCGAGCCCGACGGGCGCCCATGCTCGACCCACTCGTCGGGGTCGGCCTCGATGCCGTGCCCATCCGCCCACCAGCGCCAGGCGCGCATGACCGACGCGTGGGAGTCGACGAGCACGCCGTCGAGGTCGCTGAGGATCGCGCGGGTCACGCGGTGACCAGCGCGGCGCGCCGGGTCGTCGGCGCGAGCGAGAACACGACGCCGCCGAGGAGCACGATGACGATCAGTGCGCTCGGCAGGCCGACGAGCTCGGCGATCGCGCCGATCACCGGCGGTCCGACCATGAACCCGAGGTAGCCCGTGCTCGACACGGCCGCGAGGGCCAGCTGCGGCGCCATCCCCGGCACCTGCCCGGCCGCGCGGAAGACGATCGGCACGATGCCCGACATGCCGGCGCCGAGGCACGCGAACCCACCGATCGCGGCGAGTGGCGTCGACGCGAGCAGCGCGAGCGCGAAGCCGCCGGCGGCGATCGCGCCGCCGGCACGGACGACGGCGACCGAGCCGAAGCGTTCGACCAGCCGGTCGCCGATCACGCGCCCCGCCGTCATCGTCACGCTGAAGGCGGTGAACCCGAGCGCCGCGACGCCCGCCGACGCGCCCAGCTCGTCGCGCAGGTAGACGCCGCTCCAGTCGCCGCTCGCACCCTCGATGAGCAGGCACGCGAAGGCGAGCAGGCCGAGCGGGATGAGCTGTGCGGGCGGGCGCACGAACGTCGGGTCCGCCGCGCCCACGGCGTCGACGTCGGGGCCGAGGAAGCGGCGCGACCACAGCAGGCCGATCGCCGCGGACGCGGCGGCGACGAGCGCGAGGTGCACGCGCACGTCGACGCCGGCCGCGGCGGCGAGCGCGCCGAGGGCCCCGCCGGCCAGCCCACCGAGCGAGAAGGCGGCGTGGAAGCTCGCGAGGATCGGGTGGTCGTAGCGCGACTCGACCGCGACGCCGTGGGCGTTCATGCTGACGTCGAGCGAGCCCATCGCCATGCCCAGCAGCACCGCCAGCACAGCGATCATGGGCAGGCTCGGAGCGAGTGCGACGACGCCGACGGCGCCGCACGCGAAGGCGAACGACACGCGCGTCGCGCGGCGGCTTCCGAAGCGCGCGCCGGCGGCGCCCGCGATCGGCATCGCCGCGATCGCGCCGACCGCGATGCACGCGAGCACGATGCCCAGCTCGCCATCAGAGAGCCCGACCCGGTCGCGGATCGCCGGGATCCGCGCCGCCCACGTGCCGAAGAGCACGCCGTTGAGGGCGAAGATCGCGGTGACCGCGCCGCGTGCGGCCTGGGCGCTCCCCGACGGGCTCACGCGTGCACAACCTCGATGCCCAGCGCGCCGAACGGCGCCGTCTCGGCGGGGCCTGCGTCGGTGACGAGCACGTCGATCCGCGCCGCGTCGGCAACGGGATAGGGGCCGGTGGCGTTGATCTTGGCGGCGGTGGCCAGCGAGACGATTCGCCCGGCGTGCTCGGTCATCGCGCGCACGACGGCCGCCTCGTCGCGGTGGCGCAGCGTCATCCCGGCGACCGGGTGCAGCGCGCACGAGGTGAGCACGCACACGTCGGGGCGCACGGCCCGCAGCGCGTCGACGGCCTCGGGGCCCACGACGGTTCGCGCCTGCGGGTGCAGGCGCCCGCCGATCACGTCGACGATCAGCGACGGGTGCCCCGCCAGCGCGACGGCGATGTCGGGACTCGTGGCGAGCACGGTCGCGTCGAGGTCGTCGGGAAGCGCCCGGGCGAACTCGAGGACCGTCGTGCCGCCCGACAATGCGATGACCTCGCCGGGGTTGATCAGCCCGACGGCGGCGTGCGCCACCGCGGTCTTTGCCGCGACATCCTCGGGCAGGCGCTCCAGGAACGATCCGGGCCCGGGCGAGGCGGGCGGAAGCGCACCGCCGTGCACGCGGCGCAGCAGGCCGGCGTCGGCCAGCTCGGCGAGATCGCGGCGGACCGTGTCCAGCGACACGCAGAGGCGCTCGGCGAGCGCGGTCGCGCGCACCTTGCCCTCCTGCGCCAGCCAGCGCAGCACGAGCTCGCGGCGCTCCTCGCCGAGCAGTTCGGGATTGGAAGCTGCTGATGCCATACACGCACCGTAGCGCAGAAAGCCGCAGAATCACGCAGAGAACGGTCGCACCGCCGGGTAGAGCCCGCGGAAGGCCGCACGGCGCGGCGCATACGCCTCGACCCAATCGGCGCGCGGTTCGATCGTCCGCGTCACCCGCACGCAGTCGCGGGCCGCGCTCGCGGCGTCGGGGAACACGCCGGCCGCCACCCCGCCCAGGAGCGCCGCGCCGTACGCCGCGCCCTCGTCGACCGCGGTGACCTCCAGGGGCAGCTCGAGCACGGCGGCGAGAATCTCGAGCCACAGGTCCGAGCGCGTGCCGCCGCCCGACGCGCGGCCGACCGCCGGCCCGTCGCCGGCTTCGACCTCGGCGACGAGGTCCAGCGCGTCGCGCAGCCCGAACGCCACGCCCTCCAGCACCGCACGTGCCAGCGCACCCTTGTCGTGGCGCAGGCTCAGCCCGACGAACGCACCGCGCGCGCCCGGATCGGGGTGCGGCGTGCGCTCCCCCGCCAGGTAGGGCGCGAAGAGCAGCCCCTCCGCCCCGGGCTCCCACGCGGCGGCGCCGTCGGCGAGTTCGGCGAACGTGCCGCCGACGCTGCGTCGCAGCCAGTCCAGCGACCCGGCTGCGCTGAGCATCACGCCCATGAGGTGCCAGCAGCCCGGCAGCGCATGGCAGAAGGCGTGCAGGCGCCCCTCGGGATCGTGGGCGTACTCGTCGAGTGCGGCGAACACGACGCCACTGGTGCCCAAGACGACCGAGGCCGGACCTCCTGCCGCGGTGACGCCCACCCCGAGCGCGCCCGCGGCCTGGTCGCCCGCGCCAGCGGCGACGGGCACGCCGCCGGACGTCACCCCCGACACCTCGGGCGACTCGAGCACGCGCGGCAGCCACGCGCGCGGGATCTCTAGGGCCTCGAGCAGCTCGTCGCTCCACGCGCGGGCGGCGACGTCGAAGAGCAGCGTCCCCGACGCGTCGGCGACGTCGATCGCGCGCTCGCCGCACAGGCGCATCCGCACGTAGTCCTTGGGCAGCAGAACGTGCTCGATGCGCCCGTAGACGTCGGGCTCGTGCTCGCGCAGCCACAGCAGCTTGGGCGCGGTGAACCCGGCCAGGGCGCGATTGCCGGTCAGCTCCAGCAGCCGCTCGCGCCCGAGGCGCTCCTCGATCTGCTCGCACTGCGCCTGCGTGCGCCCGTCGTTCCACAGGATCGCCGGGCGCAGCGGCGTGTCGTCGGCCCCGAGCGCGACGAGCCCGTGCATCTGCCCCGACAGGCCGATGCCGTGACAGCGGTCGGCGCCCAGCTCCTCGAGCACCTCGACCGACGCGCGCCACCAGTCCTCGGGGTCCTGCTCGCTCCAGCCCGGGCGCGGCGTCGACAGCGGATACGTGCGCTCCGCGACCGCGAGCACGGCGCCGGACTCGTCGACGGCGAGCCCCTTGACCGATGAGGTGCCGACGTCGAGCCCGACGATGCGGATCATGCGCCGAGCGCGGCGTACACCAGCTCGTAGGCCGCGACCGCGTCCTTGCGCTGCTGGGCCTCGCGCAGCTTGGGCTCGTCGATCTTCGCGGCGACCGAATCGATGAACCGCCACTGCAGCACCGACCGCTTCACCGCGGCGACCTGGTCCTCGGTGTAGGGGAACAGGTCGAACCCGAGGCGCTCTCCGTTCGCCCCGTAGTCCGCCCGGCGTAGCTCGAGCGCGAGCTCGATCGTCTCCATGAAGGCCGTGGCCCCGACCATGTTGTCATCGTCGAACGTGCCCCAGCCCGAGTTGGCGTGCTGGTGGCCGAGCAGCCCCTCGGCGGCCAGCAGCGCCGCGTACTCCGGGAGGTGCTCGCCGTTCATGATCAGGTGCTGCCAGTCCATGTTGACCTGCACGTTGTCGATGGCGCGCCCGCGCAGCGTATGCACGACATGCAGCGTCATCCCGATGTTGCGCATCAGGATCTTCATCGCCGGCTCGGAGTTCTTGTGCTCCAGGAAGAGCTTGCGGTCGTGCCTGGCCATCACCTCGGCGGCCTGGCCCAGCCCGTCGATGAGCCACTCCCAGGACTGCGCGTAGGGCGTCTGGAACGGGTAGTTGTAGCCCTCGATCCCGGGCCAGATGATCATGTGTGCGCCGATCTCCCCCGCGAGCTCAGCGCCCTCGAGCGTGATGTCGAGCGCAAGCTTGCGGATCTCCGGGTCGGGCGACACGAGCCCGCCCCGCCCGAAGCGCGGATCGAGGTGCAGGCCGCCGCACACCGCGTAGATGCCGTGGTCGCCGAGCGCCTCGCGCACCTCGTCGAGGTTGTCGCGGGAGAGCTCGGCGGGGTAGTGGAACTCGTAGTCGTCGATCAGGTCGCCCAGGCCGTCGACGGCGCGCCGGACCTTCTGCGCGGTGGTCTCGTCGGCGTGCTCGGGCTGGTAGCCGGCGGGCACGAAGCGGGTGACCATCCCCCCCATGGCCCAGATGCCGAGGGAGGTCTTCAGATGATCGGGCAAGGCGTTCCCTTCTCTGCTGACTGATAGAGCGCGGCGATCGTGCGGGCCTGGCCGAGGGCGTCGTCGCGGCCGAGCAGCGGCGCGCGCTCCCCCGCGGCGGCGGCGGCGAAGTCGGCGAGCTCGAGCGCGTAGGAGTTCTCCCCGCGCCCGACCTCGATCCGCTCGGTCTCCGCACCGGGCCGGCGCAGCTCGATGACGGGGTCCCGGGCGTGCCAGGGATCGCCGAGGAAGAGCACGCCCTCGGCGCCCGCCGCGCCGAGGTAGGCGCCGCCGGGATAGGCCAGGCCGCAGTCGAAGTGCGCGAACACGTCGGCGGGGAAGCGCAGCAGCGCGCCGGCCGCCACGTCGACCCCGTCGCCGCCCTCGAGCTGCTCGAGGTACCCGCGCTCAGGGTCGGCGCCCGCAAGCGCTCGGCACCCGCTGATGCAGTAGCAGCCGACGTCCATGAGCCCGCCCCCGTCCAGCGCGGACTTCAGCCGCACGTCCTCGGGATCGGATCCTTTGAACGCAAACGCCGCGCGGATCGTGCGCAGCTCCCCGATCGCGCCCGACGCCACGAGCCGCGCGGCCTCCTTGGCCTGCGGGTGATGGCGCCACATGAACGCCTCGGCCAGCACCAGCCCGGCCGCGTCGGCGGCGTCGAAGGCGCGCTCGACGTCCTCGGGGTGGCGCGATAGCGGCTTCTCGCAGAGCACGTGCTTGCCCGCCTGCAGTGCTCGGATCGACCAGTCGACGTGCATCGAGTTGGGCAGCGGGTTGTAGATCGCGTCGACGTCGGGATCGGCCAGCAGGTCCTCGTAGGAGGGGTGCGCGCGGGCGATCCCCTTCTCCGCGGCGTAGGCCGCGGCCCGCGCCTGGTCGCGCGACGCGACGGCCACGAACTCCTGGTCGGTGCCGCTGGCGAGGAGCGCGTCGTTGATGTTCGCGGTGGAGAGCAGGCCCCACCTCATCCCCAGGACCCCTCGCTCATCGGGCGGAACGTGGTCGTCATCAGCCGCAGCCGGCGCGGCCGGGTGAGCGCGAAGAGCACGACGTCGGCCACCTCGTCGGCGGTCATCATCTCGTCGAGCTCGGGGTCGCCCTCGGTGCGCCCGGTGCCGAGCGCGAACTCGGTCGTCACGCCGCCGGGGCAGATGTTCGAGCAGCGCACGCCGTGCTCGCGCAGCTCGATGTCCAGCGCGCGGACGAAGCCGACCTGGCCGAACTTCGAGGCGTTGTAGACCGCCTCGCCCGGGAACGCGTTGACCCCCGCGACGCTGGCGACCGAGATGAAGTCCCCGCCGCCGCCGGCGATCAGCTGGGGCACCGTCGCCGCCGCCGTGTTGATGACGCCCTTGAGGTTCGTGTCGATCATCGCCTCCGCTTCCTCGGCCGCGAGCTCGGTGAACGGCCCGTACATCCCGACGCCGGCGTTGGCGACCACGATGTCCAGGCCGCCGAGCTCGCCCGCCGCCTGGTTGACGGCGCCGGTCACCGCGGCGCGATCGCGGACGTCGGCGGTCAGGCCGATCGCGCCGTCGAGCCCGAGATCGCCGCCCCGCCGCGACATGACCGCGACGTGTGCGCCGAGCCCGTGCAGGCGCCGCGCGACCGCCGCGCCGATCCCCGAGCTCGCGCCCGTGATCAGCGCGGCCTTGCCGTTGAGGTCCTCGTCCATGGGGTCTCCTTCGTGTGGGGGGATCAGGGGGTCAGGCTCTGCCCGCGGACTCGCGACCCCGGCGCGAGAGCGAGTCGACGGTCACGGCGGCCAGCAGGACCAGCCCGGTGACGATGAACTTCGTGCCGGCGCTGAGCCCGAGCAGGCCCAGCCCGTTGTCGATCGACGTGATGACCAGCGCGCCGAGGATCGCGGACTTCACGTGCCCGCGACCGCCGAACAGCGAGGTGCCACCGATGACCGCCGCGGCGATCGAGTACAGCAGCACGGAGCCGCCGCCGGCGCCCGTGTCGACCGAGCGCAGGCGCGACGCGAGCACGATCCCGCCGAGCGCGGCCATCATCGAGCAGATCCCGAAGCAGGCGATCTTGACGCGGTCCACGTTGATGCCCGCGCGCCGCGCCGCCTCCTGGTTGCCGCCGACGGCGTAGACGTGGCGGCCGAAGCGAGTCCGGTTGAGCACGTAGGTCCAGAAGAGGTACAGCCCGCCGAGCACGAGGAACACGTACGGGATCCCGCGGTCCTGGTTGGCGACGTAGACGACCGCCAGCGTGCAGACGGCCAGACCGGCCACGCGCAGCGCAAGCAGCGCGTCGGGAACCGTCTCGAGCCCGGCCCGCCGTCGCTGAGTCCGCTGGAGGAACAGGATGCCGGCGTAGATCCCGATCACGACGAGGGCAAGGATCCAAGACGTCGCCGTCGGCAGGAAGTCGTTCGCAAAGCCGACGAGGAAGTTCGACTGGATGATGACCGTGCCGCGATCGCCGATCAGCAGCAGCACGACCCCGTTCCAGCCCAGCAGGCCGGCGAGCGTGACGACGAACGACGGCACGCCGACCTTGGTGATGATCAGTCCCTGCAGGATCCCGATGCTCAGGCCTACGGAGAGCGCGATGACGAGGGCCGGGCCGGCGGCGTACTCGTAATTGCCGCCCGGAAGGGTGAGCAATGCGGCGACGACGCCCGCGACGCCGCTGACGTAGCCGATCGACAGGTCGATCTCGCCAAGCAACAGCACGAACACCACGCCCATGGCGATCGTCGTGTACGCCGCCGCCTGGACCATCAGGTTCACGAGGTTGCCGGCGGTGAGGAACTGCGAGTTCTGCGACTGGAAGATCACGGCGATGAGCACGAGACCGACGACGATCGGCAGCGAGCCGAGGTCGCCGGAGCGCACGCCCGTCCACCAGCGACGGGCGTAGGCGCCGAGGCCCTCGCCGGTGCCGGCGGCGCCGCCCGGCGAGGCGGCGGAGGGCTCGACCGGAGCGGGTGCGGTGGCGCTCATGCGACCACCCCGTCGCCCTGGCCGGGCACGTTCGACATCTTGCCGGCGGTGATCGCCTCGACGATCTGGGTCTGGGTCACGTCGACGCGCCGGTGCTCGCTCACGTTCTGGCCGAGGCGCAGCACGGTGATGTCGTCGGCCACCTCGAAGATGTCATGCAGGTTGTGGCTGACGAGCACCACCGCCAGGCCCTGCTCGCCGAGGCGCCTGACCAGGTCGAGCACCTGGCGGGTCTGGGCGACGCCCAGCGCCGCGGTCGGCTCGTCGAGGATCACGAGCTTGGAGTTCCACATGACCGCCTTGGCGACGGCGACCGACTGGCGCTGGCCGCCGGAGAGCCCGGCGACCGTCTGGCGCACGGAGCGGATCGTCGTGACCGAGAGGCCGCTCAGCGTCTCCTTGGCGCGCTTCTCCATCGCGACCTCGTCGAGCGCGCGCAGCGGCCCGGAGGTCGCCTCGCGCCCGAGGTACATGTTCTGCACCACGTCGAGGTTGTCCGCGAGCGCGAGATCCTGGTACACGACCTCGATGCCCAGCGCGGCGGCGTCCTTCGGCCCGTGGATCTTCACCGGCTCGCCGCCGAAGCGGACCTCGCCCGAGTCGACCGGGTAGATGCCGGCGATGCACTTGATCAGCGTCGACTTGCCGGCGCCGTTGTCGCCCACCAGGGCCATGACCTGGCCCGGCGCGACGTGGAAGTCCACTTCGTAGAGCGCCTGGACCGCGCCGAAGCTCTTCGACACGCCCTTCAGCTCGAGCAGTGGTGTTGCTGTTTCAGACACGCTCTCGACCTCTCCTCATCGGGTCCCCTCCGGGGGCAAACGCCGGGGCGCCGCCACTGCGGCGGCGCCCCGTTCGCTGCGGACTACGAAATGCCGGCCTCCTTGCACAGGGAGGCGTACTTGCCGACGCAGACCTCGCTCGGCTTCAGGAACCCGTCGTCGAAGACGACCTTGACGTTGTCCTTGGTGATGAGCTGCGGCGACAGCAGCACCGAGGGAACCTTGCGCGCCGAGTCGTCGCTCTGGCCATTGACCAGGCCCGCAGGAGCGGCCTGCTTCTTGGACAGCGCGATCGCCAGCTGCGACGCCGCGTCGGCCTCCTTCTTGACGGCCTTGTAGACCGTCATGCACTGGTCGCCGGCGAGGATGTTCTGGATCCCCTGCGGCGTCGCGTCCTGGCCGGTGACCGGGATCTGCTTGAGCTTGCGGGCCTTCAGCGCCGAGATGACCGAGTTGCCCAGGCCGTCGTTGGCGGCGAGGACGCCGTCGATCTTGTTCGAGCTCTTCTGCAGCATCTGCTCGAAGATGGTCAGCGCCTTCTGGTTGTCCCATTCGGGCACCGACTGGTCGGCGACCTTGGTCGCCTTGCCCGAGCTGTACAGCGGCTTGAGCACGGAGTCATAGCCCTGCTTGAACAGCGTGGCGTTGTTGTCGGTGGGCGAGCCGTTGAGCTCGGCGATCGCCGGCTTCGATGCGCCCGACTTGTTCAGGCAGCTGGCGAGACCCGTGCCCTGGAGCTTGCCGACCTGCACGTTGTCGAAGGACACGTAGTAGTCGGCCGAGCCCTTGAGCGTCAGGCGGTCGTAGTCGATGACCTTCACGCCGCGCGACTTGGCGTTGGCCTCGATGGCCGCACCCGAGCCCGAGTCGAGGTTCACGAGCAGCAGCGTCTTGGCGCCGTTCGTGATCAGCTGCTCGGCCTGCTGCTGCTGGGTGGACTTGTCGCCCTGGGCGTTCTCGATGGTGACGGGGACGCCGGCCTTCTTGAACGCGTCGGTCAGCAGTGGGCGGTCGAAGGACTCCCAGCGGACCGACGACTTGGTATCGGGCAGCAGGACGCCGACCTTCTCGGCCTTCGCACTGCTCGACGAGCTGGTCGACTTCGTGGAACTGCTCTTGCTGTCGTTGCTCGAGCCGCAGGCTGCGACTCCGAACGACAGTGCGCACAGCGAAGTGGCGACAGCCACGACGCGACGCGAATTCGGTGAGAGGTTCACCGTGCTCCTCCTGTAGTAGTGATGCGTGAACCGGGGATCGGTAGGGACAAGCCGTCGTCGGCCTCGTGGCCCGCGAGGGCCAGGGCGCCGAGCAGCTCCGCGCGGTCGCCGAGCTCTGACGGCACGATGCGCACGGCATCGGCGGCGGCCGGGATCGCGAAGCGGCGCACGGCCTCGCGCAGGGGCGCGAGAACTACGTCGCCGGCGGCGGACAGGTCCCCCCCGACGATGACCACGTCGGGGTTGAGGGTGTTGCAGAGGTCGGCGACGGCGCGGCCGACGATGCCGGCCGCGTCGGCGAGCACGCGCGTCGCGCCGGCGTCGCCTTCGATGGCGAGGCCGACGAGCTGGCGGACACTGAGCGGTCCGTGGGAACGGCGCAGCAGCTCGCACAGCGCAGGGCCGGCGACGAACGTCTCCAGGCAGCCGCGGTTGCCGCAGCGGCAGATCGGGCCCTGCGGATCGACGAGGACGTGGCCGACCTCGCCGGCGATCCCGCGCGCGCCGCGAAACGGACGGCCGTCGACGACGAGGCCCGCGCCGATGCCGGCCGACAGGCGCAGGTAGACGAGCACGCGCGCGCCGCGCCCGGCGCCGAAGGTCGCCTCGCCCAGCGCGCCCACGTTCGCGTCGTTGTCGAGGTGCACCGGTGCCGACAGGCGACGCTCGAGCTCGGCGACGGGGTTCAGGCTGCCCCAGCTCGGGAGGATCTGCTGCGAGCCCACCAGGCCCGACTCGCGGTCGATGGGTCCGGGGAGCCCGACGCCCGCCGCGAGCAGGTGCCCGGAGGCGACGGAGGCCTCGTCGAGCAGCTCGCCGGCCAGGCGGGCCGCCGTGTCCAGTGCCTCGTGCGCACTCGCGTCGACGTCGATCTCGACGTGCTGCTCGGCCAGGACGTCGTAGGACAGCGAGGAGACTGCGGCGCGAACGTGGTCGTGGCCGAAGTCGACGCCCAGCAGCGCGCCGGCGGCGGTGTCGAGCGTGAGGAGCACCGGCGGACGGCCGCCCTGCCCGCCGTGGGCGACCCCGTCGAGCTGCTCGCCCTCGCGCACCAGGCCGGCGGCCTGAAGATCGGCGACGAGGCTCGAGACGGTCGACCGGCTCAGTCCGGTTGAGCGTGCGATGTCCGCACGGGACACGGCCCCGCTGGCGCGGAGCGCGTCGACCACGCGCAGGCGATTGCGCTCGCGGAGGGACTCCAGCGAGCCGCCGGTTCGGACAGGACCCATCCAGCCGACCCTCTTCGATCGCGAACAGGTTTGTCAAGAGCACGGACGAACTCTCAGGCTTAACCCATCCTGATCGTCCGAACCCTGGCGGAACAAAGGCCTGCCGGCGTGGAGCGCCGGCAAGCCCGAACTGCTCCTACTTGAAGCGGTAGACGATCCGCCCGCGGGTGAGGTCGTACGGGGAGAGCTCCACGCGCACGCGGTCGCCCGGGAGCACGCGGATGCGGAAGCGCCGCATCTTGCCGGCCAGGTGGGCGAGCACCTCGTGCCCGACGTCCAGCTGGACTCGGAAATTCAGGTTCTTGAGGGCCTCGATGACCTCGCCCTCGACTTCTACCTTCTCTTCAACGGCCATTTGTCGGCCTCCTCTTGTCTTCTCGTTTCAGGTCGGCGCGCCGCTGGGGGATCGCGCTCGACGGGGCATGCGGATGAGTGCTTCGGCCGGGACCGGGCGTTGGCTGCGGAGCCGACGCGGGCGCAACGGCCATGCCGGATCCATGAGAACCCGACGATTTCATTCTAGCTGGCTACCCGCGGGGCCCCCGCGTAAATCGCGCGCCCTCAGCGCACGAGGCGCCCGAGCGCGCGCATGAGCTCGGACGTCATCTCCTCACGACGCGCCGGATCGTCGGTCCCGGCGGCCATGCAGTGCTGGACGTGACCCTCGGCGAGCGCGAGGCCCACCTTGTCCAGCGCGGCGGTGACGGCGGCTATCTGCTGGAGGATGTCCGGGCACCAGCGATCGTCGGAGACCATCTGCTGGAGGCCGCGGGTCTGCCCCTCGATGCGTCGCAGGCGCTTGAGCAGCTGATCCTTCTCCGCGGTGTAGCCGCGCTCAGGGGTCACGGTGGTCTCCATCTCGCTCATGATACTACCCAGGGGTATCCATCTAGGTCGGCGCCCTCGCGGGCACGCGCAGGACGGGCACCGGCTCGCGCGCGAGCGCGCTCGGCGCGCCGACGAGCTGGCCGCCGGGGCAGTCCTCGGCGGGGACCGAGTCGGGTCCGCAGCGCGGGTTGCGCAGGAGCAGCCCGGCGAGCCCGGACGCCACCAGCAGCCCCGCGCCCAGTTCTGCGGCGAGGTGGAAGCTCGACTCCGACGCCTCATCGCTGGCGGCGCGGACCTCCGCGCGCTGCGCGGGCGGGATGCGGGCGGGGTCGACCTGCCCGAAGGTGCGCCGCTTGGCCTGCTCGACCGCGCCCGAGGCCGACGCGGGCAGGGCGGCAGGCAGCTTCGCGTCGAGCGCCGAAGCGTAGTGCGAGGCAACGACCCCGCCGATCGCGGCGATCGCGATGAGCGCCGCGGACCGGGCGATCGCGTTGTTCACCGCCGACGCGATGCCGGCGTCGCTGTCGTCGGCGTCGGCGAGCACGGTCGCGGTGAGCGGCGCGACGGTCAGTGCGATCCCGATCGAGAACAGCAGCATCGCTGGGAGCACGTCGCTGACGAACGACACCGAGATGCCGAAGCGCGTCATCAGCAGCAGGCCGGCGGCGACGACGAACGGCCCGACGGTGAGAAAGACACGCGGCCCGCGGCGGTCGGCCATGGCCCCGACGCGCGCGGAGAACAGGAACATGATCACGGTCGGGACCAGTCCGGTCACGCCCGCCTTGAGCGCCGGGTAGCCCGCGACCTGCTGGAGGTAGATCGTCTGGAAGAACCCCAGGATCCCGATGCCCCCGTACATGCCGAACGTCTGCGCGTTGGCCACCGAGAAGTTGCGCCGCGCGAACAGCTCGAGCGGGAGCATGGGGTCGGGCGTCCGTGCCTCATGGCGCACGAACGCGACACCAGACACGACACCCACGACGAGCGCGCCCCACACGCCGACCGCGCTCCAGCCGAGCACGGGCTGCTCGATGAGGCCGAAGGAGATCCCCGCCAGCGCGAGGGCGGCGAGCGCTGCGCCACCCCAGTCGATGCGCCCGGCGCGCGGGGGCCCGCTGCGCCCGGGCACCGCGCGCGCCGCCAGCCACAGCGCGACGGCCACGAGCGGGAGGTTCAGCGCGAAGATCCAGCGCCAGGACGCGACGTCGACGAGCTGCCCGCCGATGAGCGGCCCGATGAGGATGCCGATGCCGCCGTAGGCCGTCCACTTGCCGATCGCCGCACCGCGCTCGGCCTTCGGGAAGACCGCGACGATGATCGCCAGCGCCGCCGGGGTGAGCACCGCGCCGGCGAGGCCCTGGAGGGCGCGGGCGGCGATCAGCACCTCGGTCGTCGGCGCGGCGGCGCACAGCAGCGAGCCGACGCCGAACCCGGCGACGCCGGCGACGAATACGCGGCGCTCTCCCAACCGGTCGGTCAGCGAGCCGGCGAGCAGGATGAACGCGCCGAGGGTCAGCAGGTAGGAGTTCGAGACCCACTGCTGCGCGGCCAGGCCGCCGCCCAGGTCGCGCCCGATCGCCGGCAGCGCGACGTTGACCGCCGAGGCGTCGACCGCGGCGATCGACGAGGCGAGGATGGCGCTGGCCAGGGCGAGCTGCTTCGACCTCTCGTCGGCCATCGGCCGAGCCTAGCGGTGGCGTCCAGCGGCATCGGCGAAGATCGCGCCCCATGACCTCGCGCCTGGCCGCCCTCACCCGCGTCGAGCGGATCTCGCTGGTCGTCGCGCTCGCGGCCACCGCCGCGGCCGGCGTCGCGCGCTACGCGGGCTGGCCGTCGGGCGCGGCCTTTGCGCTGGCCACCGTCGCGCTCGCCGCGCTCGCGCACGTCGTGAGCTTCGGGACCGAGCAGGTCGGCGGGCGCTACGGACCGGCCGTCACCGGCGTCCTGCAGTCGACGCTGGGCAACCTGCCCGAGCTCTTCATCGTGATCTTCGCGCTGCGCGCCGGGCAGACCGTCGTGGCGCAGACGTCGATCGTCGGCTCGCTGTTCGCCAATGCGCTGCTGGTGCTCGGGCTCGTGATCGTGACCGGCGCACGTGTGGCGCCCGACGGCGTGATGCGCTTCCAGCGGCGGCTGCCGAACGACACGGCCACGCTCCTGCTGCTGGCCACGTTCATCATCGTGATCGTCGGCATCTCGCTGAGCTCCCACGATCCCGCCAGCCGGCACGTCACCGCGATCTCGACCGTCGCCGCCGTCGCACTCCTGGCGGTGTACGTGTCCTGGGTGGTGCCCTACGTCCGTAACGAGGAACCCCTCGAGGCGCCGGAAGACGGACGGGCACTGCTCCCGCTGACGCTGGCCCTCGCGATGCTCGCACTGGCGGGCATCGGCTCGGCGTTCGTGTCGGACTGGTTCATCAAGGCGCTCGAGCCGGCCATGAACGGGCTCGGGGTCTCCGACGCGTTCGCCGGGCTCGTCGTCGTGGCGATCGCCGGCAACGCCGTGGAGAACGCCACCGGGCTCGTCCTCGCCGCCAAGGGCAAGTCTGACCTCGCGGTATCGGTCGTCAAGAACTCCGTCGGGCAGATCTCCGCGTTCCTGTTCCCGGTGCTGGTGCTCGTCTCGCTGATGTTCGCCCACCGCCTGACCTTCGCGCTCGACCCCGTCTACATCGGCGCGCTCGCCCTGACGGCGATCTCGGTGTGGCAGATCACGGGCGACGGCGAGGCGGTCGCGTTCGAGGGCTGGGCGCTCGTGGCGACGTACGTCGTGCTCGCCACGCTCACGTTGTACGAGTAGGGCCCGCTACCGCAGGCGCGCGCAGTCGATGCACAGCACGCTCTCGGGCGCGGCGCGCAGCCGCGCCGGGGCGATGGGCGTGCCGCAGCGGTCGCACGTGCCGTAGGTGCCCTCCTCGAGCTTCGCGAGCGCCCGGGCGATCCGGGCGTCGGAGACCTCCAAGCTGCCGCCGACGCCGACGTCGGTCAGCCGGCTGACGGCCTCGGTGGTGCCGTCGCCGATGCGCTTGCCGAAGCCCAGCTCGGCGCCGCGCTCCGGCGGCGCGGAAAGGACCCCCAGGCGCTGCTGCAACTCGGCGTGGCGGGCACGCAGCTCGCGCTCGACGGCCGCCAGGTCGATGGGCTCTTCGGAGTCGATGCGCCGCTTGGCCATGAGGCATCGTTGCGCATCGGGGCGATCTCACATCGGCCGGCGCCGAAGCGTCGCGTTCATATGGTGACCTCAATGACGCAACGCGATCGTTCCCTGGCGCTCGCTGCCGCCCTGACCACGGTGGTGCTGTGGTCGTCTGCCTTCGTCGGCGTCCGCGTGGCGGGCGAAGAGCTCTCCCCCGGCCCGCTCACGCTCGCTCGCCTGCTCGTCGGGGCGCTCGTGCTCGGCGTGGTCGTCGCCGCGCGCCGCGAGGCGCTGCCGCCGCGCCGCGACGTCCCGCGACTCGTGTTGTGCGGGCTGCTGTGGTTCGGCGCCTACAACGTGCTGCTCAACGCGGCCGAGCAGCGCGTCGACGCGGGCACCGCGGCGATGCTCGTGAACGTCGGGCCGGTCCTCATCGCGGTGCTCGCGGGCGTCCTACTGCGCGAGGGCTTCCCGCGGGCGCTGGTGGTCGGCTGCGCGATCGCCTTCATCGGCGCGATCGTCATCGGGCTGGCCACGCGCGGGCAGAGCGTCGACGCCGGCCTCGGAGCCGCGCTCTGCATCGGCGCGGCGGCGGCGTACGCCGGCGCCGTCGTCGCCCAGAAGCCGCTGCTGGAGCGCACGTCGGCGCTCCAGGTCACGTTCCTGGCCTGCGTGACCGGCGCGGTGGCGTGCCTCCCGTTTGCCCCGGCGCTCGTGCGCGAGGCCGGGCATGCGAGCGCCGGGACGTTCGCGTGGACGGCGTACATCGGCGTCTTCTCGACCGCGGTGGGCTTCACGACCTGGGCCTACGCGCTGCAGCGCACGACCGCGGGGAAGCTGGGCGCGACGACCTACCTCGTGCCGCCGCTGGCGATCCTGCAGGGCTGGCTGCTGCTCGGCGAGGCACCGCCCACCCTCGCGTTTGCCGGTGGCGTGCTCTGCCTCGCGGGCGTGGCCGTCACCCGCGGCGCGCGCCTGCCGCGGCGCCGGGCGGCCCGCGGAGTTGCCGCCTGGCGGCCGGTCAGCGGTGTGGGCGCGCCGACCGGCACACCGCCGGCTCGGTGGAGCGATCGGTGAAGACAGGCGCCATCACGCTGCCAGGCGTGGCGTCGTGCGGGTGGCCGAGCAGGTGACCCAGCTCGTGCGTGATGGTGGTGCACAGCAGGTCCCAGTCCTGGGCCATGCTCGACGCCGTCGGCCAGCGCCACCGGGCGAGGGCGATCGTGCACCGCGTGTAGTCGGCGGCCGGGGCGCTGAGATCGTTTGCCCCCAGCGGGGTTTCGAAGGTGACCCAGGCGTCCGTGAACCGGTCGACGCCGGCCGCGAGTGGCTGGCGCGCGATGACCGCCACCCCCCCGGTGCACGGGACTGCGCCCCAATACCGCTCACCGGCCGCGGTGGCCGCCCTGACGAGGGCGCCGGCGGACTGCGGCCGGCCCGCCGCGCCCGCGGTGGCGGGCGCCGCAAGCACCAGGGCGAGCCAGACGGCGAAGATGATGCGGCGAACGGTCATGCCGAACAGCTTGACGGCTGGCGCGTCTGCCGCGCCCCCCCAACCGGGTGATCCCGGGGGGACGGGGTGAGTGAGAAACGGGGGACACGCGCCTCACCCTTTGGGCCCGCCGTGCCGATGCACCAGTGGCGCCCGCGCGTTGCGCGCGCACCCACCCATGGCCGCCCCCACGCCGATCACAGTCGCAATCGCCCGCTTCGAGGACCTCGTCGCGCTCGGCCTGCGCACGCTGCTCGCCGACGACCCGAGCGTGTCGGTCGTGGCGCACGACATCGTGCACGACCGCATCGGCGTCGTCGTCCGCGCCCACCGCCCCGCGGTACTGATCCTCGACGTCGCACTGCTGCGCGACCTCGCCGAGGTCCGCGACCTGCGCGTCCGCCATCCCCAGACGCGCCTCGTGCTTCTGGGAGCGGACCTCTCGGCGGTCGAGGCGGCCCAGCTGCTCGCGTTCGGCGCGGGCGCGTGCCTGCCCAAGAGCGCGCAGGCGCGCGACGTCCTGCACGCCATCCATCTCTCGTCGCGCGGTCTGCAGCTGATGCCCTTGGGAACCGCCGTCGCGCCGCCTGCGAACCGGCTGCTGACGCGGCGCGAGGGCGAGGTGCTCGTGCTGCTCCGCCAGGATCTTTCCAACGCCGAGGTCGCGCTCGCCCTGCATATCGGGGTCGAGACGGTGCGCTCGCACGCGCGCAGCATCTACCGCAAGCTGGGCGTCTCCTCACGTCGCGCGCTCATGGTGATCGAGGCGCCGGTCCGGCCGGACCCGCCCGTCGTCACGGGCTCCCACCGCCGGCGCGCGACGTCCCGGGCGAGCCGGCGACGCCCGCTGCACGACTGAGCGCTCACAGCGAGACGGTGACCGGCGTGCCGGCGCCGACGCGCCGAGCGAGCCACGTGATCGCCCGGGGGCTGAGGCGGACGCAGCCGTGCGACGCTGCGCTGCCCAGCCGGCCGACGAGGTTGTCCGTCCCGTGCAGAGCGATCTGGCCGGGTCCCCCGTCGAACTCCTGCAGGACCTGCGAGCGGGCGCTGGTGGCCAGCGCAAACGGACCGCCGGCGTCGCGCACGGAGAGCGAGACGGCCTCCTCGACGAAAAATTGGCCGCGCGGCGTCGGAGTGGACGGCTTGCCGATGACGGCGCGGAAGCGCCGCACCGCGCGGCCCTCGTGCAATGCCGTCACGCGGCGGCCGGAGAGCGACACCGCGAGGCGCCACGTCGTCCACGCGCTCCGCGTACGGGTCGCCGTGATCCAACCCTCGTGTCCGTTCGGTCGCCCCGGGAGCCCGACCCGCAACCAGGAGGTCCCGTCGGGCCCCCGGGTCTCGCCGAGGACCGGCAGCCGGGTTCGCACCCGGGTCAGCGGACGGCGCGCCCGGACCGCCTCGATGCGGTGGGCGTGCACGTCGGGCTCGGAGCGGGCGACGTGGTCGTGCAGGAGCACCACGAGCGCCTGGCGCCCGGGCACGGCCGCCGCGCCGGCCGGGGCGGCGAGGCCGCCCCCGACCGCTGCCACCGCCACGACGACCGCGACCCCCCGGCCGAAGCCGGGGGATCGCGGGGCCGGGCGGGCGGTTTGCCTCATCCGGTGAACTGCGACGGCCCGCGGCGAGGGTGCAGCGCCGCGGCGGCGCAGGCGCGGTAGCGCAGCTTCAGTGTCCGGGCGCGGGTGGCGTCCTTGAACGTGACGCGGGCGGTGATCTGATGACGCCCGGACATGCCCGGCACGAGGACCCGGAACGGGGATCCGGTGCTGCTGGCGATACGCCGGCCGTCCAGGCTGAACACGACGCGGCGGATGTTGCGGCCGCTGACGGTCGCGCGGAATCCTGCCGTGCACGCCGCGCGCGGGGAGCGAGGCGCCCGCAGGAGGATCGCCGTGCCCGTGCGCGTGGGGGTCGTCGATCGGCTGGCCGGCGGGGTCTGGACGACGCGCGGGGCCGTCGACGATCCACTGTCCGATGTCGGCGTCGAGGTCGAGCTCGTCGAGTCCGACGGCGCGGAATCCGACGGCGTGGTACCGGACGGCGGCGACGACGACGTACCGCACATGCTGCCGTCGATGACGTCGTTGATCAGGCTGAGCTGTCCGTTACGAGCCAGCATCCGGCCGCGCACGGTGACCGCGTCGTTCAGCGAGATGGACGAGAGGGCCATGACGTTGCCCGCGAACGCAGTGGAGCTGCCGAGCGTCGCGGAGCTACCCACCTGCCAGAACACGTTGCACGGCGAGGCTCCGTTGAGGAGCACGACCGAGCTCGCCGAGGCGGTCGTCAGCGTCGAGGCGATCTCGAAGACGAACTGTGCGTTGGGGTCGCCCTCGGCGTCGAGGGTGAGCGGGCCCGTCAGCTGGGCTGACGAGGTGTACCGGTAGGCCCCGGCCTTGAGCGTCCTGTTGCCCAGGTCGGTGCCCGTGAGGTCGTTGGCGGGGAGCACGGGCTGCCCGGCCGCGACGTCGTAGGCGGTAGTGAGGTCGGCCTGCGCCTGCGCGGCGACAGCGTCGTTGTCGTGGGTGGCGCCGTTGACGACGGCCGGAAGGGCGAAGCCGGTCAGGGCGGTTCCCGGGGCGACGCCGAGGTCGCCGTTGAGAACCGACGGGCCGGTGTTGGTGACGGTCGAGCCGGCGAGCGCGACGAACGGGCCTGCGGTGCCGAGGTCGACGGGTGCAGCCTGTGCGGCGACGGGGACGGCCGCGAACACGAGGCCTACTCCGGCGGCGAGGGCGGCCCGCCGGCCGCGGGTGCGGCGATTGGGACTGGACATATGTCCTCCCTGATGCATGAGCAGTCCCTACGACGCTCCTGACCGCCTGCGGATCGCTGAGCGAGCGACCTGCACAGCGGCTCTCCTTCGGCAGCCCGGCCAACTCCGGTGGAGTTCCGTGGCCTTGCGGACCCGCCTCGCGACGGGGGTGCTCAAGTCGAGGACTGCTTGGTGTCCTGTTGGCATCGGCCCGCCCGGCGATCGACCTTGAACCGGCGCGTTCGGCGGTGCGGGTGGAGCGCCCGCCGGGGCTGAGGCATAGGAATCCGACCTCTGAGGGGCCACGCAGCCGCATCGGCACCGAATTGCCGATGTGGGCCACCGGGTTCTAGCCCACCATCGATGTCGTGACCCGTACCCCCATCAAGGAGCACGACATGTTCGACCTCTCCATCATCGGCGCCCGCCAGGCCACCGAGCTCACCCGCGCGCAGTTCGGCCCTGCCGCCACCAAGCGCCGCATCCGGCTGCGCCCCCGGCCGGTCGGCTAGAGCAGCTCGGCAATCATCCGCGCGGCGCGCGTCGCGCCGTCGCGGGTGACCGGCAGGTAGTCGACCGGGCGCTGGATCGCCTCGGCCATGGCCGAGGCGATGTCGGCGACCGTCGCGGTCTCATACTCCATCCGGCGCCCGGCGCGATAGCGCCGCAGCCGGTGGTCGACGTGGCGCTGCTGCTCGAAGTGGTTCTTCAACGGGAAGTACAGGAAGGGCGTCCGCGCGGCGGCGAGCTCCATGCACGTGGTCAGCCCGCCCTGCACCACCGCGAGGTCGCAGGCCGCGAGGTGGCGGTAGAGGCCGTCCACGTAGGCGAGGACTTCCACTCCGGGCGGTGCGTCGAGCGAGTCGGGATCGATGCGCGGTCCGGCGACCACGATCATCCGCAGGCCCTCGACGCACTCGCGCGCCTCCGGCTGGGCGGCGATCACCCGGCGCAGGAGGTCGGCTCCCACGCCCGAACCGCCAACGCTCACGACGCAGACGCGCTCGTCCTCGCCGTAGCCCAGCTCGCGGCGCAACGACGCGCGGTCGCCTTCGGCCGCCGGGTCGAAGCCGCAGACGTATCCGGAGAACGAATAGTGCGCCTCGGTCCAGTCGCGGATCAGCGGCAGGCCTGGGCCGAAGCGGTCGGGCACGATGTCGTCGGGCTCGCCGACGAAGATCGCCCGGTCGCGGAGCGCCGGATGGGCGGCGATGTGCTCGATCATCTGCGCGTTGTAGTCGGCGGTGACCAGGGCCTCGCGATCGCCGCCGGCCGGCATCGGCAACCAGCCGACGAAGTCGGTCAGCCACGCGTACGGCGCGCGCTTGAGGCCCGGGTTCTCGTGGAGGTAGTAGTCGAGCTCCCAGGCCTCGTCGCCGATCCACAGGTCGTAGTCCTCCTGCGCGACGACGTCCTGGAAGACCATGAAGTTCGCCAGGAGGATCTCGTCCATCCGGCGGATCGCCTGGAAGCAGTGCAGCTCGTGACCGTCGGCCTCGGAGGCGACGTGCCGCGACTCGCTGGCGAGCTGCGCGCTGGCCGGATGGACGCGCTCCCCGCGCGCCTCGAGCACGGCGGTGACCGGATGCTGTGCGAGCCAGTCGATCTCGAGATCGGGGTGCAGGGCGCGCAGCTCGCCCGCGATGGCCGCGTCGCGCCGCGCATGGCCGAGGCCTATGGGCGAGGAGACATAGAGGGCACGCCGGCCGCGGGAGGAGCGGCGCTGCGGGCGGGCGGGCGGCTCGATGCCGAGGAAGTCGCGTAGGCGCAGGTTGACCGTGACGGGGTCGCGGGCGTGCGGCCCGTGGCCGGAGGCCTCGAGCATGACCAGCTCGCCGCCGGTCGCCTCGGCGAGGGCGACGCCGCGGCCTGGTCCCGCGAGCGCGTCACGCGACCCCTGGATCACGAGGACGGGGCACCGGAGGAGGCGGCAGAGGTCGAGCGCGGTCTGCTCGGACATCCGCGCGTCGGCCTCCGTCGCGACGAGCGTCTCCGCGGTCGTCTCCAGGCCCCAGCCGACGCAGTCCTCGATGAACTTCGTGGAGTGCGGCTCGCTGAACATCTGGCCGAAGAAGAACTCGAGGAAATCGCGGTACCCGCGCAGCCAGTAGGCGTGGTCGTACTTCGCCCACCCCGGCTCGGCGTCGTAATCGGGCGCCTCGCCGAAGGGCACCGACGGAGCGATGAACGCGGCCCGCTCGACGCGATCGGCGTGCTCCGCGGCCAGCAGCAGCGCCACCCGCGCTCCGCGCGAGAGCGACACGAGGGCCGCACGCTCAGTGCCGGTCGCGTCCATCACCGCGAGGGCGTCCGCCGCCAGCTCGCGCTCGTCGTACCCGCTCGGCGGACGGTCGGACCGGCCGTTGCCGCGACCGTCGAACGTGATCACCCGGCAGTGCCGCGCGAAATAGGCGATCTGCATCTTCCAGTGGCGCGAGTGCACGATCGACCACGTCGGCAGGAGGAAGACCGTCGGCTCGCCCGACCCGTAGACCTCGTAGTGCAGCCGCACGCCGTCGCGCACGACCTCCCCCGTCCCGTCGGGGTCGCGCGCGCGGGTCTGCTCGCGCGCCGGCGCTGTCACGTGAACTGCCATAGCGCCTGGGCGATCCTCCAGCCGCCGGTCGTGCGCACGAGGTGCAGGTACTCGTGGTAGATCGCCGTGCGGACGACGACCGTCGCTGCGTCCCCGTACACGTCGGCGACCTGCACGTCGACGTCGATGCGC
Organism: Solirubrobacteraceae bacterium; assembly: GCA_040005775.1. Taxonomy (GTDB): domain Bacteria; phylum Actinomycetota; class Thermoleophilia; order Solirubrobacterales; family Solirubrobacteraceae; genus JAOPZW01. Next base: position 29,339 of record JBDTYI010000303.1, read on the forward strand.
CGGCCGACGGCCCGCTCGAACCCCACGCCGCGCGCAGTCGCATCGACCATCTGCGGCTTCGTGGTGTTCTCGAGCTCCTCGGCGTCGCGCTTCACGAGCTGAGGATGCAGCGCGCGCTCCATGCGCGCCGCATCCCCCTCGAACCAGCCCTCGAAGTAGTCGAGGACGGTCTCGGTGATCAGGTCCTCGTCGGTGCGGGCCATGAAGCCGATCGTTATCACGGCCGCGCCTCGAACACGAGGTTGAACGGCGTCTCGTCCGCGCGCCGGAAGCGCGTGAACCCGCCCGCCGCGACGACGTCGCCGATGCGCGCCTCGCCCGCCTGCGCCCCGAGCGCCAGGCCGACGTCCTGCGAGAGCGACGCGGGCGTGCACAGGAACGTGGAGAACCCGTAGAACGCACGGCCGACGGGGTTGAGGTTGTCCTCCACCCGGTCGCCGGCCATCGGCTCGACGATCAGCCAGGTCCCGTCGTCGGCGAGCATCCGCCGCACCTGGCGCGCGGCGCCGACCGGGTCGCCCATGTCGTGCAGGCAGTCGAACATCGTCACCAGCGCGTAGCCGTCGTCGTGCTCGGCGCCCGCGGCGGTGGTCTCGAAGCGCACGCGGTCGGCGACGCCCGCCTCCTGCGCGCGCTCGCGCGCGGTCGCGATGGAGCCCTCGTGGTAGTCGGAGCCCACGAACGTGGAGTTCGGGAACGCCTTGGCCATGACGATCGTCGAGGACCCGTGGCCACAGCCGAGGTCGGCCACCCTGACGCCCGCCTCGAGCTTCTCGACGACGCCGTCGAGCGCGGGCAGCCAGGCCGGCACCAGGGCCGCGTTGTAGCCGGGGCGGAAGAAGCGCTCGCAGCCGTCGAACACGTCGTGGTTGTGCTCGTGCCAGCCGAGGCCCTCCCCGCTGCGCGCCACCTCGGTGATGCGCGGCGAGTCGATCACCGAGCCGAGCGCGAGCTGAAAGAAGCCCGGGAGGAACGCCGGACTCTCCTCGTCCGTCAGGGCGATCGTCTGCTCGGGCGGGAGCGAGTAGCCGCCGCCGGCCGGGTCGTACTCGACGTAGCCGCCCGCGGCCTGCGCGTTCAGCCACTCGCGCACGTAGCGCTCGTTGGCGCCGCTGCGCCGCGCGAGCTCGACCGGCGTCAGCGAGCCGGCGCCCGCCATGGCCCGGTAGAGGCCGAGCTTGTCGCCCATCACGACGAGCGCGGCGTTGAGCGTCGCACCGACCTCATCGACGGCGCGGAAGACGAACTGGTTGAGCTTGTCGACATCGACGGACTGCTCGGTGGCGGCCATGTGGCGCTCCTTCTGATCGGGTGCCGCGACCGTAGGGACGGCCCCGTTGGGTTCGCATCAGGGGGGCACCTAAGATCCGCCGATGCTGCTGGGCCGGAACGACGAGCGCCTGGCCCTGGACCGCGTCCTGGCGCAGGCCCGACGCGGACAGAGCGGCGTGCTCGCGCTCGTAGGAGAGCCGGGCATCGGCAAGACCGCGCTGCTCGACCACGCCGCGCAGCAGGCCGGCGGGATGCGCATCCTGCGCGCACGCGGCATCCAGTCCGAGGCCCAGATCCCATTCGCGGGGCTCGCCGAGCTCCTCCGTCCCGCGCTGGACGGGCTCGATCGCATCCCCGCGCCGCAGGCCGCTGCGCTCGCCGGCGCGCTGGCGCTCGGCCCCGCCCGGGCCGGCGACCGCTTCGCGATCGGCGCCGCGACGCTCAGCCTGCTGTCCGCCGGCGCCGAGGAGGGCCCGCTCGTGCTGCTCGTCGACGACGCGCACTGGCTCGACGGGTCGAGCTCGGAGGCGCTGCTGTTCGCCGCGCGCCGCCTCGTCGCCGATCCGATCGCACTCGTGCTCACCGCCCGCGAGGGGGAGGCGTCGATGCTGGACGGCTCCGACCTGCGCGTGATGCACGTCGCCGGGCTCGCCCGTTCCGACGCTGCGGCGCTCCTATCGGGGGCCGGCATCCCGGAGGACGTCGCCGAGCGCCTCATCCGTATGACCGGCGGCAACCCGCTGGCGCTCCTCGAGCTGGCCTCCGACGGCGCGCGGCTCGCCGCCGCGCCGCCGACCGGCCCGGTGCCGATCTCCACGAGCATCGCGCGGGCCTTCCTCGGGCGGTTCGATCGCCTGCCCGAGCCGACCCGGCGCATGCTCGTGCTCGCCGCGACCAGCGACGGCGGTGAGATGGCGGTCCTCGCGCGCGCCGCCGCCGCCCTTGGCGAGGACGTGTCCGCCCTGGTCGCCGCCGAGGAGGCCGAGCTGGTCGCGATCGACGGCGGCGCGGTCGCGTTCAGGCACCCGCTCGCACGAGCCGCCGTGTACGCCGAGGCGTCCGCGCAGGAGCGCCGCGCCGCGCACGGCGCCCTCGCGGCGGCGCTCCCCGACCACGACGTCGACCGCCGAGCGTGGCATCTGGCCGCGGCCAGCGTCGGCCCCGACGACAGCGCGGCCGCCGCGCTCGAGCAGGCGGGAGAGCGGGCACGGGCGCGCAGCGCCTACGCGGTCGCCGCGTCCGCGTTCGAGCGCGGGGCCGGCCTGTCGACCGCACAGGACGCGCGCGGCCGGCTTCTCCTTGCGGCCGCCGACTCCGCGTGGCTGGCGGGCGACGCGCCCCGCGCGCTGGCGCGCCTCGACGAGGCCGAGCCCCAGGCCGCCGAGGCCACCGTCCGAGCGGGGATCGGCCACCTGCGCGGCCTGCTGGCGATGCGGACGGGTCCGGTCATGGACGGTTACCCGCTGGTCGTCGGAGCGGCGGAGCTGATCGCCGCGGCCGACCCCGAGCTCGCCGTGGTCATGCTCTCCGAGGCGGTGCGCGGATGCTTCTACGCGGGCGACACGCCGGCGATGGTGGCCGCGGCCCGGCGCGCGAGCGAGCTGGCCGAGCCGGGTGGCTCGGCCCGCGCGCGGTTCCTAGCCTCGATCGTGAACGGCATGGCGCTGGTCGCCGACGGCCAGGGCGAGGCGGGCGCCGCGGCGGTCCGGCGGTCGGTCGAGATCCTCGAGGCCACCGGCGAGCTGCGCGATGACCCGGCGCTGCTGGGCTGGGGCGCGATCGGCCCCATGTGGCTCCGCGAGGCCGGCGTCGGCCGTGCCGTCATCGACCAGGCCTTCGACCGGGCCCGCGCACAGGTCGCCGTCGGCGTCCTGCCCTCGCTGCTGCACCTGCTGGCGCGCGACCAGGCGACGACCGACCGCTGGTCGGCGGCCGAGGCCAGCTACGACGAGTCGATCCGGCTCGCGCGCGAGACCGGACAGCGCGTGGAGCTGGGCGCGGCGCTCGCCGGGCTCGCGTGGCTCGAGGCGCGCCAGGGCCGCGCGACCGCCTGCCGCGAGCACGCGGCGCAGGCGACGGCGCTGTGCGACGAGCTCGGAGTCGATCTCTACGGCGCCTGGGCGATTCAGGCACTCGGTGACCTCGAGCTCGGCCTCGGCAACGTCGCCCGGGCAGTTGAGCACCACGAGGCGCTCGTCGAGGCGCTGCGCCGCAGCGGGATCGCCGACGTCGACCTCTCCCCGGTGCCCGAGCTGGTCGACGAGTACCTGCGCCTCGGGCGCCTGGGCGACGCCCAGGGCGTGGCCGACGCCTACGCGGCGCGCGCGGAGGCCAAGGGACAGCCGTGGGCGCTCGCGCGCGCCGCGCGCTGCCGCGGGCTGCTGGCCGAGGGCGACGCGATGGAGGCGTGGTTCGCGCAGGCGCTCGCGCTCCACGCTCGCACCCCGGATGCGTTCGAGACGGCGCGCACGCAGCTGGCCTTCGGAGCGCGTCTGCGGAGGGCGCGGCGGCGGGTCCGGGCCCGCGAGGAGCTCGGCGCGGCGCTCGCCGCCTTCGAACGGCTCGGCGCGGACTCGTGGGCCGACCAGGCCGACGCGGAGCTGGCGGCGGCCGGGGAGACGGCGCGGCGGCGAGACGCCAGCACGCTCGACGACCTCACGCCCCAGGAGCTCCAGATCGCCCGCCTACTGGCCGACGGCAGGACAACGCGCGAGACCGCCGCGGCGATCTTCGTCAGCCCGAAGACGGTTGAGTACCACCTGCGCCACGTCTACGACAAGCTCGGGATCCGGTCACGTCAGGAGCTGTCCGCCGCGCTCGACGTGCGGTAGTGCAGGTGGACCGCCCCGCCGGCGAAGCGGCGCTCGCCCACCAGCTCGAGCGGCCAGCGGACGCCGTCCGGCAGCGCGGCGGTGCCGCCGCCGACGATCACGGGCGACAGGAACAGGTGGCATTCGTCGACGAGCCCGGCGGCGATCGCCTGGCCGGCGAGCCCGGGCCCGCCGACGCTGATGTCACGCTCGGCGCTCGCCTTCATCGCCCGGATGGTCTCTGGGTCGAAGGCGGGCTCGATCCGGGTCAGGGACGTCGAGGCGTCCTGCAGCGTGCGCGAGTAGACGACCTTCTCGGCCGCCTGCCAGATCTGCGCGAAGTCGCGCGGCACGGGGGCGACCGAGTCGTCGGTCGGCGCGGTGTCCCAATAGGACATCACCTCGTACATCCGGCGCCCGTAGAGGTAGGTCCCGACGGGCCGCTCGAGGTCGTTGACGAACGCGTGGACGTCCTCGTCGGGCGCGGCCCAATCGAACTTCCCGTCGGCGTCGGCGACGTAGCCGTCGAGGGAGGCGATCGCCGAGTAGATGAGCTTGGCCATCGTGGGCTACTACCCCTCTCCCGCCGTGCGGAACGACGAGAGCCGCCCGGGTGGGCGGCTCTCGTTAGGTGGAGACGGCGGGTGAGAGAACGTGCGACATCGGCTCGGTTGCGGCGATTCCGCGGAATCGCGCGACTGGATTGCGACTCGAATACCGCGGGTCAGGGCGTCGCCCAGCCGTCGGTCATGTCCGGCTCAGCGAGCGTTTCCCACGTGAAGCTGTTCGGCGTATAGGTCTGGATGATCGCGGCCTCGAGGATCCGCGTCGCGTCGGCTGTGAGACGCGCGACCCGAGGCAGGTTGTCCAGCAGGGATTGCGTGACCGTGGCCGACCGATAAATCAGCGCCGCGGCGTGACCCGTCCACTCATCGTCGGCGTCCCCTGGTGAGTCGAGTTGCACGGCGCCCGCCTGCGGCAAGTACATGAAGCCCTGGATCGACCCGCCGTCGCGGGTCTTGCGAAGTTCGTTGTTGCCGATCTTCCAACTGCGAAGCGTGCGCAAGGAGACGATCGGAGCCATCAGCCGGTACTCGTGCGAATACCCGCGCGTCCCTGGCGGCTGCGCCGTGATCCCGCACGTGTAGTGCAAGACGATGGCGAGCCCGGTGAATGCGACGCTCGTGGCGTGGTCGGGGTCCGGCCCACCAGGCCGCTTCCGGGCGCCGGCGGCTTGGAACGCCGGATCGGAGTGCGTCGCCGACCCGGCCTCCGCGTCACTCGACTCGGGCGCGATGATCGCCACCGTGACACGGCTCTACGCCATCCAGACGTCGGGCGGCTTCACGGCGGAGCTGGCACTGGTGACACTGCGCGACTGGGCGGCGGATGGCGATCTCGACCCCCAGGTGGTCGAGGCGCTCGCACGGCAGGTGCGTCGGACGCAGCGTGAGACGGCGTCGCGGGCCGTTCGAGGATCGGCTCGCGACAGGCCGGTAGGCTCGGCCCGTGCCCACGTTCGCGAACTGGGTCGGCAACCAGCGCTGCACGCCGGCGCGGCGGGTGTCGCCGGCGAGCGAGGCCGAGGTGCAGGACGTCATCCGCAAGGCCGTCGCCGACGGACAGGGCCTGCGCGTGGTGGCGACCGGGCACTCGTTCTCGCCGGTGCACCTGACCGAGGGCACCCTGATCGACCTCGCCAACCTGGGCGGGATCGTCCACATCGACGCCGCCGGCCGCCGTGTGCGCGCGCTGTCGGGGACGCCGGTTGGCGCCTTCGGCGACCCGCTCTGGGAGGCCGGGCTGGCGCTGCCGAACCAGGGGGACATCGACACGCAGGGCATCGCCGGCGCCGTGGCGACGGCCACCCACGGGTCGGGCATCGAGCTGCAGTCGTTCTCCGCGGGGGTTCGCGGCATGCGGCTCGTGACCGCGGACGGCGCGGTGCTCGAGCTGGGCGAGGGCGACGACCGGCTCGCGGCCGCGCAGGTCGCGATCGGCATGCTCGGCGTCATCACGGAGCTCGAGCTCGAGGTGGTGCCGCGCTACCGGCTGGCCGAGCGGATCGAGCACTGGACCTGGGAGCGGGCGTGGGGGCGGCTGGACGAGATGACCCGGGCGCACCGCCACTACTCGTTCTTCTGGCTCCCCTCCGAAGGATCCGGAGCGCTGTACGGCCTGACGGCGTCCGAAGGCGCGTCGCTGGCCGACAGCTGCTACGTCAAGGTCTACGACGAGGCCGGCGATTCGATGCCGGACTCGGACGTGCCGGACCGGCGCGTCGACCGCAGCTACCGGATCTACCCGATGCCGCCCTTCGAGCCGAACTTCCACGAGCTCGAGTACTTCGTGCCGTACGAGCGCGGCGCCGACGCGGTGGCCGCGATGCGGGAGCTGATGCTCGCCCGCCTGCCCGACTCGGTCTTCCCCATGGAGGTGCGCACGGTGGCCGCGGACGAGAGCTGGCTCTCGCACTCCTACGGGCGCGCCACGGTGGTCATCTCGGTGTCCGGCGTGCCGGGGACGGACTCCGAGCCCTACCTGCGCGACGTCGATCGGCTGCTGGGCGAGTTCGACGCGCGCGTGCACTGGGGCAAGCTGCACTTCCTGACCGCGGAGCAGCTGCACGCCCGCTACCCGCGGGCCGCCGACTTCATCGCGCTGCGCCGGGAGCTCGACCCGCGCGGGGTGTTCCTGAACGACCACCTGCGTCCGCTGTTCGCCTAGTCTCGCCGATGCCGACGCCTGCGAGCCGCCGATGCGCCTGAGCCGGATGATCACCGCGGTGGACGTGCACGCCGGCGGCGAGCCGGGCCGCGTCGTCACGGCGGGCCTGCCGCCGATCCCGGGCGACTCCATGTTCGCCAAGATGGAGCACCTGCGCGACCACGAGGACTGGCTGCGCAAGCTGATGCTGCGCGAGCCGCGCGGCTACCCGGCGCTCTGCTGCAACGTGATCCTGCCGCCGACCGTGGCCGAGGCCGACGCCGGCTACGTGATCATGGAGCAGGTCGAGTAGGTGCCGGGGGGTCAGCTTCGGCCGCAAGTGTGGTCATGCCCGGCCCAGGCT
>JBDTYI010000304.1:0-16021 GCA_040005775.1 Solirubrobacteraceae bacterium
CGTCGACATGTGTGAGATCAAGCTCGAGCTCGAGACGCCCTGATGCCACCCATTCTTAGTAGGCAGCTCGTCTAGTCATCAGAAGCCCGCCCGTGACCCACCGTCGTGTGTTCATCAGGCGCGACCCTACTCCGGTCGCAACAGTCGCGCCAGTTTCCGGACCGACGCCACGCGCTATTGCGCGGTCGTGACCGCGAGGGCCTCGGCCAGCTCGCCGCGTCCGCGCACGCCCAGCTTGCGATAGGCCGCGCTGAGATGGAACTCCACGGTGCGCGCGGCGACGACCAGCTCGGCGGCGATCTCGCGGTTGGCCATGCCCGCCGCGGCGAGCGCGCCCTACAGGTCACGCTCCGAGATCAGGCCGTGGTAGAAGGCGCGTTCCACCAGGCGAATCCGCTTCTGGTTCTGCGGCACCCGCTCAATGCCGAACTTCGCGAACAGCAGCCGCAGGTGCGTCTTCACGGCGTCGACGGACAGGACGAGCTCCTCGGCGATCTGCTGGTTGGTCGCCGGACTGGCGAACGAGCTCCCGTGCTTGTAGGGACGGCACAGCGCGACCAGTACGCGGCGCTGGCCGGGTGAGAGATCCAGGGCGGCGGGAATGTCGCGCGCCACGGCGGTCGCCTGTTCCTCCACCCACGAGCTGCGGAAAGTCATCGTGGTGGCGCCGAAGCGCAGCGTGTCCCCGTCGGCCAGGCGCCGCCGTCCGCTCAGGCGCTCGCCGTTGACGAAGGTGCCGTTGCGCGACAGGCCGTCGTCGACGACCGTCCAGTCGTCGTCGATCCGCTCGAGTTGGGCGTGCAGGCGCGAGACCTCCTCGTCCCACTCGAGCGCGACGTCCGCCGACCGGCGGCGGCCGACCGACACCTGGGTCAGGCCGGGCGTGAGGAAGAAGAGCTGCTGGCGCTCGTCGGCGCCCCGGTAGAGCAGGAACGGCTGGCCCGCGCGCTCGGCCTCGATGCGCGCCTTGAGCTCCGTCACGGACCGAGTGCCGACCGGCGGGTTCGCGGCCATGCCACCCAGTATCGACGCGGACCGCACCGGCGTCGAGGCGGGCGTGCCCACCGGGCTGTCCTCACACCTAGGTGGGGCGCCATCGACACCTTCGGGGGCCACGTCGAGTCCTGGGGTCCCTGGTGCGTTCCCGGGCCCGGCGACACGCTGCTCTCATGACTTCGACGCACGAGCTGCTCGCCCCGGCCGGCCGGCTTCAACTGCTCAAGTTCTGCCTGGTCGGGGCCGCCGGGTACGTCCTCAACACCGGCGCCTTCGCGCTCTCGGTGGCGCTCGGCAGCCAGAACCTGCCGGCGGCGACCGTCGCGTTCGCGATCGCCGTTGCGGCCAACTTCTGGTGCAACAGGCGCTGGACCTTCCACGTGCGCGACCATGCGCCGGGCGGCCAGGCGGCGCGATTCTTCGCGGTCAGCGTCGCGGCGTTCCTGTTCGGGGCCGCGGTCCTCGAGCTGCTGGTGGAGCTCGTGCAGGTGCCCGCGCTGCCGGCCCAGGCGGCTTCGATCATCGTGGCCATGCCGCTGAACTTCCTCGGCAACAAGACCTGGTCCTTCGACGACCGCCGGCCGGCCACCGAGCCCGTCGTGGCCGCGGGCGGCGCGGCGGCGCCGAACACCTGGCTGGTCCTGCCGACCTACAACGAGGCCGAGAACCTCGAGCCGTTCGTGCTGAGCGTCCTGCCGCAGCTCGCCGCGGCGGCACGCGAGCACCACGTGCTCATCGTCGACGACGCCTCGCCCGACGGCACCGGCGACATCGCCGATCGCCTCGCCGCCGACCTCGAGCCGGTGCACGTGCTGCACCGCCCGCAGAAGGACGGCCTCGGCCGCGCCTACGTGGCGGGCTTCCAGCGGGCGCTCGCCGCAGGCGCGGAGCTGGTGGTGCAGATGGACGCCGACTTCTCCCACGCCCCGGAGAGCGTTCCGGCCCTGATCGCCGCCGCCCGGGACGCCGACGTGGTGCTCGGCTCGCGCTACGTGGCCGGCGGTTGCGTCGCCGACTGGGGGCTCGCGCGCCGGCTGCTCAGCCGCGGCGGGTCGTGGTACGCGCGCACCGTCCTGGGCGTCGGAGTCCGCGACCTCACCGGCGGCTTCAAGTGCTTCCGGCGCCACGTGCTCGAAGGGCTGGGCCTGCCGGGGCTGCAGAGCGCCGGCTTCGGCTTCCAGATCGAGGTGACCTACCGCGCCCTGCAGGCCGGCGCGCGCGTGCGCGAGATTCCCATCCGCTTCCGCGATCGCCAGGCGGGCGTCTCGAAGATGAGCGCGAGGATCGTGGCCGAGGCGCTGTGGCAGGTGCTCGCGCTCAGGCGTTCCGGCGGCCGCCGTCAGAGGCTCGCGATGCCCCGAAGCGCAGCCACCATGCCGACCGCCACGATCACCAGCGCCGCGAGCGCGATCGCCCAGCGCAGCGTGTCGCGCCCGTCGGCCTGGGCGGCCTCCGGCGCCGGGACCTGAGGCGGGGCCGCGGGCGACTCCGCCGTCGGCTCGTCCGCGGAGAACGCCGCCGCACCGGTCGCGACGACCGACCACGGCCCGGCCCGCCGCAGCCCGCCCGCGGCGACGAGCGCCGCCTGCCCGAGGTCGCCGGCCGACGGGTAGCGCTCGGCCGGATCCCTCGCCAGAGCACCGTGCACCACGTCGTCGAACGCGCCCGGCAGGTCGGGACACACCTCCGAGGGCGACGGGCGCGGAGCATCGAGGTGCGCCAGCGCCTGCGGCCCGTCGTCCCACCGGGCGAACGGCGGCTCCCCCGTGAGGGCCTCGAACAGCACGCAGCCCAGCGCGTAAACGTCAGCCCGCGCGTCGACGTGCTCGTTCAGCACCTGCTCGGGCGCGACGTAGTCGGCGCGCGCGACGATGGAGCGCTGCCGCGTGAGCCCGTCGGCCGCGGCGACGCGCTTGGCGAGCCCGAAGTCGCTGAGGTAGACGTGGTCCTCGCGGCCGAGCAGGACGTTGGAGGGCTTGACGTCGCGGTGCAGCATCCCCCGTGCGTGGGCGGCGTCGAGCGCCGCGCCGACCTGGCGGACGATGCGCGCGGCCCGCAGCGGCTCGACGCGCCCCTGCGCCGCGATCAGCGCGCGCAGGTCGGTGCCCTGCACGAGGCGCATCGTGATGTAGAGCACGCCGTCCTCGTCGCCCGCGTCGAAGATCGGGATGACGTTCGGGTGGTCGATCGCGGCGGTGACGGCCGCCTCGCGCCGGAAGCGCTCGCGGAAGCGCTCCTCTGCGGAGTGATCGGGCCGGATGAGCTTGAGGGCGACCGGGCGCTGGAGCGCGAGCTCCTCGGCGCGGTAGACGACCCCCATGTCTCCGTGCCCGATGACCTGGTCGACGCGGCAGCCCGCGAAGACGGAGCCGAGCGGCACGTCGGCGGTCAGCCGCTCGCGCTCGGCCGTGTGGATCGCCGACACCGCGGGCCGCTTGGCCCGGTCCGGCGGGTCGGGCGCGCGCTCGCCGGCCGTGAGCTCCAGGGTCGTCGAGCCGACGCGCACCGAGTCGCCGACGCTGAGCACCCGGGAGCCGTGCACGGGCTCGCCGTTGACGAACGTGCCGTTCGCCGACCCGAGGTCCTCGATCGCCGGCTGACCGCCTGCGTCGCGGGTGATGCGGGCGTGGCGCCGCGAGAGCTCGGCATCGTCGCTCAGCCTGCCCGCTCCGGGGACCTCCCGCCCGAGAACGAGCTCGTCGCCCAGCGCGAGCCGCCGCCCCCGGTCCGCCCCGGCGGTGACCACCAGCTCCGCACCCGCGGCTCGCGGCACAGCGGCGGGCTCGCGCGCCGTCACCTCCAGCACGGTGCGGCCCACGCGCACGACATCGCCGGGGTCGAGCGTCCGCGGGCCGTCGATGCGCTCGCCGTTCACGAGCGTCCCGTTCGCGGACGCGAGATCCTCGATCGTGAGCCGGCCCTCCGCCCCGCGCGAGACACGGGCGTGGCGGCGGGAGATCTCGGGATCGCCGCCGAGCCGTCCCTCGTCCTCGGAGGCCTCGCGTCCGATCACGAGCTCGTCGTCCACGGGCAGGCGCCGGCCGCGTTCGTGCCCTTCGGTCACCCGGAGCTGTTCCCCGGTCATGGCCGTCGAGCGTACGCCTGACCGACCGCGCCGCGGAAAAAAAACGGGCAGCGGGCGGCACACCCGGGTTAGAGTGCCCGAGCACCCGGTCCCCTCGAGAAGCGCTGTCCCCGTGCATACGGTCAAACCGCTGAAAGGGCACTCACCGCGGGGACTCCTGCAAGGGCTCCGCGGCGCTCGCGAGGCCGAGCTCTTCGGCCCCCGCGGCCGCCTCCCGCGCCGGGGTGAGCCGGACACGAGCCCCCGGACCGCCCTGCTCGTGCTCGCGGCGCTGACCCTCGCGGGGCTCGGATTGCGCCTGGCGGTGCCGCGCGGGATCTGGCTCGACGAGGCGATCAGCATCCACCAGGCGCGCCTGTCGCTGCACGACCTCTTCAGCAACCTGTACTACGGCGACCGCCATCCGCCCCTGCACCACCTGACGCTGTGGCTGACCGTCCGCGCGTTCGGGACCGGCGAGTTCGCGGTGCGGCTGCCGTCGCTGATCGCCGGCACGCTCGTGATCCCCGCGCTCTACGAGCTGGGCCGCGAGCTGTATGACCGCCGCACCGGCCTGATCGCAGCGGCGTTCGCCACCGCGTCGCCGCTGCTGGTCTGGTACGCGCAGGAGGTGCGGATGTACGCGTTCGTGACCCTCTTCGGGGTGCTCGCGCTGCTGACGCAGCTCCGGGTGATCCACCGGGCGAGCATGGCCAACTGGGCGGCCTACATCCTCGCCACCGCCGCGCTGCTGTGGTCGCACTACTTCGGCCTGCTGCTGATCGGCGTGCAGCAGCTCATCTTCGTCGTGGTCCTCGTGCACCGGCGCCGGAGTGGCGAACCGGTGAAGACCCTCGCCCTGGGGTTCGCCTATTCGGCCGCGGTGCTCGCCATGCAGCTCGTGCCCCTCGCGGTCTTCGCCCAGAACCAGTTTCAGTCCACGCACGCCGCGGCCGGGTCGCCGAGCGGGACCTACGACCCATTGTCCTTCTACACCGTGCTCACGAACATGGCGTGGGCCCTCTGGGGCTATCACCCGGACGCGACGACGCAGCTCCTGGCGGCGATGTGGCCTCTGCTCATGCTCCTCTCGCTGCTGCTGCTCGGCCGCGGCGGATCGCGCCAGACGCTGATGCTGGGCGCGGCCGCCCTGGTCCCGCTCGTGCTGCTCCTGATCGTCTCGGCGTTCGACCCCGAGCTGTTCGAGGTGCGCTACTTCCTGATCGTCGTCCCGCTGCTGCTGCTGTTGATCGCGCGGCTCATCACCGGCTGGATCCGCAAGCCGCGGGCGCGGCTGCTCGTCGCCGGCGGCTTCGTGGCATTCCTGCTCATCGGCCTGGCCGATCAGCAGACCAACAAGGGCAACCCGCGGCTGTTCGACTTCCGCGGGGCGATCCAGAAGATCAAGGCCGACGCCGGCCCCAACAGCCTGGTGCTGTTCGAGCCGCCCGACATGCGCTACGTCCTGGAGTACTACGCGCCCGGCCTCCGGCGCCAGCCGCTGCGCCTCGCCGTGCCCAAGCGCACCAAGGGCAGCCCCGTCTTCGTCCTGGCGTCGTTCCAGAAGAACAAGCAGTTCTTCGACGAGACGAACAGGGTGGCGGGGCAGCTGGACTTCTTCCGCAAGCGCGTCCGGCGCTTCAGGACGCCGCAGACACTCGTCTGGGAGTTCCGATGAGCAGCAGCCCCTGGGACGTCCGCCTGCGGAAGGTGACCTGGGAGCCCGTGCCGAGCACCTTCAGCGTGCGCCGGCGGGTGCGCCTCCTCGTCCTGCTGGGGCTGCCGCTCGCCGTCTGGTACTTCGGCTGGCTGCTCAACCCCGACCGCGTCGGCACCCCCTACCTCTACGCCGTCCTGATCGCGGCCGAGCTGTTCAACCTCACGCAGGCGCTCGGCTTCTGGTGGACCTGCGCCAACGAGCGCGTGCGGGAGCGGCGGCCGCCGACCCAGCACGTCGCCGTCGACGTCTTCATCCCCGTCTACAAGGAACCCCCCGAGATCGTCGACCTGACTGTGGCCGCCGCCGCCGGCCTGCGCAGCGCGGAGGTCAGGGTCTGGGTGCTCGACGACGGCAACGACGACGCGATGCGCGACCTCGCCGCCCGCCACGGCGTCGGCTACCTGCGGCGCCCCGAGCACACCGGCGCGAAGGCGGGCAACATCAACCATGCCCTGACCAAGACCGACGCGCCGTTCATCGCGGTCTTCGACTCCGACCACGTGGCCGACCCCGCCTTCCTCGAAGCCACGCTCGGGCACATGGACGATCCGAAGGTCGCCTTCGTGCAGACGCCGCAGTACTACGCCAACACCGAGACCAGTCGCATCGCCGCGGCGTCCTGGGCGCAGCAGGCGCTGTTCTTCGGGGCCATCGCGCGAGGCAAGGACGGCCTCGACGCGGTCTTCTGCTGCGGCACCAACGTGCTGTTCCGCCGCGCGGCCTTCGAGAGCGTCGGCGGGTTCCCCACGAACTCGCTCACCGAGGACTTCGAGCTCTCGATCCACCTGCACGAGAAGGGCTGGAGCTCGGTCTACGTGCCCGACGTGCTCGCGCGCGGCCTGGGGCCCGAGGACACCGCCGCCTACGTCTCCCAGCAGCAGCGCTGGGCTCGGGGCTGCCTGTCGGGCCTCCCGCGCGCGATGCGGGCCAAGCTCCCGTGGCGGCTGAAGCTCCAGTACCTGCTGTCGGGGATCTACTTCCTCTCGGGGTGGACGGTCCTGGTCTACATGAGCTTCCCGGTGATCCGCCTCCTCGGAGGCGGCCAGCCGATCGGCGGGATCGATGCTCCCGAGTTCCTGCTGCACTTCGCGCCCTACTACATCGTCGCGCTGACGATGGCCGCGCTCGCCGGCGCGGGCTCCTACACGTTCGCGGCGTTCGCCCTGTCGGCCGCCAACTTCTGGATCCATGTGCTCTCCACCGTCTACACGGTGCTGCGCCGGTCGGGCTCGTTCGTCGTGACGCCGAAGCAGGGCGCGGAGGCCCGCCAGCCGGCGGCGGTGATGCCCGCGCTGGTGGCGATCGGGATCCTGGTCGGCGCGAGCGTCTACGGCCTCGTCCGCAACCCGGACGCCTCCACGATCAACAACGTGTCGTTCGCCGCCCTGCACGTCTCGATCCTGATCACCGGGTGCTGGGCGGCGCTCGAGAAACCGCGCGCCCCGGCCTCCGGCACGTCGTTCGAACCGGCCGAGGTCGGCGCTTGAGCCGGCCGGCGCGAGACGTGGTCGTCATCGCGCTGGCGCTCGCAGGCATCGCGTTGTCCTCCTTGGCCGGGTGCGGCGGGACGCGCTCGGCTCAGCCCACGACCGTTCACAGCGCCCCGCCCCAGGAGTCCGTCCAGGCCGCCGCCCGGCGCTTCCTCGACCGCTACGTCACCCCCGACGGGCGCGTCCAGCGGCTCGACCAAGGGGGCGACACCGTCGGCGAGGGTCAGGCGTACGGAATGTTGCTGGCGGCCGCCATCGGCGATGCGCAGCGCTTCGACGCGATCTGGGGCTGGACGAAGGCCAACCTCCGGCGCTCCGACGGCCTGCTCTCGTTCCTCTGGCGCGATGGCCGCGTGCAGGACGCCAACGCGGCCTCCGACGCCGACCTCGACGCCAGCCGCGCGCTGCTCGTCGCCGCGTGCCGCTTGCACCGCCCCGCCCTTCGCCAGGACGCCCTGGCGCTGGGGAAGGCGATCATGCAGGGCGAGACCGCGTCGTTCGACGGCGGCCCGGCGCTCGTCGCCGGCCCGTGGGCACGGAAGGCGCCGGTGACGGTGAACCCCAGCTACTTCTCACCCGCCGCCTTCGCGGCGCTGCAGGCCGCGTCGGGCGACGGCCGCTGGGGCAGCCTGGCGGCGAGCTCGCGCGCGATCACGAGCGCGCTGATGCAGGCCCCGTCGCGGCTGCCGCCGGACTGGGCGAGCCTGCAGGGCGCCAAGCCCGTCCCGATCGGGCCGCCGAGCACCCCGCAGGTCCCGCCGCAGTTCGGCTTCGACGCGGTGCGCATGCTCGTTCGGATGGCCGAGGATCCCGACCCGGCCGGCCAGCGGATCGCCGCCCGCGCGTGGCCCGTCTTCGAGGGGCAGGACCCGGCCAAGCTGCCGGTCGAGCACGACCTCTCCGGCCGACCGACCGGAGGCACCCTGCACCCCGTGGCGCTCGTGGCCGCGGCCGGGGCGGCCGCGGCCGCCGGTGACACGGCCGCCCGGGACCGCCTGCTCGCCGCCGCCGAGGCACTCGACAAGCGGATGCCGACCTACTACGGCGCGGCCTGGGTGGCGCTCGGGCGAATCATGCTCACGACGAAGCTGCTCGACGCCTGCTCCTAGTGGCCTGGTTCAGCGCGGCTCGCCGACCGCCGCGAGCACGGCCGCCCGGAAGGCCCCCGCGGTGGGTCGGGCCTCGGGCGCCTTGGCCAGCGCACGGGCGATGACGTCCGCGAGCGCCGCCGGCACCTCGGGTCGCCGTTCGCGCAGCGGCGGCGGCTCGGCATTCACCTGGGCCCACATCTTGGCCATCCCGCCCTTCTGGCCGGCGAACGGGGCCGCGCCCGCGAGCGCCTCGTAGAGGACGCAGGCGAGGCTGTAGACGTCGCCGCGCGCGTCGGGCTCGCTGCCCTCGACCTGCTCCGGCGCCACGTAGTCGACGGTGCCCAGCATCTGGTCGACCGCCGTGAGCCCCGCGGCCGTCCCGGCCCGCTTGACCAGCGCGAAGTCGGTGAGATAGACGTGATCCTCGGGGGTCAGGATCACGTTGGACGGCTTGACGTCGCGGTGGACGAGGCCCTGCTCGTGGGCCGCCTCGAGCGCCGCGGCGATCTGCGCGGCGGTCCGCGCCGCCCGCGCTGGCTCCATCGGGCCCTCGCGATGGATCAGCGCGCCGAGCTCGGTGCCCTCCACCCACCGGGTCACGATGTAGACGGTGCCGTCCTGCTCGCCCGCCTCGTACAGCGGAACGACGTTGGGGTGGTCGAGCGCGGCGACCGCCCGGGCCTCGCGGCGCAGACGCTCCCGGATGACGGGGTCGCGCGCCATCGCGGGCTCGACCAGCTTGAGCGCGACGGGCCGGTCGAGCCGCAGCTGGCGGGCGCGGTAGAGCATCCCGATCCCACCCACGCCGACGAGACTCTCGACCTCGTACCCGGCGAAGATGGACCCGGTGGAGAGCACCTCCCTAGAACTCCGCCTCGGACACCAGGCCGGCGGAGAGCGCGCGCTCGACCAGCAGGATGCGCTGCTCGCCCGGTGCCGGCCCGTCGAGGCCGAGCTTCACGCCGAGCACCTTGAGATGGGCCTGTACCTCGCCGACGGACAGGAACAGCTCCTGCGCGATCTGCGCGTCCGCGGCCGGGCGCGCGGAGGCGCTCGAAGCCTTGTACGGCCGGCACAGTGCCTCGAGGACGCGGCGCTGCGTGGTCGAGAGGCCGACCGCCGCGGATGCGGATGCGGGCGCGCGGAAGGTGACCGTCGTGTTGCCGAAGCGCAGGCGGTCGCCATCGCTCAGCCGGCACCGTCCGCTCAGGCGCTCCCCGTTGACGAACGTGCCGTTGCGCGAGAGGCCGTCGTCGACGAGCTCCCAGGCCTCCCCGGCGCGCTCGAACCGGGCGTGGGCGCGCGAGACCTGGTCGTCCCAGTCGAGCAGGACATCGGACGGCGGCCGGCGGCCGACCGACGCGCTGTCCAGGCCGGGCGCGAGGACGAAGAGCCGTCGCGTCTCGTTCGCATCCGTGAACACGAGGAACGGGACCGACCGGGCGTCAGCGGACTGCTTCGCGGACACGCTGCCCATTATCGCTCGGCCCTGACGAGCGCGCCGAGCTCGAGCTGGCGCTCCGCGTTGATGATGTGCACGACCGCGTTGATCAGCGCGAGATGCGTGAAGGCCTGCGGGAAGTTGCCCAGGTGGCGGCCCGTGAGCGGGTCGATCTGCTCGGCGTAGAGCGCGAGCGGGCTCGCGTAGGACAGCAGCTTCTCGCACAGTCCGCGCGCACGCTCGAGCTCGCCGAGCTCGACGAGCGCCGAGACCAGCCAGAACGAGCAGATCGTGAACGTGCCCTCCTCGCCCGAGAAGCCGTCGTCGGTCTCGTCGACGCGGTAGCGCAGCACGAGGCCCTCCTCGGTCAGCTGCTCGGCGATCGCCAGCACCGTGTCGCGTATGCGCGCGTCGTCGGCGGCGAGGAAGCGCACCAGCGGCATCAGCAGCAGCGAGGCGTCCAGCGCCTCGGTGTCGTAGTGCTGGACGAACACGCCGCGCGCGTTCAGTCCGTGGGCGCAGATGTCGGCGTGGATCTCGTCGGCGGCCGCCTGCCAGCGCAGCGCCGTCGGCTCGTCGTCGCGGATGCGCGCGAGCCGCGCGCCCCGGTCGGCGGCGACCCAGCACATCAGCTTCGAGGAGGTGAAGTGCTTGGGCTCCCCGCGCACCTCCCAGATCCCGCGGTCGGGCTCGCGCCAATGCGCCAGCGCGGCCTCCACCTGGCGCTTGATGATCGGCCACAGGCGGTCCGGCAGCTGATCGCGCGAGCGGGTGTGCAGGTAGATCGAGTCGAGCACCGCGCCCCACACGTCGTGCTGGCGCTGGTCATACGCGCCGTTGCCTACCCGCACCGGCCGCGCGTTGTCATAGCCGGACAGGTGCTCGAGCACCTGCTCCACGAGCTCGGTCTCGCCGCCGATCCCGTGCATGATCTGCAGCTCTCCCTCCTCGGCCTCGACCACGTCGGCCACGAAGTAGAAGAAGTCGTTCGCCTCCTCGTCGAAGCCCAGCGTGTACAGCGCCCAGAGCATGAACGTGGAGTCGCGGATCCAGCTGTAGCGATAGTCCCAGTTGCGATCGCCGCCCGGCGTCTCGGGCAGCGACGTCGTGGACGCGGCGATCATCGCTCCCGACGGCGCGTACGTGAGGCCCTTGAGCGTCAGCGCGCTGCGCTGCAGGTAGGAACGCCACCGGTGGTCGGGGAACGTGCCGTGCTTCAGCCATTCCTGCCAGAAGCGCCCGGTGCGCAGCAGCCATTCGGCGGCCTCCGCGTAGCTGCCCGGCAGCGCCCGCGGCGACCAGCCGAGCGCGACGAACGCGACCTCGCCCTCGTGCAGCATCGTCCGCGCGCGGGCGCGCGGGCCCTCGAAGCCCAGGCGCAGGTCGGAGGCGAGCCGCAGCTCGAGGTCCATGCCCTCCGAGCGTGCGAGCGCCTCGTTATAGCCGGGGCCGCGGTAGGACCAGTCGGCGGACAGCCCGCCGTAGTCGAACGCCGGCTCGCACTCGAGCTTGATCTCGACCGTGCCCTGCGTGCACTCGATCAGGCGGAGCAGGACGCGGTCGGCCTCGTGGTCGGTCGGCGAGCGGCGGTGGCTGTCGGAGCGCTCCGCGTCGTGGTGCCAGGGGCCGACGCTCAGTGCGTCGCGCACGATCGCCCAGCCCATCCGCGTCTCCCAGCTGGTCTCGAGCACCATCGTCCCCGGGAGGTAGCGGCGGGCCGCCGGGACGGTGACGTCGGCGGGCGCGATGCGGAAGCTACCCGCGTCGCGATCGAGCACCGCGGCGAACACGCTCGGCGAATCCATCCGCGGCAGGCACAGCCACTCGACGTTGCCGCTGGGCGCGATCAGCGCGGTCGTCTGGCAGTCCGACAGGAACCCGTAGTCGGCGATCGGAGGGAAGGCGCTGACCCGACTCTCGTGATCAAAGGCCCCCTTCATCGACGGCGAGATCGTCTTCGGGTTCGCGAGCCGTGTCAAGGTATGCTCGCCCGATCGTGGCCGACATGCGCCTCGACGCGGAGTCCTCGCCGAACCAGACCTCGATCGACGTCATCGCCGCGGCGCTCGAGCCCGTCATGCCCGCCGCGAGCCGTCTCAGCTCGCCCGACGGAGCGCTGACGCTGATGCTCAGCGACATCGCCGATGCGGAGGCGATGACGGCGCGGCTGGGCCCCGAGAGCTGGGACCGGCTGCTGCGCGACCATCACGTCCTCGTCGAGCAGCTCCTCGCCCATCACGACGGGCAGGTGGTCAAGTTCGAGCGCGACGGCTTCCTCGCGTCGTTCAACAGCGCCCACGGCGGCCTGCATGCGGCCGTGGAGCTGCAGCGCGCGCTCAGCGGTGACCTGCGCATCGGTATGCACGCGGGGTTTCCGATCATCGGCTCCGATCAGCTGCTCGGCCGCAACGTCGTCCTCGCCGCGCGGATCGCCGCGCTCGCACAGGCCGGGGCGATCCTGGTCTCCTCGACGCTCAAGGAGTACACGGAGAGCGATCCGAGCTTCCAGTTCGAGTTCGCGGGCGAGCACCGCTTCAAGGGGCTGCTCGGCGACCACACCGTCTACGGGGTCCGCTGGCGTGCTTGATCGCCCACCGGCACCCGGTTAGGCTCGGCCCGAGTGCGCTAGGGGCGCGAACGGCTGGCCAACAGACTCAGACTTGGTCGCCTAGGCGCTGCCGAGAGGACTCGCCCCGATGGCAGTGAACGGCGATCTCAAAACCGGATCAGTAGTTGGCGGATACCGCGTCGATGAGCTGATCAGCCGCGGGGGCATGGGGGTCGTCTACCGCGTGACGAACGTCGCGCTCAACCGCATCTATGCCCTGAAGGTGCTCGCCCCCGAACTCGCCGAGGACGTCCAGTTCCGCGAGCGCTTCAAGCGCGAGACGCGGATCGCCGCGTCGCTGCACCACCCCAACGTGGTCGGCATCCACTACGCCGGTGAGCACGAGGGCCTGCTGTTCTTCGTCATGGACTACGTGACGGGCACCGACCTGCGCCGGGTGCTGGTGAAGACCGGCGCGCTGGATCCCGCGCGGGCCGTCGATGTGCTCGAGCAGTCGGCGTCGGCGCTCGATGCCGCCCACCGCAGCGGGCTCGTCCACCGCGACGTCAAGCCGGGGAACATCCTGATCACCGTGCACGACGGCGAGGAGCACGCGTACCTCACCGACTTCGGGCTCGCCAAGCGATCCGACGCGGTCTCGGCGCTGACCGCGAAGGGGCTCATGGTCGGCACCGTCGACTACATGGCCCCCGAGCAGGTCACCGGCGCACACACCGACGCGCGGACCGACATCTACGCGCTGGGCTGCGTCTTCTTCCAGATGCTCTCGGGCAGGGTGCCCTACGAGCGCGAGAACTCGGTCGCGACGCTGTTCGCCCACGTCCACGACCCGCCGCCGCCCCTCGACGGAGCGCTCCTGGAGCAGTTCCCCGCGTTCGCCGCCGTCATCGAGAAGGCGATGGCCAAGGAGCCGAGCGATCGCTACTCGTCGGCCGGGGACTTCGCGCGCGATGCGGCCGCGGCGCTGGAGGGGATGCGCTACGAGGGCCGGCCATCGGTCGTGGCCACCGGCGAGGCAACGGTGTCGGGAATCGACGCGGGCGCCGTGCCCGGAGCCGATGCCGAGGCGGAGCCGGGGGCGCCCACTGTCGCGCCCGGGACGAGGGGCACCGCGCCGCCGCAGCATGCCGGGGACATCCCGGCGCCCGGCGACGTGACCGTCGTGCCCCGCGGGGAGCGCGAGCCGACCGGACCCCGCTCCGTGGCCGAGCCCCAGGCGGGCGGGCAGGGCGCGGTGCCGGCGGCCGCGGCGGTCGCCTCCGGCGCGGATCCTCCCGGCTCGGGCTCGGGCTCGGGCCCGGCGCAGCGCGACGGTTCGGGCGGGTCGTCCAGGCGCACGCTCCTGTTCGCGCTCGGCGCGCTGATCGTGGTCGCGGGTGTGATCGCGGCCGTGATCGGGTTGAGCTCGGGGTCAGGTGGTGGCGGCGGGAGCACCACCCCCGCCGCGCCGGCGTTCCAGGCGGCCGCGCGCCCGGTGCCCACCAACCACGTCACGGGCAGCGGCAAGGCGAGCATCGCGCTCCGCGGGGATGCGGCGACGGTGACGGTCGACACGGGCGGCCTGCTCAACGCGGCGCCGCACGCGATGCACATCCACGCGGGCGGCCGGGGCGTCTGCCCGCCGGCGTCGGCGGCGCGCGTGCACAACGGCCACCGCGCGATCAGCACGATCAACGGGATCCCCTTCTATGGACCGCCGCAAGTTGCGCTGACCACCTCCGGCGACACGAGCCGCAAGAGCATCGTCGACTTCGCCCGCTTCCCATCGGTCGGGAGCATCCGCTACGCGCGGACGATCACCCTGCCCCCGGGCGTCGCGGGGGCGATCCGCGCCGACAACGCGGTCGTGATCGTGCACGGCGTCGACTACAACCACAACGGCATCTACGACAACGCCCTGGACCGCAGCGATCTCAAGCGCAGCCTGCCCGGCGAGTCGACCGCGCCGGCCCTGTGCGGCAAGCTCGTCGCGACCGCGACGCAGCCGACGAAGACCGCGTCCGCGCCGGGGCACCCTCGGGTCATGACCTACGCGATCGTGTGGCAGCGCACCGTCGCGACGGACCCGGCGCCAGCGCCGGCGGACACGTTCGCGTGGTTCTGCCACGCGCCGGTGGGCGGCAAGCCCTGCTGAGCTCACTGCGCGACGACGACCGTCGCCTTCATCCAGGGATGGATCGAGCAGTAGTAGTGGATCGTCCCCGGCTGCCCGACCACGATCGAGAACGTCGTGCGCTCCCGCATCCGCGGACGCGAGGAGCGGAATCGCGGCCCGCTGACGTAGATGATGTTGTGCGGCACGAGGTCCTTGTTGGTCCAGACGATCCGCTGCCCGACGCGGGCGTGGGCGGCGCCCGGGGTGAAGGCGAGCGTCTGCATCACGATCCTGACGGGGCCGGAGGGTGGCGGCGCCCCGCCACCGGCCTGGCCCGCGGGACCGGTGGCCGACTTCAGGGCTGAACCGCACCCCACGAGCAGGAGCGCGAGGCCGACGAGGGCCGCGAGCGAGGCCGGTCCCAGATGCCGAGTCAGCTGACCGCGTCCACGATCGGGATGCCCGCGGCCAGCGAGAGCGACCGCGCGTACGCGGTGCTGGTCGGGGGCCGTTCGCCGGGCTCCTTGCGCAGGGCGGCCGTCAGCGCCTGCGCAACCGCGGGCGAGACGTCGGTGCGGCGCGCGGATGGGTCGGGAGGCTCGTCCTGGAGGTGCGCCCACAACAGCCGCATCCCCTGGTGCTCGGCGAACGGCGGCCGCCCGTCGAGGCACTCGAACACGACGCAGCCGAGCGAGTAGACGTCGGCCGCGCCCGTCACCGGCTCGCCGCGGATCTGCTCGGGCGCCATGTAGTCCATCGACCCGAGCGCCTGCCCGGGACGCGTGAGCGCGCTCGCCTGGCTGTCCCGGGCCAGCCCGAAGTCGGCGATGTAGGCCTTCCCCCCCGCGTCGAGCAGGATGTTGCCGGGCTTGACGTCGCGGTGGACCATCCCCGCCTCCCACAGGGCATTGAGGCCATCTGCCACCTGCGCGCAGATCCCCACGGTCGTGGCGAGATCGAGCCGGCCTTCGCGTTCGAGCTTCTGATCGAGCGCGATGCCTTCGATGAACTGCGCGGCCAGGTAGGCGAGGCCGTCGTGCTCGCCCGTGTCGCGCACGGACACGACGTGGGGATTGCGCACGGTCTGCGCGATCCGCGCCTCCCGCCTGAAGCGGCGCCGGAAGGTCTCGTCGCGCGCCAGGTCGTCCTTGATGAGTTTCAGCGCGACCGGCGTGCCGTCGGGCGCCGTCGCCTTGTAGACCTTGCCCATCGCGCCCACGCCGACGAGCGATTCGATCTCGTACTCCCCGAAGCGGGTCCCGACGCGGTGGTCGGCCGCGAGGCGTGTCGGCTTATGGCTCATGGTCCTCGGAAGGCCATCATAAGTCCCTCCGGACGCCCGCACACGGTTCCGGAGGGAGCTCCCCTACCTGCTCGAGGCTGTCGCGCCGAGCAACGGCACGGGAGTGTGCACCCGGGGCCTCTAGGCGTCGTCTCGGCCCCGACAGGAAGAAGGCCGCCGTGGCGGAGATGGGCTTCAAAGCGGGGGCCGATTCGTCTCTCGGGGTGACCCGTCGCGCCTCCGGGCACCTGCGCCCGGAGATTCGGCTAGGCG
>JBDTYI010000305.1:0-4328 GCA_040005775.1 Solirubrobacteraceae bacterium
CGCGCGGCGATCGCCATGGGCGGCTTCGGCCTCTCCCCCGGCATCGTCGACGACGAGTTCGTCGCGGTCCTGGAAACCGCGCTCAGCGCGCTCGGCCCCGACGGCACGCGGCTGCGTGCGCTGCTGCTCGTGCGCCTCGCCGTTGCGCTGTACTACGCGCCCGGCACCGGCGAGCGCCGCGAGGAGCTCGTCGCCGAGGCGCTGCGGATCGCCCGTGGGCTAGAGGACCCCGGGACGCTGGCGTTCGTCCTCGACCAGGGGCAGATCGCCACGAACGGACCTGACACGACCGAGCGCGGCCTCGCCTGGGCGATCGAGCTGTTCACGCTCGCCGATGCGGCCGGCGACCCGGAGCTCGCGGTCCGCGCCCGGTCGTGGCAGATCGACCTGCTGCTCGAGCTCGACGACCTCCCCGGCGCCGACATGGCCATCGAGACGCTCGACCGGATCGCCACCGAGTCGCGCGACCCGCGGGCCCGCGCCTACATCCCGCTGCACCGCGCGCGCCGCGCGATGATGGCCGGGCGCCTGGACGACTGCGAGCGCCTGATCGACGAGGGCATCCAGGTCGGCTGGAGCCTGCAGGACTCGACCGTGCCGATCCTCGCCGGCGCGCAGCTGTTCTGGCTGCGCCTCGGGCAGGGCCGGCTCGGCGAGCTGGAGAGCGCGGTCCGCCAGTTCGCCGATCAGCTGCCGGGGATGCCGGCTTGGCGCACCGCGCTCGGCACGCTGTACCTGCACACGCGCCGGGCACCCGAGGCGCGGCGCGAGTACGAGCGTCTCGCCGCCCGGAGCTTCGACCTCCCGCGCGACAACGTGTGGCTGTTGGGGATGGCGCTCCTGGCCGAGCTGAGCGAAGCGTTCCACGACGCCGAGGGCGCCGCTGTTCTCGCCGAGCTGCTCGCGCCCTACGCCGCACGCAACGTCGTCACCCCCGAGGCGATCTTCGCCGGCCCGGTCACGCGCTACCTGGCGCTCACCGAGGCCGCGCGCGGCGACCATGACCGCGCGCTGGAACTGCTGCACGCCGCGCGGGCGAGCTGCGAGCGCCTGGGCTACGTGCCGATGCTCGCGGTCCTCGACGTCGACGAGGCGCGACTGCTCGCCCGCCGGCGCGCGGCCGGCGACGCGGGCCGCGCACGCGAGCTCATCGATCGCGCGCGCGACCGAGCCGAGAAGGTCGGCGTGCCGCGCCTCGACGACCGTCTGAACCGCGCCGCCGCGCTGTTGCCGGCGGACGACGGCGGCGTCCCCGCGGCCGAGCCCGACTCCGCGCCCGCCCGCGCGCGGTCGGCCCTCCTGCACCACGAGGGCGACGTATGGCGCATCGAGTACGAGGGCCGCACGCTGCACGTCCGCGACGCGAAGGGCATGCACCACCTCGGGCGGCTGCTGTCGCACCCCGGCGTCGAGTTCCATGCGGCGGACCTCGCCACCGAGGGGTCCGCCGCGCGCGTCGCGGCGCCAGATGGACTCGCCGTGCGCGCGGATGCGGGTGACGCCGGTCCCGCGCTCGACGCGCAGGCCAAGGCCGCCTACCGCTCGCGGGTGCAGGAGCTGCGCGACGAGCTCGAGGAGGCCGAGTCGTTCAACGACCCCGAGCGGGCGGCCGCCGCGCGCGAAGAGCTCGCGTTCGTCGCCGCCGAGCTCAGCAGCGCCGTCGGGCTGGGCGGGCGCGACCGCCGCGTCGCGTCGGCGTCCGAGCGCGCCCGGGTCAACGTGACGCGCGCACTGCGGCGGGAGATCCGGCGCATCGCCGGCCAGGACGCGAGCCTCGGACAGGAGCTCCAGACGACGGTGCGCACGGGCACCTTCTGCCTCTATGAGCCCGACCTGCGCCACCCGATCACCTGGGAGGTCGACGACGGCTAGGAGACCTGAACACTTCGACGCGGTGGTGATCGGCTCGGGCTTCGGGGGGTCGGTCGTCGCCTGCCGCCTGGCCGAGTCCGGCGCGCGGGTGCTGATGCTCGAACGCGGCCGGCCGTGGCCACCGCAGAGCTTCGCGCGGACCCCGAGCGAGTGGCGCCAGGCGCTATGGGCACCGCGGGACGGGCGCCACGGCCTGTTCGAGCTGCACCACTTCCGCGGGCTGGACTCCGTCGTGTCGAGCGGGCTCGGCGGCGGCTCGCTGATCTACGCCAACGTCCTGCTGCGCAAGGATCCGGCGACGTTCGCGCCCGACGGCCTCCCGCTCGACGCCGCCGAGCTCGCGCCTCACTACGACCGCATCGAGCGCGTGATCGCGCCGCAGCCCTATCCGTGGGCCGACCGGACGCCGAAGACCCGCGCGCTGCTCGACGCGGCGGCGCGCGCCGGCCTCGACGCCGAGCTGCCGCCGCTGGCCATCGCCTTCGGCGACCGCCCGGGCCAGCCGCTCCCGGCCGCCGGCGACGTGCACGGCGGGGTGCCCCGCGAGACCTGCCGGCTCTGCGGCGCGTGCGACGTGGGCTGCCGCTACGGCGCGAAGCAGACGCTCGACTTCACGTTCCTCACCGCGGCCCAGACGGCGGGCGCGGAGATCCGCTGCTGCTGCGAGGCACGCGTGCTCGAGCAGGCCGGCAGCGGCTGGCGCGTGCACTACCGCCAGCACCTGGCGGCCCGCGACGATCAGCGCCCCGAGCTGCTTGACCCGGTGGCCGAGCCCGAGCGGACGGTCGAGGCCGACCGCGTGATCGTCGCGGCGGGCACGTTCGGCTCGACCGCGCTGCTGCTGCGCAACCGTGCCGGCCTCGCGCGCCTGAGCCCGCGGCTCGGCCACGGCTTCTCGGGCAACGGAGACCTGCTGATGTTCCTGCGCCGCGCCGACCGGATGCTCGATCCGGCGACGGGGCCGGTCATCACCGCGTCGGTGCGCGTCGACGAGGCGCAGTCGCCGAGCGGGCGCGGCTTCCTCATCCAGGATGCCGGGGCGCCCGCCTTCTCGGAGTGGTTGTGGCAGGCGCTGGAGGCGCCGGGCGACCTGTGGCGCGCCGTGCGTCGCCGCAGCCCCGCGGAGGCGTTCGGCACTGCGCGCGCGTCGGCGGCGATGATGCCGCTGCTGGGCATGGGCCGCGACGTCCCCGGCGGCCGGATGGAGCTCGACGGCGACCGCCTCACGCTGACCTGGCGCTCGACTGCGTCGCGGGCCTACTACGAGGGGCTCGAGGACGCCGCCCGGCGTCTCGGCGACGCGCTCAGCGCGACCGTGCACCGGCCGCTCGGGCGTCGCACGCGGCTGATCTCCGTCCACCCGCTCGGCGGCTGCCCGATGGGCACGAGCCCCGAGACCGGCGTCGTCGACGACCGCGGGCGCGTGTTCGGCCACGACGGGCTGCTGGTCGCCGACGGCTCGATCCTGCCGGGGCCGGTCGGCGTCAACCCGAGCCTGACGATCGCCGCGCTGGCCGACCGGATCGCCGACGGCCTGGTGCGCTCGTGAGCGATTTGCGCTGGACCGAGACGATGCGCGGCCGCGTCGGCTTCGGCGCCGCGGACTTCAACCAAGGCTGGTGGAGCGGCAGCCCGCTGGCCTTCACGATCGACGTGCGCTCGGCGGACCTCGGCGCGAACGCGACGGTCACCGGGCAGGTCGACTGCCCGGCGCTCGGTGGGCGGCTGGCGATCGCCGAGGGCACGTTCAACCTGCTCGTGGCCGCAGGCGGGCCGCGCCGCCGGGAGATGCGCTACCGCCTGCTGCTGCGCGACGGCGAGCGCCGGCCCCTCACCCTCGAGGGGGTCAAGGTCGTCCAGGACGACGCCTTCCGTGACACGTGGGGCGACACGACGACCCTGTTCACCCGCCTGCACACCGGCTGGGTGCGCGCCGGCGAGGCGCCTGCCGGCCCGCCGCTGGCGACCGGCATCCTGCGGATCTCCTTCGCGGGCCTGCTGGCCATGACGCTGGGGATGCGCGGCGCGCTGCGCGACCGGCTGCGCTTCGGGCGGCGGTTCACCGGCTCGCTGCTGCGCGTCTACCTCGGCCCGCGCGCGCAGGCCGGGCAGCCCGACTTCCCGGGGGAGGCGCACGTTGCCGGCAACTGGGAACCGGTCACGTCGCGCCCGGGCCTGCAACGTCGGGTCGTCGACGTGCGCACGGACGACGGCGTCGACCTGACGCTGCACCGGCTCGCGCCCGCCGGTCGCGAGCCAGGGGGCGACCCCGTGCTGTTCATGCACGGCAGCGGCACGCGGGCGGAGATCTTCTACGGCGCCCCGCTGCACCGGACGCTGCCCGAGGCGCTGCTCGACGCGGGCCTCGACGTGTGGGTGGCCAACTGGCGCGGCTCGATCGACCTGCCGCTGCGCGACTACACGCTCGACGAGGTCGCCCGCTTCGACCACCCCGC
>JBDTYI010000306.1:0-2887 GCA_040005775.1 Solirubrobacteraceae bacterium
GAGTCGGCGAACTCGTCGAGGAACAGCCGGCGCAGCGTGCCGGGGTAGCGCGAGTAGCGCGCGAACATCGCGCCCTTGACGGTCTCGGGGAGGCCGACAAGCGCGAAGACGGGCGCGTCGAGGTTCGTGACGTGGGGCGCGAGGCGGGCGCGCTCGCCCTCGGTGAAGCTTTCGGCTGGGTGGAGCACGGGGCGGTGAGGCTACCGCGGGCCCCGGCGGGGACGATCCCCCGCCTGTCGGCCACGAGGGCGCCGCGGCGCCCCGGGTGGTGGCGTTGCGCGGGTGGCGTCGAAGCGGCGCGGGCTGCGCTGCACGGCGCCTATGGGCGCCGAAACAGCGCACCGAGGGAGGGGGTGTGACGCCTTGACGGTCGTATAGACCGTCAACTCGGCACACCTCCTCCGAGGCCGTCGGCCCCTCAGCGGCTGCGCACGAGGCCGCCGCGCCTCAGCTGCCGGCGGCGCCCTCGTTGCCGGTCGCCTTGCCCGCGTCGCTCTCCTCGTCGGAGGACGTGCTCGGCGCGCTCGGGTTGTCGGTGCCGCTCTCGGGGCCCTGGTCCTTCCCGCTCCCGCCCTGGCCGGGCTGCTCCTCGGGCTGCTGGTCGCCGACGCCCATCTCGCGCGGGTCGTCCTTGGGCTGTGCGCTGTCGTCGCTCATGCTCGGGGCCTACCCGCAGCGCTCTACTTCAGCCCGATGAGCGCTGCGCCGGCGTCCTTGGCCAGGTGGAACAGCGGCGAGGGGACGATGCCCAGCACCAGCGTCGCGGCGCCGAAGACGGCGGCGACGATCCACGAGCCGAGGTCGGCGCGCGGCGAGGTCGCCTCGGCGGAGCCGCCGGCGAGGGCCGGGCGGCGCGAGGCGCTGACCGCGGCCGCGCTGCCCGTCACGGGTGCGGCCTGCATCCACATCGCGGCGATGACCTTCAGGTAGTAGACGAGCGAGATCATCGAGCCGACGACGATCACGACGCCGAGCCACGCGTAGTCGCCCGCGACCGCGGCATCGATGAGGTAGAACTTTCCGATGAACCCGGCGGTCGCCGGGATGCCGGCAAGGCCGAGCATCGCCACGGTCAGCGACGCGGCCAGCAGCGGGTGCGTCATCCCCAACCCGCGGACGGAGGCGATGTCGTCGCCCAGGCTCGTGGACCGCTCGCGGATCGCGATGACCGCGAACGCGGCGAGGTTCATCACGAGGTACACCGCGAGGTAGAAGACGGTCGCCGAGACGCCCAGGCGCGTCGCGACGACGACCCCGGCCAGCATGTAGCCGGCCTGCGCGACCGACGACCACGCCATCAGGCGCTTGAGCGACGACTGGCCGATCGCGCCGACGTTGCCGACGATGATCGTGAACGTCGCCAGGGCCGCGAGCGCGGGCGCCCAGTCGTCAGCGGCCCCGAGCAGCGCGCTGTCGAACAGGCGCAGGAACACGCCGAACGCGGCCGCCTTCGTGGCCACCGCCATGAACGCCGTCACCGGTGTGGGCGCACCCTCGTAGACGTCTGGCGTCCATTGGTGGAAGGGCGCCACCGAGGCCTTGAAGCCAAGGCCGACCACCGTGAGCGCGATGCCGGTGAGCAGCAGCGGGTCCCCCGCCGCGTCGCCGCGCACGCCCCGGGCGATGCCGGTGAAGTCCGTCGAGCCGGTCGCGCCGTAGAGGAAGGCCAGCCCGTAGAGCACGGTGGCCGAGCCGACCGAGCCGATGATCAGGTACTTCAGCCCCGATTCGAGCGACGTTGCGCGCCGCATCTCGGTGGCGCACAGGACGTAGAGCGGGATCGACAGCAGCTCGAGGCCGAGGAACACGGTGACGAGGTTCTGCGCGGCGACGAGCACCCACATCCCGCCCGCGGCGGTGAGCATCAGCGCGTAGTACTCGCCGTGGGCCGCCTCGCGCGGGGCCAGCGCGTTCCACGACAGCAGCACGGCCGCGATCCCGCCGGTGCAGAACACGAACGACAGCACGATTGTCAGGTCGTCGAGGCGCAGCGCGCCGCTGATGAGGTCCTTGGGGTCGCCGTACTGCCAGATGCCCAGGCCGATCGAGGCGCCGAACGCGACGATCGCCAGCAGCGGCACGAGGGTCTCGCGCACGAGGCGCGGGCGCAGCAGGCCGGTGAGGAGCACCACGGTCGCGCCGCCGAGCAGCGCGATCAGCGGCGACAGCCCGGCGAAGTCGACGGTCGGGGCCTTGGCGAGCGCGAGGGTCATCGCGAGGCCTCCGCCGCGGGCTGGGCCGCGGCCTTTGCGGGGGCGACGCTCGTCTTGACCGCGCGCTCGGAGCGCTCCAGCGGCAGCTGCGGGTACAGCGCGAGCGCGAGGATGGCCAGCACGAGCGGCACGAGCACGAGGCCGTCGCGGACGCTGAGCTCGCGCGACTCCACGCCCTCCACCTGGCGGTTGTGCATCGCGCGCACGAACAGCCGCAGCGTGTAGACGCTGGCCAGCGCGACGCCGGTGAAGGCGACGATCGCGATGACGATCTTCGTCTGGAAGACGCCCAACAGGATCAGGAACTCCCCGACGAAGTTCGCCGACCCGGGCATGGCCAGGTTCGCCAGCGCGACGATCAGGAACAGCACGGCGAGCACGGGCGCGCGGAACGCGAGGCCGCCCATGGCACGCAGGTCCTCCGAGCCGGCGCGGCGGGCGAGCAGCGCGAGGATGAAGAACGCCGGGGCGACGACCAGCCCGTGGTTGACCGACTGCAGCAGCGCGCCCTGCACGCCCTGGTCGGTCAGCGAGAAGATCCCGAGCGTGATGAAGCCCAGCTGCGCGACCGACGAGTAGCCGAGGATCAGCCGGGTGTCGCTCGTCGTGAAGGCCATCACCGAGCCGTAGAGCACCGACGCGAGCGCGATCAGCAGCATCAGCGTCTGGTAGTG
>JBDTYI010000307.1:0-9078 GCA_040005775.1 Solirubrobacteraceae bacterium
AGGAGTGCAGGAAGTCGTTGCTGGCCTCGATCGGCTGGCCCAGCGCGCCGCCGGCGAGCATCTCGTAGGCGAGCTGGGCGCCCGGGAAGAACGGCAGCTCGCTCGAGCACCGCACGAACACGCCGGCGCGCTCGATCGCCGCGGCGATGCGCTGTGCCGCGCCGAGGTCGATCCCGAACGGCTTCTCGGCGAGGAAGTCCTTGCCCGCCGTGGCGGCGGCCACGTAGAGCTCCTCGTGGAGGTGGTGGGGCACCGCGATATAGACGACGTCGGCGTCGCCGGCCAGCAGCTCGGCGTAGTCCCCGGTGCGGTGCGTGACGCTGTCGATCCGGTCGAACCAGCCCAGCGCGGCCGGATTCGTGTCACAGACGGCGGTCAGGCGCGGGCGCACGGGATGCTCGTCGAGCGCGGCCCATCGGGCGATCGCCGCGGCCAGCTCACGGCCCATCAGCCCGCCGCCGATCAGCCCGATCCGGACCTCACTCGCCATGGACGACCGCGCGCAGCGCCCGGACCATGCCGGCCGGGTCCTCGTGCTGGATGACGTTGCGGCCGTAGACGATCCCGCGAGCGCCGGCGTCGAGCACGGCGCGCGTGCGCGCCAGCAGCTCGTCGTCGCTGACGCGCCCGCCGCCGCGGACGAGGAGTGGCACGCGCGCTGCCTGCACGACCCGGCGGTACTGCCCGAGGTCGGTGGTCGGATCGGCCTTGATGACGTCAGCGCCGAGCTCGGCCGCCTGGCGGACGAGCGCGGCGATGCGGTCGGCGTCGCCGTCGACGCTGTAGCCGCCCGCGCCCGGCGCGAACACGAGCGGCTCGACCATCACCGGCATCCCGGTGCGCGTGGCGGCCGTGCGCAGGGCGGTGATGTTCTCGATGCACTG
The DNA here is from genome assembly GCA_040005775.1 of Solirubrobacteraceae bacterium. Lineage (GTDB taxonomy): Bacteria > Actinomycetota > Thermoleophilia > Solirubrobacterales > Solirubrobacteraceae > JAOPZW01. The sequence continues at coordinate 885 of JBDTYI010000307.1, forward strand.
GCGGCGCAGGTCCGGCGCGCCGGGCACGTCGAACAGGTTCACGCACACGCAAGCCGCGTCGAGGCGGACCGCGACGCCGACGGCGTCGTCGACGACGTGGCTGAAGGGCGCCTCGGGTGGTGCCGGCCCGTAGACGTCGGCGACATCAACGCGCAGGACGAGCGCGGGCTTGGTGCGCCCGGGCACCGCCTGGAGCAGCGGCGCCTGGCCCGGGGAGAGCTGGATCGCGTCCGGGCCGGCGGCGACGAGCGTCTCCACGGCCGCGGCCATGTCCTCGATCCCGGGCAGCATGCTCGGCTCGCCGAAGAAGCCGTGATCCACGGCGACGTCGATGCAGCGACCCGAGCGCGCGTGGAACAGGCGGTTCAACCGGTACGCGGCGCTCATGGTTGACAACGTTGTCAGATTCAGGGCAGCCTTCCAAGCCGTGCTCATCGCGGGACCCAACCTCACGTTCGACCGCACCGTCTCGGTGCCCGCGCTGCGCCCCGGCGAGGTGCTGCGCGCCACGCAGGTCGCGGTGACGCCCGGCGGTAAGGGCGTCAACGTCGCGCGCGTGTGCCGCGAGCTCGGGCAGCCGGCGGTGCTCGCCGCGCTGCTGCCCGGCCGGACCGGCGCTGCGTGCGCCGCGCTGCTGGCCGACGAGAGCATCGCGCTACGCGGCGTCCAGGTGCCCGGCGAGCTGCGCTCCGCGACGGTGTTCCTGGAGGACGACGGGCGTGCGACCGTCCTCAACGAGCCCGGCCCTCCGCTGGCGCCTGAGGACTGGGGGCGCTTCGAGGCGCTGGTCGCCGAGGCGCTGGCCGGCCATACGGTCCTGGCGTGCAGCGGGTCGCTGCCCCCGGAGGCCCCGGTGGACGCCTATGCACGGCTCGCCGCGATCGCGCGGGCGGCCGGTGCCATGGCGATCGTGGACATCAGCGGCGAGCATCTGGCCGCGGCCGTCCTCCGCGGTGCCGACCTCGTGACGCCGAACCTCGCTGAGGCCGAGGCCATGCTGCACGGCCGCACGGACGAGATCGTCGCGGCCGGCGACGAGGTGCGCGGCCGCGCGGAGGCGGCGGCAGTGGCGCTGGTCGCCCGCGGCGCGCGGCGCGCGCTCGTCACCGCCGCGGAGGCCGGCGCGGCGTTCGCCGACGTCGCGGGCGGGCGATGGTACGCCGCGCCAGGCGTCGGCGTGGTGCGCAACCCGATCGGCGCGGGCGACGCCGTCGTAGGCGGCGTGGGCGTCGCCCTGGAGCGCGGGGCGGAGTGGGCGGTGGCCGTCGCCGCTGGGCTGGCGACCGGCGCCGCCAGTGTCGAGACGGAGGTCGCGGGCCTCGTCGACCCGGCTCGGGTCGCCGCCTTGACAGCGTTGTCAACGCCTGGCTAAGGTCCGCGTCGGGTCCGGTTGACAACGTTGTCAACCACAAGGAGCAAGGAGCGAGGTGGCCAGACCGACCATGCGCGACGTCGCGAGCACCGCCGGGGTGAGCCTGAAGACGGTCTCGCGCGTGGTGAACGCCGAGGCGGGCGTCCGCGACGCCACCGCCGCGCGCGTCGAGGCCGCCATCCGCGAGCTGGGCTTCGCCCGCAACGACGTCGCCCGCTCACTGCGCAACGGCCGGGCGGCTGCATTGGGTCTGATCATCGAGGACGTCGCGAATCCGTTCTACTCGGCGATCGCGCGAGCCGTGGAGAACGCGGCGCACGCCCGCGGGCACATGGTGATCACCGCCTCGTGCGAGGAGGATCCCGAGCGCGAGCGCGACCTCGTCCTGCGCCTCCTGCGGCGTTCGGTCGACGGGCTGATCATCGTGCCCGCGGGCAACGACCACTCCTACATGGAGGACGAGTTGTCCGCGGGCACCCCCGTCGTCTTCCTCGACCGCCCGCCGCGTGGTGTCGAGGCCGACACGGTGTTGGCCGACAACGCCGGCGGCGCGCGCGCCGCGGTGGACCACCTGCTCGCGGGCGGGCACGAGCGCATCGCCTTCGTGGGCGACGCACGGACCATGTACACCGCAGGCGAGCGACTGACCGGCTACGAGGCGGCGCTGCGCGACGCCGGAGTCGGGCCGTCGCCCGAGCTCGTCCGCGACGGCAGCCACAACGCTGACACCGCGCGGGCCGTCGTCGGCGAGTTGCTCGCACTGCCCGCCGGCCGGCGCCCGACAGCGCTGTTCTGCGCGAACAACCGCAACACGCTCGGTGCGCTGCGCGCCCTCCGCGACGCGGCCCGCGCGATCGCGCTGGTCGGCTTCGACGACTTCGAGTTCGCCGACATGCTCGCCACGCCGGTCACGGTCGTGCGCCAGGCGCCCGAGGAGATGGGGCGCATCGCGGCGGGGCTGGCCTACGACCGGCTCGACGCCGCGGACGCACCCGCCGCACGACGCAGCACCATCGCCTGCGAGCTCGTCGTGCGCGGGTCGGGAGAGGTGGCGCCGGCGTGATCGCAACCGCGCAGAAGCTCCCGCCCAACGTGATCGCGCGCTTCTACCGCGGCGGCCCGGCGATCGCGGCGCTCCGCGGCTTCGGCGGTGCGCAGGACACCCCCGAGGAGTGGATCGGATCGACCACGACGGCGTTCGGAGAGGCGCCGCTCGGCCTGAGCCGGCTCGGCGACGGATCGCTCCTGCGCGACGCGATCGCCGCCGAGCCCGAGGCCTGGCTCGGGCGCGCGCACGTCGCGCGCTTCGGGCCCGACCCCGCGCTGCTCGTGAAGCTGCTCGACGCCGGCGAGCGCCTGCCCGTGCACGTGCATCCGGAAGGGCCGTTCGCCGCCGAGCACCTCGGCACGCGCTTCGGGAAGACCGAGGCGTGGATCGTCGTCGCCGCCGAGCCGGGGGCGCAGGTGCACCTCGGGTTCCGCGAGGGCGTCGAGGCGGCGACGCTGCGGACGTGGACGGCCGAGCAGGATCGTGACGCGCTGCTGGGGGCCCTGCACCCGGTCGGGGTCGCCGCCGGCGACGCGCTGTTCGTCCCGGCGGGCGTCGCGCACTCGATCGGCGCGGGCGTGCTCATCGCCGAGCTCCAGGAGCCCACCGACCTCTCGATCATGCTCGAGTGGAAGGGCTTCGGAATCGCCGACGCCGACGAGGCCACCCTCGGGCTCGGGTGGGACGTGGCGCTGGCGTGCGTCGAACGTGGCGCGCGCGACCCGGCCGCACTCTTCGGCCCGCGGCCCGACGACGCGCTGTCCGAATTGCTGCCGGCCGCCGCGGCGCGTTTCTTCCGCGCCCAGCGCATCGCCCCCGGCGGCGGCGCCGCCGCGCTGGGCGTCGGCTTCGTGGTGATCGTCGTGACCGAGGGCGCCGGCGCGATCGCCGGGCTTGACGTCGCTCGCGGCGACGCGCTGCTCGTGCCCCATGCGGCGGGCGACGTGGTCGCCGAAGGCGACCTGGTGGCGATCGTGTGCCGGCCGCCGGAGGTGGGCGGTGGCTGACCTGCTGCTCGGCATCGACGTGGGCACCACGGCCTGCAAGGCGGCACTGGTCGACGCGGCGGGCGCCGAGGTCGCCGTGGGCAGCGCGCCGACGCCCTGGCGCCGCGTGCGCACCGGTGCCGAAATCGATCCGGATCGCCTCTTCGCCGCCGCCGTCGCCGCCGGGGCGGCGGCGCTCCGGGCGGCCCCCGACGGGCGGGTGGCCGCCGTCGGGGTGACGTCGATGGCCGAGACAGGCGTGCTGCTCGACGCGGCCGGTGAGGTGCTGCACCCGGCCATCGCATGGCACGACGGGCGCGGCGCCGCGCAGGCGAACGCGATCGCCACCGACCTGCCGGCCTTCACCACGCGCACGGGCCTGCCGGCCTCCCCGCTGTGCTCGCTGGCCAAGATCGCGGCGCTGCGCGAAGCGGCCCCGGAGACGCGCGCCGCTGCACGCTGGCTGAACGTCGCCGAGTGGGTCGTGCACCGCCTCGGCGGGCGCCAGGTTACCGAGCTGTCGCTGGCCTCGCGGACCGGGCTCCTCGACGTCGGGGAGGCGCGGCCCTACCAGGACGCCCTCGCCTGGGGCGGGCTCCCGGACGATCTGCTTGCCGAGCCGCTGGTCGCCGGCCAGGACGCCGGCCGCGCGACCGGGGACATCCCATCCGAGCTGCGCGGCGCCGTGCTGACCGTCGCCGGTCACGACCACCTCGCCGCGGGCGTGGGCGTCGGTGTCGTCGCGCCCGGCGATGTCCTGGACTCGTGCGGCACCGCGGAGGCGCTCGTCCGGATCGTCACCGGCCCGCTGCCCGACGAAGCCGTCCGCCGCAGCGTCGCGGGCGGGGTCACCGTCGGCTGCCACTTCGCCCCCGGGCGCCAGGCGCTGCTCGGCTCGCTGTGGTCGGGGCTCGCGCTGCGCGAGGTGCTCGACGGGCTGGGCCTCGGCGAGGCGGACCTCGAGCGCCTCGACGCTGCCGCGCTGTCGATCGCGCCCGGCGCGGGCGCGCCGTTGGTGCTCGAGCTGCACGCGCTGGACCGCACGCCGCCCGCCATGCCCGACGCCGCGCCCGGCGCGATCTGGCGCGCCGCCCTCGATGCCGTCGCCGCCGAGGCCACGGCGATCCTCGCCCACATCGACGCCGTCAGCGGCCCCCACCTGCGCGTCGTCGTGGCCGGGGGCTGGGCGCGCGACAGCGCGCTCATCGCCACCAAGCGCGCCCGCGGGGCCGTCGCCGCGCCGCCCGTCGAGCAAGCGGGCTGCCGCGGCGCTGCGCTGCTCGCCGGGGTCGCCGCCGGAACGTACGCTGGCCTCGACGATCTGCCCGCGGTCGTCGCCCTCGACCTGCGCCTCGACAAGGAGCCTGCTTGATGCCCGAGCCCCTGCTGGAAGCGCGAGGGATCGTGAAGAGCTTCGGCCGCGTGCACGCGCTGCGCGGAGCGGACTTCACCGTGTTCCCGAGCGAGGTCGTCGCGCTCGTCGGCGACAACGGCGCCGGCAAGTCGACGCTGGTCAAGACGCTCGCGGGCGTGCAGCAGCCCGACGCCGGGACGATCGCCTTCGAGGGCCAGGACGTGGTGATCGGCTCGCCGCTCGACGCCCGCCGGCTGGGCATCGAGACCGTCTACCAGGACCTCGCCCTGGCCGCGGAGCTCGACCCGGGCGCCAACATGTTCCTCGGGCGCGAGGTGATGCGCCCCGGGCTCCTCGGCCGGCTCGGATTCATCGACAAGCAGGCCATGCGCCGCCGCAGCCGCGAGGTCTTCGACGACCTCGGCGTCAGCTTGCAGGACATCGGCGCCCCGGTGGCCACGATGTCCGGAGGCCAGCGCCAGGGCATCGCTGTGTCGCGCGCCGTCACGTGGGCCTCGAAGGTCGTGTTCATGGACGAGCCGACGGCGGCCCTCGGCGTCGTGCAGACGCGCAACGTGCTCGACCTCATCGGGCGTGTGCGCGAGCAGGGCCTGGCCGTCGTGCTCATCAGCCACAACATGCCCGAGGTCCTCGAGGTCGCCGACCGCATCGAGGTCCTGCGCCTCGGCACGCGCGTCGCGCGCTTCAAGCGCGGCGAGGTGTCGATGGAGGACATCGTCGGTGCCATGACCGGCGCGATCACCCACGACGGGGAGGCGGCATGACCGACGTGCGGACCACCGGCGAGGCGCCCGAGGTCAACGACGACGGCTCGGGCGGTCCGGGTGGACGGGCTCGGTTCCTGCAGCGCCTCGTCGCCGGGTCGAGCACCTGGATCGGGCTCATCCTCGTGGCGCTCATCGTCGTCTTCAGCCTGCTCGAGCCCAGCGCGTTCCTGTCCACCGACAACGCGCGCAACATCTCCACCGACGCCGCGGTCCTGCTCGTCCTGGCGACCGGCATGACGTTCGTGATCATCACCGCGGGCATCGATCTCTCGGTCGGTGGGGTGCTGGTATTCAGCGGGGTCGTCGCCGCGAAGGTCATGCACTCCGCGGGCGGCAACAACACGGGCGTCATCGTCCTCGGCCTCGCGGTGGCCCTGCTTGCCGGCCTCGCGTGGGGCACGCTCAACGGCTTCCTCGTCGCGCGGGCGAAGATCCCGGCGCTCATCGTCACGCTCGGCTCGCTGGGCATGAGCCTCGGCGGGGCGCTCGTGATCACCGGCGGAGTCGACCAGCGCGACGTGCCGTTCAAGCTCATCACCGGCATCGGCACGGGTCGCGCCTTCGGGCAGATCCCGTGGCTGGTCGTGATCGCCTTCGCCGTGGCGATCGTCTTCGGCGTCGCGCTCGCGGCCACCCGCTTCGGGCGCTACACGTACGCGGTCGGCTCCAACGAGGAGGCCGCGCGCCGCGCGGGCATCGACGTGGACCGCCACCTGATCAAGGTCTACGCGCTGGCCGGGATGCTGGCGGGCCTTGCGGGCTTCCTGTCGCTCGCGCGCTTCTCGACGACCACGATCGGCGGCCACGACACCGACAACCTGCAGGCCATCGCGGCGGTCGTCATCGGCGGCACGAGCCTGTTCGGTGGCATCGGGACGATGCTCGGCACGATCTTCGGCGTCTTCATCCCCGCGGTCCTGCAGAACGGCTTCGTGATCCTCGGCGTGCAGCCGTTCTGGCAGCAGATCGCCGTCGGCGCCGTGCTGGTCGGCGCCGTGTACCTCGACCAGTTGCGCCGTCGCGGCCAGTTCCGGCGGTGAGTCAGTCCATGTCCCCAGAAGGAGGAGCAGAGATGGTGCGCAGAACCCTGATCGCCGCGATGGTGGCGGCGCTCGCATTTGCGGTCGCCGCGTGCGGCAGCAGCAACGACAAGAGCAGCTCGAGCGGCGGGTCGTCCACGTCGAGCGGCTCCAAGAAGAATTACAAGATGACCCTGATCGCCGGGGTAAAGGGCGACGAGTTCTACATCACGATGAACTGCGGGGCCCAGGAGAAGGCCAAGCAGCTCGGTGTGTCGCTGAACTTCCAGGGGCCAGACAAGTTCGACGCCAGCCTGCAGACGCCGATCGTCAACGCGGTCGCGGCCAAGAAGCCCGACGCCGTGCTCGTGGCGCCGACCGACACCAAGGCGATGTTCGCCCCCATCCAGCAGCTGTCGACCTCGGGGTCGAAGGTCGTGCTCGTCGACACCACGCTCGAGCAGTCGGACTTCGCCGTATCGCAGATCGCCTCCGACAACGAGGGCGGCGGCAAGGCGGCGGCCGCCACGCTGGGCAAGCTCATCGGCGGCAACGGCAAAGTCTTCGTCGTCAACGTCAAGCCCGGCATCTCCACCACCGACGCCCGCGGCAAGGGCTTCCAGGCGGGCGCCAAGGCGGCGGGCCTTACCTACGTGGGCCAGGACTACTCCAACGACGAGCCCGACAAGGCAGCGGCGATCGTAAAGGCACAGCTCGCCCGCAACCCCGACCTCAAGGGCATTTTCGCCACGAACCTGTTCTCGGCGGAGGGCGCGGCCAGCGGCCTGCGCGAAGCGGGCAAGCTGGGCAAGGTCAAGATCGTCGGCTTCGACGCCGGCCCCAAGCAGGTCGAGGACCTGAAGGGCGGCCTCGTCCAGGCGCTCATCGCCCAGAAGCCGGCCGAGATCGGCGCCGACGGCGTTCAGCAGGCCTACAACGCGCTGACCGGCAAGCCGACGACGAAGAAGATCGGCACCGGCTTCACGTCGGTCACCAAGGAGAACCTCGACCAGAACCAGGCGGCCCTGTACAAGGCCGGCTGCTGATGTGAGCGTGCGCCGCCGCGGGCACCGAAACCCCCGGCGGCGCACGGGTATCTTCACGCTGTGAGAGCGATGCGCGCAGCACTGGCGGTGTTCGCGGGGACCCTGGCCTTGGCCGGCCCCGCAGCCGCGAGCACCGCGAAGCCGTGGGCGACCGTGAACGTCTGCGACACCAAGGGCCACCCGGACGCGTTCGGCGTGCGCGGCTACATGCGCGGGCTCGGCAAGCAGCGCACGCACATGTACATGCGCATCCAGGGCGAGTTCCAGACCGGCAGCGGCGAGTGGCGCACCCTCGGTGCGTCGGGGGACTCCGGCTGGCTGGACGCCGGAAAGTCGTTCGCGCGCCCCCGCCAGACCGGCCGGACGTTCACCATCACACCCCCGGCGAAGGGCCGCCCGGCCTATGTCCTGCGGGCCACGGTGACCTTCGAGTGGCGCCGCGGCGCCAAGGTTCTGCGGCGCGTCCAGGTCGTGACGACCGGTGGGCACCGCGGCGTCTGGGGCGCCGACCCGGCGGGCTTCTCGGCTGCCACCTGCGCCATCGCTTGAGCCCGGCGGCGATGGCGCCGATGTAGGAGGGC
>JBDTYI010000308.1:0-3360 GCA_040005775.1 Solirubrobacteraceae bacterium
TCAAGGACCGGGTCGCCGACGCCATCGCCCGCCTGCCCGAGCGCGAGAAGCTCGTCGTCGCCCTCTACTACTACGAGAACCTGACCCTGCGAGAGATCGGCGAGGTCCTCGGGGTCACCGAGTCGCGGGTCTCGCAGCTGCACACCAAGGCCGTCCTGCGGCTGCGCTCACGCCTGACCGAGTGAGCGCGACTCCGTCGTTCGAAGCGCTCGTCTGGACCGACGGCGCCTGCCAGGGCAACCCCGGACCAGGCGGCTGGGCGGCGATCGTCTGTCGCCCCGACGGCAGCGAGACCGAGCTCTGCGGGGGCCTGGCGCACACCACGAACAACGTCATGGAGATGACCGCCGCCCTGGAGGGCATGCGGTTCCTGCCGCCGGGCAGCGACATCTGCGTGGTGACCGACTCGCGCTACGTCTGCGACGGGATGACGTCGTGGATGGCCGGCTGGCTGCGCCGCGGCTGGAAGACCGCCGGCGGCAAGCCGGTGAAGAACCAGGAGCTCTGGCAGGCGCTGGCCGCCGAGTGCCAGCGTCACGCCGCCGTGCGCTGGAAGTGGGTGCGCGGCCACGTCGGCAACGCCCTGAACGAGCGCGCCGACGTCCTCGCCGTGGGCGCCGCCGCACGCGCCGCCACCGCGGCCTGAGATGCGCTGGACGATCGCGACGATCGGCACTAGGGTCGGCCTCCTCGCGTCCCCGAGGAGAGGAGTCCTGGCATGCATCGCGCCGACCGCATCCGCAACGTGGCACTCGTGGGCCACCGCGGCAGTGGCAAGACCTCGCTGAACGAGGCCCTGCTCTACCAGGCCGGGGTGGTCAACCGACTCGGGTCGGTCACCGAGGGCACCACTGCGTCCGACGGCGATCCCGACGAGCAGGCGCGCCAGATGTCCATCAGCGCGTCGCTCAGCTCCTTCGAATGGGACGAGCGCAAGATCAACCTCCTGGACACCCCCGGCGAGCCCAGCTTCGTCGCCGACGCGCTCGGCGCCCTGCGCGTGTGCGAGTCCGCCGTGTTCGTCGTCAACGCCGTGATGGGCGTCGAGGTCAACACCGCCCGCCTGTGGCAGCGCGCCGCCGAGCTCGACCTCGCGCGCATGGTCTTCGTGAACATGCTCGATCGCGAGCGCGCCGACTTCTTCCGCGTCCTGGAGACGCTCAAGTCCGCGTTCGGCCCGCACGTCGTCGCCACCGAGATCCCGATCGGCTCCGAGCAGGACGTCCGCGGCGTGATCGACCTCGTCGACATGAAGGCCTACGAATACGACGGCGACTCGCGCGACAGCTGCCGTGAGATCGACATCCCCTCCGAGCTCGTCGCGCAGGCCGAGGAGTACCGCGAGAAGCTCATGGACGAGGTCGCCGAGGTCTCCGACAGCCTCATGGAGCGCTACCTCGAGGGCGAGGAGATCTCTCACGAGGAGCTCGTCACCGCCCTGAAGGAGGGCACGAACCACGGCGGTATCTTCCCGGTCGTCTGCGGCGTCGCCACGCGCAACCTGGGCACCAACCGGCTGCTCGACGCGATCGTCGAGGACCTGCCCAGCCCCGTGAAGCACGGCGGCCTGGAGCTCCCCGAGATCACGCTGGAGCCCGACGCCGACAAGGAGCTCTTCGCCTACGTCTTCAAGACCAAGGCCGACCAGTTCGCCGGGCGCATCAACTTCTTCCGCGTCTACCAGGGCGCGATGGCGCCCGACCGCCAGGTGCTGAACACCCGCGCGCACGCCAAGGAGCGCATCGGCACGCTGATCGTGCCCCAGGGCCGTGAGCAGGCGCACGCCGACGGCTTCGGGCCGGGGGACATCGGCGCGGTCGCCAAGCTCAAGGAGACGCGCGCGGGCGACTGGCTGGCCGAGCGCGACGAGCCGATCGTCATGCCCGCGATCAAGCTACCCCAGCCCGTGATGGCCTTCGCGATCGAGGCCCGCGGCGACGAGGACAAGGTCTTCACGTCGCTGCGCCGCCTGCAGGAGGAGGACCCGACGATCGACCTGCACCGCGACGCCGAGACCGGCGAGCAGATCGTCGCCGGCCTCTCGCAGGTCCACGTCGAGGTGATCGTCGACCGGCTGCGCGACCGCTTCGGCGCCGAGGTCGACCTCAAGCCGCCGCGCGTGCCCTACCAGGAGACGATCCGCAGGCCCGCGGCCGCTCACGGTCGCCACAAGAAGCAGACCGGCGGCCGCGGCCAGTTCGGCGACTGCCACATCCGCATCGAGCCGCTGGACGAGAGCGACCCGGCCTACCCGTTCGACTTCGTCAACGAGATCAAGGGCGGCGTGATCCCGACGGGCTTCGTCCCGGCGGTGCGCAAGGGCTGCGAGGACGCGCTCGCCCACGGCGCGGTCGCGGGCTTCCCGGTCAAGGGCGTGCGGGTGCACCTGCACGACGGCAGCTACCACACGGTCGACTCCAGTGAGATGGCGTTCAAGATGGCCGGGTCGATTGCCATGCGCGACGCGCTCACGCAGGCCGGGGCGGTGCTGCTGGAGCCGATCATGCTCGTGACCCTCAGCGTGCCCGACGACGCCGTGGGCGATGTCATCGGGGACCTGAACTCGCGGCGCGGGCGCCCACACGGCATGGAGCCGGCGGGCGGGATGACCGAGGTCAAGGCCGAGGCGCCCATGAGCGAGATGATCACCTACGCGCCCGACCTGCGCTCCCTCACCGGCGGTCAGGGGGACTACACGATGGAGTTCCTGCGCTACGAGGAAGTGCCTGCACATCTGGCCCAACGGGTCGTCAGCGAGGCTGAGGCCGACGCGGAGGCCGCGCACGCCTGACGGGCACCCGGCCGCTAGGCTGGGCCGTCGTGGTCCGTAAGTCGATCAGCACCAGCGCCCCCGCCACGTCGTGCGACGTGTGCGGCCGCACGCTGCTGCGCGGCGAGCAGTCCGACGTGTTCCTGCACGGCGGCAGCCGCCGGACCGTCTGCGAGCTGTGCACCCAGCGCGCCTCCCACGAGGGCTGGATCCGCGAGGGCCTCGACGACGCCACCGTCCGTGGCGGCCCCAACGGCGGCGGGCGCTCGCGCTCGCTGCTGGGCCGTCTGCGCTCGCGCCGCGACGTCGCGGCCGCCGAGGAGCCCGACGAGCTGCCCGAGCCCGCGCCCGCCCCCGAGCCGGTGGCCGCGCTGCCGCCGGACCCGCCGCGATCGGTGCACGCGGTGCCGACGAACGCCGACCTCAAGCTCGCGCGCGCCCTGGACCTCTTCAACACCAGCCGTTACTGCCGCACGATCGCGGGGGTCGCCCGGTCCCTCGGGCCTCCGGTCGTTGCCGCCCGCCCGTCGGCCTTCGAGGGCAGCGTCGTGACGATCGTCGTCAGCTGGGAGCTCAGCTGGTACCGCTTC
>JBDTYI010000309.1:0-15396 GCA_040005775.1 Solirubrobacteraceae bacterium
ACGACGTCGAGGACGAGGTCATGTGCGACACGTGCAACGTGCCGCTGAACATCGCCGAGTCCGCGCGCGCCGACCAGGAGCGCACCCAGATCCGCGGCTACATCGCCCAGGGCCTGACCAAGCAGCAGATCAAGGATCGCCTGAAGGCCCAGTGGGGGCCGGCGATCCTCGCGACGCCGTCGAGCCGCGGCTTCAGCCTGGCGGTCTGGCTCGTGCCGGTCCTGCTCGCGCTCGGTGCCATCGCCGCGCTCGCGTTCTTCCTGCCGCGCTGGCGGCGCGGCCCGCGGCGCGCCGCCGCGGCGGGAGAGGTGGCGATGTCCGGCCCGGCGATCTCCGACGCCGACGCCCGGCGCCTGGACGAGGACCTCGCGAGGTACGACCGCTGATGGTCCTCGCCGCCGCGGCGCAGGCCGACACCACGGTCATCGCGGCGTTCGCCGTCGGCCTGGTCTCGTTCGTGTCGCCGTGCGTGCTGCCGCTCGTGCCCGGCTACCTGTCGGCCGTCTCCGGCGTCTCGATCACCGAGATGCGCGAGGGGTCGAAGACGATCGACGTCCTCGGCCCGGCGATCATCTTCTGCCTGTCGTTCACGGTCATGTTCGTCGCGCTGGGCATGAGCGCCACGGGCCTGGGCGCGACCCTGCGCGACTCCAAGTCGACGCTGGACACGATCGCGGGCGCGCTGATCGTCGCGATGGGCGTCTTCTTCCTCGCCACGCCCTTCGTGCCGCGGCTGAGCAAGGAGTGGCGCCCCGACGCGCTCATCAGCCGCGCGGGGGCAGGTGGCCCCGTGATCGCCGGCCTCGCCTTCGCCGTCGCCTGGACGCCGTGCGTGGGGCCGACGCTCGCGTCGATCCTCGCGGCCGCCTCGACCGCCGACTCGGTCGGCCACGGCGGCGTGCTGCTCGCGTTCTACTCCGCGGGCCTCGCGGTCCCGTTCCTGCTGACGGCGCTGGCGTTCAACCGCGCGACGACGGCGTTCAGCTGGATCCGCGAGCACTACGTCGTGGTGACGGCCGTCTCGGGCCTCGTGCTCATCGTCATGGGCACGATGATGCTGACCGGCCAGCTCACGCAGCTGAACGTCGAGGCCCAGCGGGCGCTCAGCAGTCTCGGGCTCGACTTCCTCTACCGGATCTAGCCCGACCACCCGTAGGCTCGGGTGATCCAATAGAGGAGGCAGCGATGCTGCGAGCAATGAAGGCCGGAGCGGCCGCCCTGGTGGTCGCCGCGTTCGCGGGCGTGCTGGGAACGGCGGGCGCGCAGGATCCCGGCGCGGCGCCCACCGTGCGCACGGTGACCGCCAACGGCAGTGGCGAGACGACCATCGCGACCACGGCCGGCCAGGCCGACCGCGAGACCGCCTACCGCGGGGCGCTGGGCGACGCGATCGACCGCGCCCGCTCGCGCGCTGCGTTCCTGGCCGACAAGGGCGGCGTGCAACTCGGCGCGCTTCAGTCGATGACCGAGATCACCAGTGCGCCTGACCGCTACTGCGGCGGCTACGCGGTCGCCGAGTCGGCGAAGGGCGTCGCGAGCCTCCCCGTGGCCCGGCGGGTTACCCGCAAGCGCACGACGGCGACGAAGACCGCGCAGACCGACGAGACGCGCTGCTACGTGCCCGCGGCGGTTACCGTGACCTACGCGGTGAGCGGCTGAGCCCGCTCAGGTCGGCAGGCTCGAGCCGGCGAACAGGAAGAACCAGGTTCCGAAGGCGAGGAGCGCCAGGCCGACGCTCGTGACCATGACGACGTCCAGGACGGTCGTCCGGTGGCCGGCGTCGCGCTCGCCGCGCATCGAGCGGTGCCACGGGAGCGTGACCCGGTCGGTCTGCGCGGTGCCCATGACGTCCGCGTAGGTGCGGTTCAGGCGCGAGAGCACCTTGCCCACGATCACCATGAGCAGCGGGATGCCGATGAGGATCAGCACGTAGACGCCCATCGACGGCTGCGAGCTGTCGACCAGGCGCGACGCGGCGTAGAGCACGCCGACCGGGATCCCGAGCCAGAGCAGGATGGACCCCAGCGCCATCAGAGCGATGAGGAAGATGCCGATCAGCCTGCGTCCAACCATCATCGAGACCGGTGATGCCCGGTCGCGCGAGGATCTGCCGGGTGCGAGCGCTCTGCGCGAGTCACCCGCCAGCGAAACAAGCGCTCTGCGCGCAGTTTCGCCTACCAGGCCTGCTCGCCGCCGCAGCCGGGGCAGCTGACCGAGGCGCTCACGTCGGCGCGGAACGCGGTGCCGCAGCCGCAGCGGTACAGGGCGCGGTCGTCCGGGCCGCCCGAGTCGCGCATACGGTGCTCGTCGGCCAGGTGGTCGACGGGGACCGGCGCCGGGGCGGTGGTCCCGTCGCGACGCGGGGTGGGACGGCGGCGCGGGGCGCCGTGGCGATGGGTCTCGGTGGAATGTCGTTGACGAAGTGGCATGAGGTTCTGTCCATAAGGACCCGGGAGCGGCCCAAAGGTTTCTCTTTCATCCTTCGGCCGGCCCCTCCCACACCTTGAGCGGACCCCGATCAGGTGGACAGGGGATCCCGCAAAGCCCGGCCTGCGTACACTTCGGACAGCGCATGGACCCCTTTCGCAAGCGCCGCATCCGCCTCGTCGTCGCCCTCACGGCCGCTCTCCTGCTGGCCGGAGCGCTCGTCTATACGAGCTTCGCCGCGTCCAGCGATGCGGTGAGCCCCAGCGGGCTGCTGAAGGACAAGGGCGCGCCCGGCCGGTCCTACCAGCTGACGGGCAAGGTCGTGAACGGATCGGTGCAGCGCGGCGGGAACTCGATGACGTTCCGGGTCCGCGACCGCAACGGGGCGACGTCGGTGCCGGTGCGCTACACCGGAACGGTGCCCGACCCGTTCCGCGACGGGCGCGAGGTCATCATCACCGTGCGCCGCCAGGGCGCCGTCTACGCAGGCGAGCGCGACACGCTCGTCACCAAGTGCCCGTCGAAGTTCAGCGACAAGCAGTCGACACCCACGCCCTCGTAGTGGTCGCCTGATGGCCACCGTCGGCCAGGCGTGCCTCATCCTCTCGCTGGCGGTCTGCGCCTTCGGGATCGGCGCGTCGATCTACGGCGCGCGCGCCGGGCGCCGCGACTGGGTCGCCGCGGGCCGGCGCTCCGTCTACGCCCTCGCGCTGCTGAGCACCGCCGCGTTCGTCGTCCTCGAGGTCGCCTTCCTGACCTCGGACTTCCACTATCAGGTGGTCGCGACGCACTCCTCGACCACCACGCCGTTCTTCTACCGCTTCGCCGCCGCGTGGTCCTCGCAGGAGGGCTCGCTGCTGCTGTGGATCTGGCTGCTGTCGATGTGGTCGAGCCTCGTGCTCTTCCTCGTGCGCCGGCGGATGCGCGACGTCGCGCCCTACGCCCAGGCGGTCCTGCTGGGCTTCGGCGCGTTCTTCGCGGGGCTGCTCGTCTTCGCCGCCAGCCCGTTCGGCGTGGTCGCGGTCGCGCCGACGGAGGGGACGGGCCTGAACCCGCTCCTGCGCCACCCGAGCATGATGATCCACCCCCCGATGCTCTACTCGGGGTACACGCTGTGGGCCGTGCCGTTCGCGTTCGCGATCGGCGCGCTGATCGTCCGCCGTGTCGACGCCGAGTGGATCAGGGCGACGCGCCGCTTCGCCCTGGCCGCCTGGTTCTTCCTGGGCGTGGGGATCCTCCTCGGCGCCCGCTGGTCCTACTCCGAGCTGGGCTGGGGCGGCTACTGGGCCTGGGACCCGGTGGAGAACGCGTCGCTGCTGCCGTGGCTGACCGGCACCGCGTTCCTGCACTCGATCATGGTCCAGGAGAAGCGCGGGATGCTGAAGGTGTGGAACGCGTCGCTGATCCTCATCACCGGCACGCTGGCGATCCTCGGCACGTTCCTCGTGCGCTCGGGCATCCTGGACTCGATCCACGCCTTCGGCGCCTCGACCCTGGGCGTGCCCTTCGTGACGCTGATCGGGGCGATGATCGTCGGGTCGCTGGTGCTCGTCGTCACGCGGCGCGAGGCGCTGCGCACCGAGCACCACCTCGACTCGCTGCTGTCGCGCGAGTCGGTGTTCCTGGGCAACAACATCGTGCTCGTCGGCCTGGCCTTCGTCGTCTTCTGGGGCACGTTCTTCCCGCTGATCTCCGAGGCGGTCACCGGCACGAAGGCGGCGGTCGGCCCGCCGTGGTTCGACCAGTACACGGTGCCGCTGGCGCTGATGCTCGTGCTGCTGAGCGGCATCGGGCCCGTGATCGCGTGGCGCCGCGCGACGTGGTCCAACGTCCGCCGGGGGTTCCTGTGGCCGGTCGTCGCCGCGGCGGTCGTCGTGGTCGGGCTGGTGTCCTTCGGCGTGGCTACCAACGGCGCCGCGGTCATCATGTTCGCGCTCGGCGCATTCGTGCTGAGCGTCGTCGCGCAGGAGATCGTCCGGGGCGCCGGTGCCCGGCGGGCGATGTCCGGCGACGGGTCGTTGCGCGCCGCGGCGAGCCTGTTCCAGCGCAACCGCCGCCGCTACGGCGGCTACACCGTCCATGTCGGGATGTCGGTGCTGTTCATCGGCGTCGCCGCGTCGACGGCGTTCCAGAACGCGCGCGACGTTCGGATGGTGCCCGGCCAGTCGGCGAAGGTCGGCGGCTACGTCGTGAAGTACGTCAAGCCCACGACGCGCGAGGTCTGGCGCGGCGGGCGCTTGGAGCGCATCGCGCTGGGCGCGGACCTCGAGGTCCGCAAGGGCGGCAAGCGCGTGGCGCGCCTGCACACCGAGCGCGGCTACTACCCCAACCCGGCGCCGTTCGCGACGGGCAGCCTCGTGCGCGGGATCTTCGAGGGCGAGGCGACGAGCGAGGTCGGCATGAAGGCCGGCCTGCTGCGCGACGTGTGGACCGCGGTGCAGCCCGACCCCGACAACCTCAACAAGGTCATCGACGGCCTCGCCGCGCGGACGCAGGGCAAGCCCGCCGCCGAGCAGGGTCGCGCGGTCGCCGGGTTGCTGGACTTCTACCGCCAGGGCGCGTTCCCGTCGCAGTTCCGCCTGATCACCTCGCCGCTCGTCGCCTGGATCTGGCTCGGCGGGCTGATCGTGTTCGCCGGCGGGCTGATCGCCCTGTGGCCCGCGCCCGACGGCGCCCGGGGCCGTGTCCGCGGGCGGCTCGCCGCGCGCGTGGCGCAGGACCTCGGCCGCGCCTAGTGAACGTCCTCGAGCCGCTGCTGGTCATCGCGCTGCTCGGCGCCGTCGTGTGGCTGATCAGCGCGCCGCTGCGGGCGGGCGCCGCGGCCGCCGACGAGGCCGGCGGAGCCCAGCGCGCCGACCTCGAGGCGGCCAAGGAGACGAAGTACGGCGAGATCCGCGAGGCCGAGCTCGACCGGCGTACCGGCAAGCTCTCCGGGAACGACTGGCGCGAGGTCGATCGTCAGCTGCGCGCCGAGGCCGTCGAGATCCTCGCGCGCATCGACGCCCTGGGCGACACGCCCAGCCGCTAGCATTCACCTCTCGATGGAACTGCTCTTCTCGATCATCCAGGTCGCAATCTGCGTCGTCCTGATCTTCTTGGTGCTCATGCACTCCGGCAAGGACGCGGGTCTCTCGGGGGCCTTCGGCGTCGGCTCCGGCCAGGGTCCGCTCGGCGGCGGCTCGCTCGTCGAGCGCAACCTGAACCGCTGGACGGTCGGCTTCGCGATCGCGTTCGCGCTCAACACGATCATCCTCATCAAGGCGCCCTGGAACTGAGCGGGCTCGGCCCGCGCGCAGAACGTCACCGCCTGGTCGCTATAGCGACCACCTGATGACGTCTTCGGCGGCCTCCGGGCGTCCCTACACCGTGCGGCCGGTGACCCGGAAACCCTGGGCGCGCAGCGGCGGGCAGACCACGCCCGAGGCGAAGCGCCGGCCGTAGAAGTCGGCCTCGCAGGCCAGGTGCTGCGCGGTGCCGAGCGCCTCTGTTGCGGAGAGCAGGCGCAGGACGGAGTCGGTGAAGCGCACGTCGAGCAGCGGCCGCGTGACCTGGCCGTCCTCGATCAGGAAGGTGCCGTCGCGTGTCGTGCCGGTCAGCAGCGTCGACTTCTCGTGGACGGGGTTGACGTACCAGAGGCGTGTCACGTAGATGCCGCGCTCGATCGGCGCGGCGAGCTCGGCCTCCGTCGAGGCGTCGCCGCCGGTCAGGACGAGGTTCGTGGGGTGCGGCCCGTAGGACGAGCCGCCGGGGATCAGCGCGTGGCCGGTGGACTCAGCGCCCGCACGACCGGCCGAGCGGCGGTCGTGCACGACGGCGCGCGCGACGCCGTCCTGGATGAGGGCCAGCGGGGCCTTCGGCACGGCCTCGGCATCGAACGCGTGTGGCAGCGTACCCGCGCCGAGCGGCGCGTCGGAGAGGGCGATGCCAGGCGCCGCGATCGTCTCGCCGAGCCGGCCCGCGAGCGCGCCGCGGCCGTCGGCGTGGGACAGGCCGTTGAACGCCATCGCCCCGAGGAAGTCCAGCAGCGCGCCGACGGCGTCGGCCTCGAGGACGACCGGGTACTCGCCGGCCTCCAGCACGACCGGAGTCACGCGCGTGACCTTCGCGGCCGCCCGCTCGGCGAGAGCCGCCGGGTCGAGGTCGGAGATCGCGGCGCCGGCGCCGGTGGCCCATCCACTGCGCCCGTCACGGTCGCGGGCGATGACCTTCATGAACGCGTCGGTGGTCGTGTCGGCCACCGCGACGCCCGTGCTCGAGGCGATCGCCGTGTCGACCACGCCCGCGGTCCAGAGCCCGAAGGCCTCGGCGCCGCGCGCGGCGCACGCGTCGAAGGCGGTCCGCAGCGCGGCGCCGGCGACGGCGGGGTCGAGCAGCGCGGTGACGGCGTCGTAGCCGTCGTGGGCGGGCACTGCCGCGGGCGCGACCAGGCCCGGACAGTCGCCTGCCGACGGGGCGGCGTGCGCCGCGCTGCGGGCGGCCGCGTCGGCCTGGGCGGCCACGTCGCGCAGCCCCGCGTCGCTGACGTCGTTCGTCTCCGCCGAGCCCGTGTGGCCCTCGTGCACGCGGAAGATCGACACGCTGACGTCGTCGACGCGGGTGGCCTGCGTCGGCCGGGAGACCGCGAAGCGCGAGAACAGCGAGCGCTCGCGCGTGACCGTCGCCTGCGCCTCGCCGCGCGTGAACGACAGTGCGCGCTCGGCGAGGCTGAGCTCGCTCATGCCACTCCGACCTGCACGTCGCGGAACCGCGCCGGGGGCGCCCCGTGCGAGACGGCCATCACCTGGCCGGGCTCGCCCTTGCCGCAGTTCGTCAGCCCCCAGAGCCGGTTGTCCTGCGGACCGCCGACGGCGTCCATCGCGCCCCAGAACTGCGGGGTCACGCCCGCGTAGGAGCCGTTGCGGTACAGCCGCCCGAGCTCGCCCCCGCGGATCTCGCGAGCGATCTCGCAGGCGAACTGGAAGTGCAGGCGGCGGTCGTCGATCGACCACGACCGGTTGGTCTCCAGGTACAGCCCGTCGTCGGTGTCGGCGATGAGGTCGGCGAGCGAGCCGCCCGCGCCGGGCTCCAGCGAGACGTTGGTCATGCGCACGATCGGCTGACGGGCGAACCCGTCCGCGCGGGCGCAGCCGCCCGAGGCATCGAGGCCCAGCGCGGCGGCGCTCTCGCGGTTCGACAGCGCGGCGCGCAGCTCGCCGCGCTCGATCAGGGGCGTGCGCACGGCGGGCACACCCTCGTCGTCCCACCCGAAGGAGCCCAGGCCGCCGGGCAGCGTCGCGTCGGCCGTGATGTTGAGGTGCTCGGAGCCGTAGCGCAGCCCCGAGCCGATGTCGCCCGGCTGGACCCAGCTCGTACCTGCGTAGGAAGCCTCGCCGAGTTGGATCCGATCGAGCTCGAGTGCGTGGCCGATCGACTCGTGCACCTGAAGGGCCACCTGCTCGCCGTGCAGGACGATCGTGCTGCGCCCCTGCGGGCAGGCGGGCGCGGTGAGCAGCTCGAGCGCCTCCGCGGCGACGCGCGCGCCGTGGTCGGCGAGGCCGAGCGCGGAGACGTTCTCCCACCCGGTGGCCGCGAAGAACCCGCCGTGGGCCAGCGGGTACGTGCGCACCTGCACGTCGGCGCCGTCGCTGGCGTAGGCGGCGATGCCCGCGCCACAGGCGACCTGCTCCTGCGTGCAGGCGGCGCCCTCGGTCGACGCGAAGGCCTTGCGCTCGCGCCACGCGCGCGCGCCGGCCTCCGTGCGCGCCAGTCGGTGGTCCCCGGTGCGAACCGCCTCCTCGGCGGCGAACAGGAGGGCGAGCTTCTCCTCCAGGGCGATGCTGAAGGGGTCGATCGCATAGGCCGAGCTCCAGTGGCCGCGCGCGGGCGCGACGGGGACGAGAGCCGTGGCCGCCACGGCGGGCTGGGCCTGGGCGATGGCCAGCGCCTGAGCCAGCGCCGCCTCGGCGCCGGCGCGGTCGAGGCGATCGGTGGCGGCGAAGCCCCAGGCGCCCCCGACGCGCACGCGGACGCCGATGCCCTCCGACGTGGTCGCGTCGATCGTGTCGACCCGGCCGCCGCGCACCGCGAGCACCTCCGCGCGTGTGTCGACGTGACGCGCCTCGGCGTAGGTGCAGCGCCCTTCGGCGACCGCCATCAGATCGGTGAGCAGGTCGAGCATCAGCGGCTGCCCAGGCTAGCCCCCCGCCGGACGCCCGCAGGTGCCGCGGTCGTCGAGCGGCCCGCCGGACTGGCAGATGCCGACCTTGCCGACGGTCGGCGCCTTGTAGGCGGCCAGGGTGCCGCAGCCTCCGATCAGCAGGACGAGGAACGCGGCGGCCCCCAGGACGGCGATCAGGAGCGTTCGCGGGGTCGGCGTGCTGGACACGCGCAGGAGGGTGCCAGACGGCGGGGTCGGCGTCGACCGGCTTCCGCCTACCAGGCCGCCTCGTACAGCGCGCGGACCTCGGCCTCGTCGGCGGCAGGGGCGATGTGGCCGAGATCGCGGCGCTTGACCGCCTCGGCGACGCATGCCTCCAGGGTGTCCTCGGTGACGCCCAGGGCACGGAGCGCCTGTGCTCCGGCTGCTGCCGCCAGGCGGCGCGCGAGCGTCTCCATCTCGATCCCCGCGGCGGCGTCGAGCCGGGCCAGGACGTCCGGGGCGCGGCGGCGCAGAGCCGCCGTGGTGTGGGGCAGCATCGCCGCGTTGGCGGGGCCGTGGCCGACGCCGCCGAACCGCACGAGCGTCTGGGAGAGCACGTGGTGCAGCCCGTAGCCGGTCGAGTCGATGACGGCGCCCGAGAGCAGCGCCCCTAGCGCGAGCGCGTCGCGATCGGCGAGGTCTCCGGCGAACAGGCGCGCGGCCTCGCCTGCGGTGAGCTCTGGGACGGGGGAGGAGCGGGGGGTGCACGGGCCCTCGATCGCGTGGCCGAGCGCGTTGGCGGCGCTGGCCGCGAGCTGCTCCGGCGGCTGGGAGGCACTGAGCGCGGGATCGTTGAGCACGATGTCCGGCCGCACGCCCGGAGTGTCCTGCTGCGCCCCGCGGGCGCGGCGGTGCCCGGCCGTCATCTCGGCGGCGCTGAGCGTCGTCGGCACCGCCGCGACCGTGCCGCCGGTCGCCGAGGCGAGCGCCTTGGCGACGTCGACCACGCGGCCGCCGCCGAGCGCGACGATGCGCCCGCCGTCGACCGATCCGAGGAGATCGCCGGCGAGCTCGTCGACGCGGCCGGGCGGCACCTCGTGAGTGGCGCGCGCGCCCTCGGCGAGCTGCGGCGCGGCGGCGAGCCCGCGCGCGGTGCTGAGCAGCACGTAGCCCTCGCCGAGCAGCTCCGAAGCGCCTTCGAGCGCGTCCCGGCCGAAGCGCACGGTGCGCGATCCGTCGTGCCAGGTGAACGACGCCGAAGGCAAGGTCCGTGATGTTACGCCCGGCACGCCCTGCCTAGGCACACCGGATTCGGGTCGTTCCGAGCGGGGGCTGCTACACAGTGCATGTGCCCTCGACGCTCACCCGACGGTCGTTCCTGGTCGCCGGCGCCGGCGCGCTCGCTGCGGCCGGGCTGGGCCGCGGGCTGCGCCTGGTCGGCGGAGCGCCGACCCTCGCCGCCCCGCGCATGGCCGCCTACGCGGCGCTCACCGAGGCAGTGGCCACGGGTCCGGCGATGCGCCTGCCCGCCGGCGCCGCCGTCAACGCGGTCTCGGCCTTCTCGGCGACGTACGCCGGCTGGCCTACGGAGCGCCGCGCGCACGCGGACATGGTCCTCGACCGCATCCGCCGCGAGGGGCCGTCCGCCTACGCGTCGCACGACGCCCTAGCCATCGCGGCCGTGACCATCGGCCCCGACGACGACGGCCGCGCGCTGCTGGCGATCTGATGGCCTCCGACCTGCGCCGCGCCGTCGTCCTCGGACCCGCCGGGTGCATCTATCCCGGCAGCCCGCAGGACTACACGGCCGCCGGGAACCCCGCCTTCTTCCAGGACACCCGCACGCGCTGGGCGCGGATGTGGGCCGACTGGCCAACCCTCGAGCCGACCGCCGGCCAGATCGACGCGGCGAAGTTCGCCGCGCTGGACAAGCAGATCGCCGCCGCACGGCGCGACGGGCTGCGCGTCGTCCTGACGCTCTACCGCTTCCCGACCTGGGCCAACGGGACCGCCGTGTACACGCCCGAGCAGCTCGCCGCCACGATGCCCGACCGGCGCACGGCCGGCCAGAGCGATGCGCAGGCGCGCAGCCTTCTCTTCCGCCCGCCCGATGACGTCTCGCCGACGAGCCCGTTCGGGCGCTTCGTCGACCGGCTGCTCGCGCGCTACGGCCGCGGCAACCCCACCCGGCCGTCGCTCGACGCGGTCATCGACGTCCTCGAGGTCTGCAACGAGCCCAACCTCCAGTGGTGGCCCCAGCAGGACCCGAACCCGGCGAGCGCGTACGCCAGCGACGGCACGAAGATCTCCGTCCACCGGACGGTTGCGCGCATGTTCGCGACGGCCAAGCAGTTGGCTGCGGCGCGACCGATGAGCCCGATCCTCACCGGCCCGGGCTGCGCGGACGTGACGAACACCAACCGGCTGAGCACCGGCTATGCCTCATTCGCCCCCCGGTTCCTGCCCGAGCTGGCGGCGCAGGGGTTCACGGCGGGCCCGTCGTTCGCCTACTCGCATCACAACTACACCGACGTCACGTTCGACCAGGGCGCGAACACGACCGCGCCCGACCGCGCGACGACCACCCGCACGACGAACTACGCGGCCGACATGCGCCGGCGCCTGATCGCCGGCGGCTGGGCGGGCTGGCCGAACGGCAGCAGCGCCAACCCGGGGCTGCTGCTGACCGAGGGCGGCGTGACGCTGGCCAGCATCGCCTCGGCGACGCGCTGGAACATCCCCGATCGCCCGTCACAGCTCGCCAAGCAGGCCGAGCTGCTGCAGCGCAACTGGGACCGCATGAACGCCGGCCCGGACAGCGCCGGGATCTCGATGGTCAGCCAGTACCTCTGGTACACCGACCCCAACTACGACTCGGGCCTGTGCGAGACGAGCGAGTCGGGCGGCGCGAAGCGCCCCGCCTATACCACCTGGCGATCGCTACCCAGCCGGGTCTGACGTGCGCCGCGCGCTGCTCGCCGTGGCCTCGGCGCTCGTGCTCGCCCCGCCGGCCGGCGGCGCCACGGTGCATGTGGGGACGACAGGGACCGTCGACTACGCGGCGGCGCCGGGCGAGGTCAACGTGCTCCAGGCATCGGCCAGCGGCACCACGGTGACGCTGGCCGACGACGGCGCGACGATCGCGTCGGGCCTCGGCTGCTCCTCGGTGTCCGCGCACCGGGCGACATGCGGCACCGCCAGCTTCCCGGCGCTCACCGCCGAGCTCGGCGACGGCGACGACCGCGCGACCGTGTCCGGTCTGCTGTCGGCGGTCATCGACGGCGGCGCGGGCGCCGACGTGCTCAGCGGCGGCGACGCGCGCGACGTGCTCGAGGGCGGCGCCGGAAGCGACGACCTGCGCGGCGGCGCTGCGGACGACTCGCTCTTCGGCGACGGCCCCGGTCTGGCCGGCGGCGGCGGGGCCGACCGCCTGACCGGTGGCCCGGGCGCCGACGTTCTCGACTGCGGCGAGGGTGATGACGCGGACGTCGACGGCGAGGCCGCGGACAGCGTCACTTACTGCGAGCGCGCGGAGTCGACGGCGTCGCCGCCCCCGCCGCCCACCACGACGACGCCCCCAGCGACCACGCCGCCCCCGACCCCCACCGCGTCGGAGCCGCTGGCGCAGGCCGCCCAGGCGTCGGCCGATCCGATGTCGCCGGGCGTGATCGTCGCGCTGCAGCAGGTGCCGGCGCAGGCCGCCGGGTCGAAGACGACCCTGCCCGTCGCCCTCACCCTGAAGGCGCCGGTAGCGATCCGGCGCACCTCGCTGCGCCGCGCCGGCCTGCGCATCACGCTCGCCTGCTCGACGCCGTGCCGCGCGACCCTGCGCCTCGCGCGTGGCATGCGCACGCTCGGGCGCCGGACCGTCACCGCCGGCCCGATCGCGAAAGCGGTGCGCCTGCGCGCGCGGACGACAGCGGGTGCGAGCACGCTGCGCGTCACCGCGCCCGGCGTGACGAGCCGCACCAAGCGCCTCCGGGTCAGCGCCGGCTAGCTACGGCGCGACGGGCGCCGCGGCGATCGACTCGCTCTTGTCCTCGTTCCAGGAGTAGGCGTAGGCCGGGTTGTCCGTCGAGCGCCACAGCTCGGTGAGCTTCAGCGGCCGGAAGGTGTCCCACATCACCGCGAGCTCGTTCGTGCGCGTCGCGCCCAGTGCCTTCTCGACCGTGCCCGGCTGCGGGCCGTGGGGCAGCCCCGAGGGATGCAGCGTCATGCAGCCGACCTCCACGCCCTTCCGGGCGGCGTAGTCGCCGTCGGCGTAGAACATGACCTCCTCGGACTGGATGTTCGAGTGGTGGTAGGGGATCGGCACCGCCGTCTCGTCCCAGTCGAGCATCCGCGGGGCGAACGTGCAGATCACGAAGTTCTGGCCCTGGAAGGTCTGGTGGGCCGGCGGCGGGAGGTGGAAGCGCCCGGCGCGCGGCTCGAAGTCGTCGGCGTTGAACGTGTACGGGTAGACGTAGCCGTCCCAGCCGGTGACGTCGAACGGGTGGCGGTCCAGCGTGTATTCCTGCACGCCGTCGCGGACGCGCACCGTCAACCGGTAGTCGTCGTCCTCGTCGTGGGTCTCGAGCTGCATCGGGCCGTGGAAGTCGCGCTGGGAATAGGGCGCGTGCTCGAGCAACTGGCCGTAGCGGTTGCGATAGCGGTTCGGGGTCTCGATCTCGCCGGGCGTATGGAAGACCAGCCAGAACTGCTCCTCGCCGGGCGTGGGCTCGAAACGGTAGGTCGTCCCGCGCGGGATCACGACGTAGTCGCGCTCGCGGTAGAGCACCGGCCCGAAGACCGTGCGCAGCTTGCCGCTTCCGCGATGCACGTAGACGACCTCGTCGCCCTCCCCGTTGCGGTGGAAGCCCTCCATCGGCTCGGTCGGCTTGCAGACGGAGACCTCGATGTCGCCGTTGAACATGATCAGCCGGCGGCCCGTGACGGGGTCGCCGCCGGCCGGCATCGGGTTGGCGTCGGCGAGCCGGTGCACGTGGGTGTCGGGCACCCACTCCTCGCGATGGATCGGCGTGAAGGCGCCCACGTCGTCGATCCGGCACGGCGAGTGCAGGTGGTAGAGGATCGACTCGTTGCCGCTGAAGCCCTCGTAGCCGAGGACCTCTTCGGTGAGCAGCTTGCCGTCGCGCCGCGTCTGCGCGTGGCGCTTGGAGGGGACGTCTCCCAGGCTGACGTAGCGCATGGCTAGTGGTCCTTCCCGTAAGTCCTGACGACCTTGGATCGGCCGCTGATCACCGTCTGGCTGTGTCCTCGACCCCCGAAATCCTGACGGAGACGAACCACTACAGGTTCCCTCGCTTCTCCTGCTCACGCTCGATGGCTTCGAACAGCGCCTTGAAGTTGCCGTCGCCGAAGCCGCGGGCGCCGTGGCGTTCGATGACCTCGAGGAACAGGGTGGGGCGGTCGCCCGTCGGCTGGGTGAAGATCTGCAGCAGGTAGCCCTGGTCGTCGCGGTCGACGAGGATGCCCTGCTCGCGCAGGTCGGCCAGCTGGTGCTCGACCTCCGGCACGCGCACGACGACGTCCTCGTAGTAGGCCGGCGGGATGGTGATGAACTCCACGCCGCGCCGGCGCATCTCGGTGACGGTGCCGACGATGTCGCGGGTGGCGACCGCGATGTGCTGCGCGCCGGCGCCCTCGTAGAACTCGAGGTACTCGTCGATCTGCGACTTGCGCTTGCCCTCGGCGGGCTCGTTGATCGGGAACTTCACGAGGCCCTTGCCGTCGGAGACGACCTTGCTCATCAGCGCGGAGTACTCGGTGCCGATGTCGTCGTCGGAGAAGTGGATCATCTCGGTCATCCCGAAGACGTCCTCGTAGTACTTGACCCACGTGTCCATCGCGCCGAGCTCGACGTTGCCGACGACGTGGTCGATCGCGAGGAGCATGCCGCTGTCTTCGGTGGTGTCCTCGACGGGCCGGAACCCTGGGAGGAAGGCGCCGGCGTAGCCGTCGCGCTGGACGAACGTGTGCAGCGTCTCGCCGTAGGTCCTGATCGTCGCGAGGCGAACGGTGCCGTGCTCGTCGGTGATGTCGTGGGGCTCATTCACGCCCTCGGCGCCGCGGGTCGTGGCTTCGCGGTAGGCGTAGTCGACGTCGGGCACGCTCAGCGCGATCGTCTTCACGCCGTCGCCGTGCTTGTGCTGGTGGGCGGCGATGGGGGAGTCGGAGGCCAGCGCGCCGGTGAGCACGAGGCGGATGCGGCCCTGGCGCAGGACGTGGGAGACCTGGGTGCGGTCGCCGGTCTCCAGGCCGCGGTAGGCGATGCGCTGGAAGCCGAGCGCATGGGCGTAGAAGTAGGCGGCCTGAAGCGCGTTGCCGACGTAGAGCTCGACGTGGTCGATGCCGTTCAGGGGCATCGGATCGTGGTCGGGGACCGGGGGCGTCACGGTCGCGGGAGCGGTCTGATTGGCCATGCGCACAATGATTCTCCTGTCGACGCGGCTTCTCAACCCCGATTCGTTGCGCCGAGCCGGGTTACCATGCGCGGATGGACGACGTCGACCGGCAGATCGTTGCGCTGCTTCGCGCCAATGCGCGCACGTCGTTCCAGGCCATCGGCCAGCGCGTCTCGCTGAGCGCGCCGGCGGTCAAGCGGCGCGTCGACCGGCTGGAGGCCGACGGCGTGCTGCGCACGTACACGGCGGTGGTCGACGCGGCCGCGCTGGGGTGGCCGACGCACGCCGTCGTCGCCCTCTACTGCGAGGGGCGCATGGCGGCCGCGGAGGTGCGCGCGGCCGTCGCCGGGCACCCGGAGGTGAGCGCCGCGTACACGGTCGCGGGGGAGGCGAGCGCGATCATCCACGTGCGCGCGCGGGACACCCCGCACCTGGAGGAGACGCTCG
>JBDTYI010000310.1:0-11367 GCA_040005775.1 Solirubrobacteraceae bacterium
GGGAACGGGGACTCCGCCCGCGGCGTCTGGCGGTAGACGTTGCTCACGTCGTAGCCGTGGTCGTCAAGGGCCAGCGCCGCCTCGCGCGCGGCGTCCATGGCCGGCGCGTCGAGTTGGGCGCGGTCGGTCAGGACCAGCGTCTCGCCCTGGGGATCGTTGACCGCGCCGATCTTGACGATGCCCACCCCAGGGGCATGGGACTTGACCTGGAGGCCGCTGTCAGGATCGAGCGGGCTCTTCTCCTCGGTGACCAGCACGCCGCGGAACGTCCCGACGGGAACCGTCGTCGTCTGGTTCAGCTTGGACACCCGGGCGCAGTCCAGGAACTCGATGTCGGGCGCGTACCCCTGCAGGTAGAAGGACGAGCTCACCGCCGGGTGGGCGACCATGTGCAGGCCCGGCTCGGCCTGGTTGATGCCGCCGATCCAGGTGCTCGACGCCCCGAAGAACGCTCCCTGGTCGTACTCCTCGGGGTACTCGCCGACGTTCCAGACGTTGCCGGCGTCGTCCTGGGCGAAGAAGGCGAGCTCCGATTCGACCACTTGACCTTCGGTGAGGTCGACGTCCCAGACGACCACCGCGCGCACCCCGTCGACGACCTTCGTGAGATCGGTGACGGTGAACGTCACGCGGTGGGGGAGGGGGGCGCCGTTGCTGTTGGCCTGACCGTCGAGGACGAAGCGGGTCCCGGGCGTCAGCGGCAGGAACGTGTTGTCGATGCGGGTCGGGTGGCTGAACGCCGCGGGGTCGAAGCCGAGAAGCCGATCACACGGGAACGTCGCCGCCTTCGCTCCGCTCGCCGCGACTGCGGCAACGGCCGCGAGGACCGCCAGCACGGCCGCCGTCGTCCGCACCACGTCGGCCCCGATTCTATGCACGTTCCACATCGCTGCCCCCTCGCCCGCGGACGAATTCCGGTGGGTCCCCACCCACGCGACGACTATCCCACCGTGCGTCGGGCCCGCGCAACGCGCCGAACGTCTAGTGCGTGTCACGGTGCCCAGGCCAGCGCTGGGACGGCGTTGCTGATCGTCGCGGGCGCCGTGCCGGCCTCAGCCGCCGGCAGGCTGATCCAGACGTCCGCGCCGCCGCCGCGGCGCGCGGCGGCCGCGGCGCTGCCCCCGTGGGCGAGGGCGATGCTCTGCACGACCGCGAGGCCCAGGCCGCTGCCGCGCGGCGTCCGCGCCGCGTCGGCGCGGGTGAAGCGCTCGAACGCGTGGGCGAGGAACTCGTCGGGGAACCCCGCCCCCTCGTCGGTCACGTGCAGCTCGACATGGTCGCCGCGCATCGCCGCGCTCACGCCGACGGTCCCGGCGCCGTGGCGCAGCGCGTTGTCGACCATGTTCGCGAGCGCGCGCTGCACCGCGGTGCGATCGGCGATCACCCAGAGGTCCTCGGGGACGTCGGCCTCCAGCGCGCGCCCCGCGCGATCGGCCTGGCGCCCGAAGCGCTCGAGCACGGTGCGCAGCAGGTCGGCGGCGTCGCAGGGCTCGCGGCCCGCGGTCGCCCCGCGGTGCTCGGCGCGGGCAAGGACCAGCAGATCCTCGGCGATGCTGACCAGGCGGTCGGTCTCCTCCGCGGCCAGGCTCACGGTGGCCCGCAGCTCCTGGGGCGAGTGCCCGTGGCGCAGGGCAAGGTCGAGCTCGGTCTTCAGCACGGTCAGCGGCGTGCGCAGCTCATGGCCGGCGTCGGAGGCGAACGCCCGCTCGCGGGCCAGCGCGACCTCCAGGCGCGCGAGCATCGCGTTGAGGGTCTCGCCGAGGCGCGAGAGCTCGTCGCGCGTGGCGGGAAGGGGGAGCCGGGCGCCCGGCTGGGCCGCCGAGATCGCCGCGGCGCGGCGGCGCATCGCCTCGACCGGCCGGAGCGCCGCCCGGGCGAGCCCGAACCCCGTGAGCGTGGCCAGCAGCAACGCGGCCGGGCCGCCGATCAGCAGGTGACGCGCGAGGCCGTCCAGCGCGTCCTCTTGATCGGAGAGCGACATCCCGACCACC
Organism: Solirubrobacteraceae bacterium; assembly: GCA_040005775.1. GTDB lineage: Bacteria > Actinomycetota > Thermoleophilia > Solirubrobacterales > Solirubrobacteraceae > JAOPZW01. Next base: position 1,992 of record JBDTYI010000310.1, read on the forward strand.
GCCACCATCGACGAGTCGCCCACGGCGATCGGCGTGGCGAGCAGGCGCAGCGGGCCCTCGTCCCAGCGTGGCAACGCGGGGTGGCCGGTGATGATCGTGGCGGCGCGCGCCCGCCGCAGCTCGTCGGGCCCCAGCAGCGGACGCCGGCCGATGGCCGGGGTGCCGCCGACCACGGCGCCGGCGGCGTCGAGGATCTGCGAGAAGCTCTCGCCGACCTCGGTCAGGCGCACGCGGACCTCGGCGGCCGCGTCCGGGCCGCTCTGCTGCACCGCGGCGGCCACGTCATCGGCGCGCGAGCGCAGCGCGTCGTCGGCCGTGCGGCTGAGCTCGGCGGCCATCCGGGCATGGAGGAAGAGCCCGGTGGCCGCCAGCACCGCGGCGGTGATGAGGGCGAAGACGAGCGTCAGCCGGATCGTGATCGGCAGCCGGCGCATCGGTCGTCCCTCCCCCGCTCGTCGTGCCCGGTCAGCCGCTCGCGCAGATCGCGAACACGGTGTAGGTCGCCGCCGGGCCGTCGTTGCCCACGTGGACCGTCCAGGCCGTGTTGTTGGCGCTCGGGTAGCTCTCGCGGGCCGAGGCGTCGCTGCCGGTATCGACGCGCAGCCCGCCGCCTGTCACGCGCTGACCGGGGTCGCAGGTCGCGGTCGTGGCGTTCACCGCGCTGTCTCCTGACGAGCTGGCGGCGGCGACGGTGGCGGCAGCGGTCTTGTAGGTCAGGGCGAGCGCCACGCCGGCGCCCGCGCCGGGCGGTCCCTGCGGCCCCGCGGGCCCGCGCTGGCCGCGCAACGACGCGCGGGCGGCGGCGCTCAGGTCGCGCACCCCCAGGGACCGGTCGCGGACCTCCCTCGAGCCCACCGAGGATGCGCGCAGCTGCTTGGTCCCGACGCTGTTGCGGGGAAGCTGTACGGCCGCGTAAGAGGTGCCTCCCAGGGCGATGGAAAGCGCGAGCGTCGCGGTGACGTTCGCGTAGGTCAGGCGGTGCCGCAGTCGACCGATCATCCGGCTCTTGCCCCCTGGCGGCGCCGGCCCGGGCGCTGCCTGTCTGCAGGTCGGGATCCCGGTGCCTCGCGGGGCGAGCGGCGTACGGGCGCACCCGACGCGTTCGGCCGAGCCCTCCGTTGCACGCTGCACCCCCTTCGCGATGTCGCCCGGGCCGGCGAGCTGCCCGGGACCCCCTTACGAGTCGCTCCCGACCACAGCCCTCCAGCCGGAGGCGAGCAGGTCGATCGTAACCGTCACCGCGTGGGAACGGGGAAAATCGCGCGGGACGGACTAGGCCGGTTCGAGCATGAAGCCCACGCCGCGGACCGTTCGGATGAGCGGTGGCCCGCCGGGGCGCTCGAGCTTGCGGCGCAGGTAGCCGACGTAGACGTCGACGACGTTGGGCGACCCGTCGTACTCCGTGCCCCAGATGCGATCCAGCAGCTCGGCGCGCGTCACGACCCGGCCGGCGCGCGCGGCCAGGAGCTCGAGCACCGCCAGCTCACGCGCCGTGAGCCCGATGCGCCGGTCGCCCCGGGTCACCACACGCGCGGCCGCGTCGATGCGCAGGTCGCCGAGGTCTGGTGCCCCGCCGCCGGCCGCGAGCTCGCGGCGGGTCAGCGCCCGCAGCCGGGCGACGAGCTCGCCGAAGTCGAAGGGCTTGACCAGGTAGTCGTCGGCGCCGTGGTCGAGGCCCCGGATCCGGTCGCTCACGTCGGTCAGGGCCGTGAGCATCAGCACCGGCATGCGGCGCCCGCGCCGGCGCAGCGTCCCGCAGACCTCGAAGCCGTCGATGCCCGGGAGCATGACGTCCAGGACCACCGCATCGTAGGGGGCGGCGGTGGCGGCGGCGAGCGCCGTGGGCCCGGTCTCGGCGACGTCGACGGCGTAGCCCTCGAGCTCGAGGCCGCGCCTGAGCGCGCGCAGCAGGTTCGCGTCGTCCTCGACGACGAGCAGGCGCGGACGGCCCGCGTCGGGACTAATCGCCTGGGGGGGTTGCATTCTGGCGGGCACTCGGACTAATCTAAGCGAATTCTAAGATACCGTGAGTCTTAGGCGGGCCGGTCTCCAGGGTGAGGGGCCGGCGACGGCGGCGCGTCGCCGCGCGTAGCGCGAGCGGCCCGCCCTGAGGGGCATTCCTGGGAGGTCGCAGCATGGGGCTCGCAACGCTCGAGCACGCGGTCGTGGCGAACGGGTCGTGGGGAGGCGGGTGGTCGTGATCGCCGCCGTCCTGCGTGCCAGCCTGCGCTTCCGCCTGCTCGTGATCGGCATCGCGGCCGGCGTGATGGCGGTGGGCATCATCCAGCTGCGCGACGCGCCGGTCGACGTGCTGCCGGAGTTCACGCCGCCCTACGTGGAGATCCAGACCGAGGCGCTCGGACTGTCCGCCGAGGAGGTGGAGCAGCTCGTTACCGTTCCGCTCGAGGCTGACCTGCTCAACGGGACGAAGGGCGTCACGGCGCTGCGCTCGCAGTCCGTTCCCGGCGCCTCCTCGATCGTGCTCGTCTTCGAGCCGGGCACCGACACCTTCGACGCCCGCCAGCTCGTCCAGGAGCAGCTGACCCAGGCCCACGCGAACCCGAACGTCTCGCAACCACCGCAGATGCTGCAGCCGCTCTCCTCGGAGAGCCGCGTCATGATGATCGGGCTCTCACCGAAGACGATGTCGCCGATCGAGGCCTCGGTGCTCGCCCGCTGGACGATCCGGCCTCGGCTGCTGGGGGTCGAGGGCGTCGCGAACGTGTCGATCTTCGGCGCGCGCGACCGCCAGCTGCAGGTGCTCGTCGATCCGCAGCGCCTGCGCGAGAACCGCGTGTCGCTCAAGCAGGTGATCAGGACGGCCGGGAACGCGCAGCTGGTGTCACCCCTGAGCTTCCTGGAGGCCTCCACGCCCGGGACCGGCGGCTTCATCGACACCGCCAACCAGCGCCTTCAGGTCCGTCACATCCTGCCCTCCGTGACGCCGGACAAGCTGGCCCGCGTGCCGCTCGAGGGCGACGCGGGGGCGACGTCGGGCGGACGGGGCACGCCGCGGCGCCTGGGCGACGTCACCCGCGTGGTCGAGGATCATCAGCCGCTCATCGGCGACGCGGTGGTCGACGGCGGCACCGGCCTGTTGCTCGTGGTCGAGAAGTTCCCCGGGGCCAACACCCTCGAGGTGACGCGGGGCGTGGAGCGTGCGCTGCGCGAGCTGCGCCCCGGCCTGACGGGTCTGCAGATCGACTCCTCCACCTTCCGCCCGGCGGACTTCATCGAGGAGGCGACGCACAACCTCACGCTGGCCGTGGTCACCGGCTGCGCGCTGGCGCTGCTGCTGCTGCTCGCATTCCTCTACGCCTGGCGGACGGCGCTGGTCTGCGCGGTGTCCTTCGCCCTCGCCCTGACCACGGCCGCGCTCGTGCTCTCGGCGTCGGGGACGACGATCAACGCGCTCGTCTTCGCCGGGCTCGCGGCGGCCGTCGGCGCCGTCATCGGCGATGCGGTGATCGACGTCGAGAACATCCGGCGCCGCCTCGGCGAGCGCGATCAGGACGGCCGGGCTGCCGTCGTGGCGCAGGCCGTGGGCGAGATGCGCGGGCCGATGGGCTACGCGACCGCGATCGTCGCGCTGACCGCGCTGCCCGTCTTCTTCATCGCCGGTGTCAGCGGCTCGTTCCTGGAGCCGGTCGTCCGTGCGTACCTGCTGGCGGTCGCGGCGTCGATGGTCGTCGCGCTGACCGTGACCCCGGCGCTGAGCCTGCTGCTGTATTCGAAGCTGCCGCGGGCCGGTCGCGAGTCCCCGCTCGTTCGGTGGACGAGGGCCCGCTATGACGTGGCGCTGTCGCGGGTGATCGCCAGGCCCCGGGCGGCGCTCATCGCGGCCGGCGCCGTGCTGCTCGCCGGGCTCGCGCTGATCCCGGCGCTCCACGGGCCCGTGATCCCCACGTTCCGCGACCGCGATCTGCTGGTCCACTTCGACGGGCCCCCCGGGACCTCCCGGCCGGAGATGCGCCGGATCGTGGCTCGGGCCAGTCGCGAGCTGCGAGCCCTCCCGGGGGTCAGCGACGTGGGCGGTCATGTCGGTCGCGCCGTGACCGGCGATCAGGTGGTCGACGTCAACTCCAGCGAGCTCTGGGTCAAGGTCGGTCGCGACGCCGACTACGACGCGACGAAGGCGTCGGTGGGGCGCGTGGTCGACGGCTATCCCGGGCTCAGGCACGAGGTGCTGACCTATGAGCGCCAGCGGATCCGGGACGTCGCGGCCGCCGACGACCGCCAGGCGGGCGCCGCGTCGCCGGCGAGCGCCGACCTGGACGTCCTGACCGGAGCGGACCGGCGACCGCTGGTGGTGCGCGTCTTCGGGGAGGACCTGACCGTCCTGCGTCGGCAGGCCGCGCGCATGCAGCGGATGCTTGCCGGAGTCGACGGGGTGGTCGATCCGACCGTGGAGCGGCTCGTCGAGGAGCCCACGCTGGCCATCGAGGTGGACCTTGCCAGGGCGCAGCGCTACGGGATCAAGCCGGGCGACGTGCGCCGCACGGCCGCCACGCTGCTGTCGGGCATCCAGGTCGGGAGCCTCTTCCGTCAACAGAAGGTGTTCGAGGTCGTGGTGCGCGCCGCGCCCGAAGCGCGCCGCAGCCTGACCGACGTCCGCCGGCTGTTGATCGACACGCCGGGCGCAGGACACGTGCGCCTCGGGCAGATCGCCGACGTGCGCGTCAGGCCGACCCCCCAGGTCGTCCAGCGCGACTCCAGCTCGCGCCGGATCGACATCAGCGCCGACGTGCGCGGACGCGGCCTCGGTGATGTGCAGCGTGAGGTCAAGGCGCGCCTGGCGCACGTCGGCTTCCCGCTCGAGTATCACGCTCAGGTCATCGGGGACGCGACGGGCCGGCGGGCGAGCGCGATGCGGCTGCTGGGCTTCGCGCTCGCCGCTGCGATCGGGATCTTCCTGCTGCTGCAGGCGGCCTTCCGCAGCTGGCGCCTGGCGGCGGTGGCCTTCGTGGCGCTGCCGCTCGCGCTGGTGGGCGGTGAGCTGGCGGGGCTCATCGCCGGCCGCCCGTTCTCGCTCGGCTCGCTGATCGGCCTGCTGGCCGTGCTCGGGATCGCCACGCGCAACGGCGTCGGGCTGTTCATGCACTGCCGGCGCCTGCAGGAGCGCGCGGACGGCGCGTCGGGCCCGGGGTTCGTCCTGCGCGGCGCGCGGGACCGTCTTGCGCCGATCGTGATCGCCACGTCGGCCACGGCGGTGGCGCTGCTGCCCTTCGCGGTTCTCGGCGATCGTGCCGGCTACGAGATCGTGGGGCCGATGGCCGTGGTGATGCTGGGCGGCCTGGTGACCTCGACCCTGCTGAGCCTGTTCCTGATGCCCGTGCTGTTCGCGCGCTTCGGGGCGGGCACGCCGCCGAGCTCCGAGACCCAGTTCGACCTGCTGTACCGGTGGGCCGGCGTCGGGCCGGCGGGCGCCCCGGCGCAGCAGCCGGCGACGCCGCACGGCAACGGCGCCCCGGCGGAGCGACCAGGTCAGGTCAGTGCCGGTGTCGACGCAGAAGAGGGGACGTGAGCCACGTGCGCGCTTGGCGATGGATCGTCGGTGTCCTGGTCGTTGCGGGTCTGGCCGCGCTGGCGCTTTCGGTGCGCTCGGACACGTCGAAGCAGGGGGAGGTGAGCGTAAGCGAGAGCGCGCCCGCCAGGGTCGACCCGATCAAGGGGACCGATCTCAGCCGCGTGACGCTGTCGGCGCAGGCGGCGAGACGGCTGGGCATCAGGACGGCCCCGGTGCAGCGCCACGGCCGGCAGCGCAAGGTCATCCCCTACTCCGCGGTCCTCTACGACCCGGAGGGTCGCACCTTCACCTACACGAGCCCGGCGCCGCTGGTCTTCGTCCGTCACCCGATCGTCGTCTACGACATCGACGGTCAGCGAGCGTTCCTCTCGAGCGGGCCGCCGCTGGGCACCGCGGTCGCGACGGTCGGGTCACAGGAGCTGTTCGGAACCGAGTACGCGGTCGAGGAAGACTGAGCCCGGCGGCGCCATGCGCTGGATCATCGGATCGAGCCTGAAGTTCCGCTACCTCGTGGTCGCCGCGGCCGCGGCGATGATGCTGTACGGCGCCGGCCAGGTGCAGGGCGCGCGGACCGACGCCTTCCCCGAGTTCGCGCCGCCCCGCGTGGAGGTCCAGACGATCTGCGTCGGGCTCTCCTCCGAGGAGACCGAGGAGCTGGTCACGGTCCCGCTCGAGCAGGCGCTCAACGGGGTGGCGCGACTCGCGGAGATCCGCTCCACGTCGGTTCCGCAGCTCTCGTCGGTCGAGCTCATCTTCAAGCGCGGCACCGATCTCATCCGCGCGCGCCAGGTCGTGCAGGAGCGCCTCGCGACGGTGGTCCCCAGCCTGCCGACCTGGGCCGCCCCGCCGGTGATGCGCCAGCCGATCTCGACCACGAGCCGGGTCATGCACATCGGGCTCTCCTCCAACGCGATGTCGCTGCGGAAGCTGTCCACGATCGCCTACTGGAAGATCAGGGCCCGTCTGCTGCGCGTGCCCAACGTCGTCAACGTGGCCATCTGGGGCGAGCGCCTGCAACAGCAGCACGTCGACGTCGACCCGGCCCGGATGTGGGCGCGTCGCGTCTCGCTGGACGAGGTCATGAACACGACCGCGGACTCCCTGGACGCGGGGCTGCTGCGCTACGCGGACTTCGGGAACGTGATCGGCACGGGCGGCTTCGTCGACACCGCCAACCAGCGGCTCGGCATCCGCCACGTCCTGCCCTTCAGGACGTCGACCGACCTGGGCCGAGTGCCGATCAAACGACGCGCCGGCAGGGCGGTGCGGCTGCGTGACGTCGCCGACGTGGTCGAGGGCAACCAGCAGCTCGCGGGCGACGCCGTCATCAATTCCGGCCCCGGCCTGCTGCTGGTCGTCGAGAAGGCCGCGGGTGCCAACACGGTGCAGGTGACCCGCGGCGTGGACGCCGCGCTCAAGGAGCTGGCGCCCGGGCTGCCGGGCATCCGCGTCGACGCCTCGATCTTCCGCCAGGCGGACTTCATCGAGTCGGCGATCGACAACCTCACGCTGGCGCTGCTGCTCGGCTGCCTGCTCGTGATCGTGGTCCTGAGCGCCTTCCTCTTCCAGTGGCGCACCGCGCTGATCAGCCTGCTCGCGATCCCGCTCTCGCTGATGGCGGCGGTGCTCGTGCTCTACCTGCGCGGAGACACGATCAACACGATGATCCTGGCCGGCCTCGTGATCGCCGTCGGGGTGGTCGTCGACGACGCCATCATCGACGTCGAGAACATCTGGCGGCGCTTGCGCGAGCGCGGCGACGGGACCGGCAGGCTCGCGCCGCGCATCATCCTCGAGGCATCGCTCGAGGTGCGCAGCGCGATCTGGTACGCGACGCTGATCAACGTCCTCGCCGTGTTGCCTGTCTTCTTCCTGCGGAGCGTGACCGGCTCGTTCTTCGAACCGCTCGCCTTCTCCTATGCGCTGGCGATCCTGGTGTCGATGCTGGTGGCGCTGACGGTCACGCCGGCGCTGAGCCTGATCCTGCTGTCCAGGACGCGCGAGCGTCGCGACGCGCCGCTCGTGCGCTGGTGCAAGCGCGCCTACGGGGCCCTGCTGTCCAGGACGATCCGCAGGCCGAGGCCGGCGTATGTCGCCGCGCTGGCCCTCCTGCTCGCCGGCCTGGCGGCGGCTCCGACGCTCGGACGCGAGCTCTACCCGGCGTTCAAGGAGCGCGACTTCCTGATGCACTGGATCACGCCGCCCGGGACGTCGCATCCGGAGGAGCGACGGATCGTGACGCAGGCCAGCCGCGAGCTGCGCGCCCTGCCCGGCGTTCGCAACTTCGGATCGCACATCGGCCAGGCCTTCCTGGCCGAGGAGGTGGTCGGGGCGAACTTCGGCGAGAACTGGGTCAGCATCGATCCCAAGGCCGACTACGACGAGACGGTCGACGCCCTGCAGGAGACCGTGGACGCCCATCCCGGGCTCTACCACGACGTGCAGACCTACCTGCGCGAGAGGATCGACGAGGTCCTGGCCGGCGCCGCGGAGCCGATCGTCGTGCGCATCTTTGGCCCGGACCTCAGGAAGCTGCGCAGCGAGGCCGACCGGGTGCGCGAGGCGCTCTCGGGCATCGAGGGGATGGACGACCTGCACGTGGACCTCGTGGCCGACGTTCCCGAGATCCACGTGCGCGAGGACCTCGCCAAGGCCGAGCGCTACGGGCTCAAGCCCGGCGACGTGCGCCGCGCGGCCGCCGTCCTGGTGTCGAGCGAGGAGGTCGGCGACATCTTCCGCGGGGCCAGGGCCTACGACGTCCACGTCTGGAGCACCCCCCGCACACGCCACAGCCTGACCGACATCCGCAACCTGCCGATCGACACGCCCGCCGGAGGACGCGTTCGCCTCAGCGACGTGGCCGCCGTAGAGGTCGAGCCCACCCCCAACACGATCCATCGCCAGGACACGTCACGGCGCATCGACATCGCCGCCAACGTCAGCAGCGACCGCAGCCTCAGCGAAATCGCCGCCGACGTCCGGACGCGGCTCGCGGGCGTGCGGTTCGCGACCGGCTACCACGCCGAGTTGCTCGGCGAGGCCGTCGAGCAGCAGGGCGCCCAGAATCGCCTGCTGATCTTCGCGATCGCCGCCGCGATCGGCATCCTCCTGCTCCTCCAGGCGGCGTTCAGGAGCACCCGTGTCGCGCTGATGTTCTTCCTGACCCTGCCGATGGCCCTCGTCGGGGGCGTGCTGGCGGTCTACCTCACCGGCGGCACGATGTCGCTGGGCTCCTACGTCGGGTTCCTGGCCGTCTTCGGGATCGCCGCACGCAACGGCATCCTGCTGATCAATCACTGCCAGCATCTGGAGCGTGAGGAGGGCGAGTCCTTCGGTCCGGCGCTCGTCCTGCGGGGCGCGACCGAGCGCCTCTCGCCGATCCTGATGACCGCGCTGGCGACCGCTCTCGCGCTCGTGCCGCTGGTGGTCGCCGGCACGATTCCCGGGCACGAGATCGAGCACCCGATGGCCCTGGTGATCCTGGGCGGCCTCGCCACCTCGACGTTCGTCAACCTGTTCGTCGTGCCTGCCCTGTACCTGCGCTTCGCCAGGAGCGGACGGCCGCGCGCCGCGACCTGATCGCGCGATGGTAGGAATGAACCGCACGTCCCGGGGGGAGACACATGGATCGTGCGTTCGGATCGTCGTCACAGCCAGGCCCCGGACCCCGGCGCGACGCCCGGGCTGTGCGGGTGCCCGCGGTGCTCGTCGGGACTGGTGCAGCTCGTCGAGGCCCGGCGCCTGCGGCCGGACCTCTGGCACGTGCGCCGCCGCTGCCCGGAGTGCGGATGGCGCCGCGGCGGTCTCGCCTCGGCCGCCGCGCTCGCGCGCTTCGAGCGCGCGCTCGAC
>JBDTYI010000311.1:0-4379 GCA_040005775.1 Solirubrobacteraceae bacterium
GGCCGGTGCTGGCCTGGGGCGTGGAGGGCTTCGTCGTGTCGTTCATCGCGCCCCACTCGCTGACCGCGCGAGCGCTGGTCGTGGCGCCCGGCGACCTGCTGTCGGTGCACAACCGCTCGCAGGACGAGGTCGAGATCTCGCTCGACGGCAGGCCGGGGGGCACGCTGGAGCCCGGCGAGGCGATCGCTGCATCGTTCCTCCGCGAAGCGGCGGACCTGGCGCAGGTGCCCGGGTCGTCGTTCTATCGCCGCATGCGCCAGAAGTTCGGGCGCCTCGCTTCCTAGCCCGGATCCAGGCCTAGTATCGGAGCCATGAGCTCGATCGTCATCGCGGGCGGCCACGGCAAGATCGCCCTGCGCCTCACCAAGCTGCTCTCGGATTCGGGCCACGAGGTCCGCGCGCTCATCCGCAACGTCAAGTACGCCGACGACGTGCGCGAGGCGGGCGGCGTCCCCGTCGAGGGCGACCTCGAGGTCAGGGAGGACCACTCCGACTGGGTGCGCGGCGCCGACGTCGTCGTGTTCGCGGCCGGCGCCGGTCCCGGCAGCGGGCCCGAGCGCAAACGCACGGTCGACCTCGGCGCGGCCGTGAAGTTGCGCGATGCTGCGGTCGCCGAGGGCGTGCGGCGCTACCTGATGATCTCCTCGATGGGCGCGGGCGACCCCTCCTCGGGGTCGGAGCAGATGCGGCCCTACTTCCAGGCGAAGCACGACGCCGACGAGGCCTTGATGGAGAGCGACCTCGCGTGGACGATCGTGCGCCCCGGAGGGCTGACCGACGACCCGCGGACCGGGAAGGTCGACGTCGCCGAGTCGCTGGGGCGTTCCGGCCAGATCACGCGCGACGACGTGGCCGCCGTGCTCGTGGGCTGCCTTGAAGAGCCGGCCGCCGAGCGGAAGGCGTTCGAGGTGCTCGCGGGCGACACGCCGATCGCGCAGGCGCTCGCGCAGCTCTGACGCCATTGACCGCCGCGGCGGACAGCTGGGCGTCGGGCTTCGAGGACCTGGTGCTCGGTTTCGTCGCTCCTGGCGCGCGGGTGCTCGACGTTGGCTGTGGGAACGGCGGCCTCGTCGAGCGGCTCGCCGCGAGCGGGCGCGACGCAGCCGGCGTCGATCCTCGCGCGCCCGACCACCCACGGCTCACTCGCTGTCGGGTGGAGGAGCTGCGTCCGTCGCGGCCGTTCGACGCGGTCTGCGCGGTGATGTCGCTTCACCATGCCGCGCTGGGTCCCGCGTTCTCGGCGATCGCGCGGCTGCTGCGCCCCGGCGGCGCGCTGCTCATCGCCGAGTTCGCCTGGGAGACCTACGACGAGCGCGCCGCCGCCTGGGTCGCGGCGCACGACCCGTCGGCGGCGGATCCCTCCGTGGCGGGCTGGCGGGCCGAGCGCGCCGATCTCCACACCGGCGCGGCCATGCGCGCCGCGCTCGCCGAGACGTTCGACCTGCGTGAGGAGCTGGCCGGTCCGTACCTGGCGCGCATGCTTGGGAGCCGCGACCTCGAGACGGAGGAGGAGGCGATGATCGAGCGCGGCTCGCTGCCGCCCCTCGGCCGCCGCTGGATCGCCGCCGCCGGATGACGTCGGCGATTCGCGCGCGGTCCGTCGGCACCCCCTGGTAAACCGGGACGGTGCTGTGCGAGCTCCGCGTCGAGAACCTCCTGCTCATCGAGCGGGCCGAGCTGTGTCTCGGCCCGGGCCTGAACGTCCTCACCGGCGAGACCGGCGCGGGGAAGACCGTGCTCGCCCACGCGCTCGACCTGCTGCTCGGCGGCAAGGCGCGCGCGGGGATCGTCCGCCCGGGCGCGTCGGAGGCCTACGTGGAGGGCGTCTTCGAGCTGCCCGACGCCCTGCGCGGCGAGCTGGGCGAGCGGCTGCCGGCCGACGCCGAGGACATCGTCGTGGCGCGTCGCGTCAGCGCCGAGGGCCGCACCCGCGCGTACCTGTGCGGGCGTTCTGCGTCTGCCGCCGACCTGCGCGAGATCGCGGCGTCGATGCTGTCGTTCTACGGCCAGCACGAGCATCGGCGCCTGACGCTGGCCTCGTCGCAGCTGGAGGTCCTCGACGCGTTCTGCGGGGAGAAGCACCTCGCCGCGCGGGCGGCGTTCGGCGCCGTGCACGAGCGGGTCCGGGCGCTGGAGGCCGAGCAGGCCGCCCTGCGCGAGCGTGCCGGCGCGCGCGAGCGCGAGCTCGACCTGCTGGCGTTCGAGCTGGCCGAGATCGAGGCGGCCGACCCGTCGGAGGCCGAGGAGGCCGAGCTGCGGGGCGCGCGCGAGCGCCTGCGCCATCTGAGCGCGCTGCGCGACGCCGCGCTGTCCGCCGCCGCCGCGGCGGCGCCGGACGACGGCCCCGGCGTGACGACGCTGCTCGCGGCGGGTGGTACGGGACTCGACGGCGTCGACGGGGTGGACCCCGCGCTCGACGCGCTGGCCGCGCGCTGGCGGTCGCTGGCCATCGAGGCCGACGACGTCGCGGGTGAGCTGATGCGCTACGCCGAGGGGCTCGACGCCGAGCCCGGCGCGCTGGAGGCTGCCGAGGAGCGCCTCGGGGTCATGGACCGACTCGCGCGCAAGCACGGCGGCTCGATCGCCGCGGTGCTCGCGTACGCCGCGGCGTGCCGCGAGCGGCACGCGGAGCTCTCGGGGGCCGAGGAGACGCTGCAGGGCGCGACGGCCGAACTGCAGACCGCCCGGGCCGACCTGCTCGGGCGCGGGGAGAAGCTGCGCGCCACGCGCGCGAAAGCAGCGCCGCGGCTGGCCGCGGCCGTGCGCGAGCGCCTGGCCGACCTGGCGATGGAGGCGGCGGCGTTCGAGATCTCGCTGGCGCCGCGCGAGCCCGGTCCGACGGGCCTCGACGCGGCGGAGTTCCTGATCGCCCCGAACCCGGGCGTGCCACCTGCGCGCCTGCGCGACATCGCCTCCGGTGGCGAGCTGTCGCGGGTGATGCTCGCGCTGATGGGCGTCGCGAACGACGGATCCCGCGCGACGCTCGTGTTCGACGAGGTCGACGCGGGCATCGGCGGCCACACCGCGCGCGCGGTCGGCGAGCAGCTGCGCGCGCTCGCGGCCGGGCGTCAGGTCGTGTGCATCACCCACCTTCCGCAGGTGGCCTCGCTGGCCGACCGGCACTTCTCGATCGCCAAGGACACGAGCGCCGATCCGGCGCGCACGACGGTCACGGAGCTGGCGTCCGGCGAGGTCGTGGCCGAGCTCGTGCGGATGCTCGGCGCCGACGACGCCGACGCCGGCGCGCGCAAGCATGCCCGTGAGCTGCTGAAGGCGGCCTGAGGCACTCGGCGTCCGTTTCGTGCAAGACGGACCGCCCGCGCATCGGCGATGCTGGAGCCATGGAGCAGCGCATCAGCCTCATCACCCTGGGTGTCGCCGACGTGCAGCGCGCCCGCGCCTTCTACACGGCGCTGGGCTGGACGCCGGGCGCCGAGCCCGACGGCGGCGACGTCGTGTTCTTCCAGGCCGGCGGAATGGTGTTCGCGCTCTGGGGGCGCGACCAGCTCGCGCAGGACAGCCGCGTGCAGGACTCCGGCGGCTGGGGCGGAGTGACGCCGGCGCACTGCGTGTCCTCCCCCGCCGAGGTCGACGCGATCCTCGCCGCCGCCGAGGCCGCCGGGGCGCGCATCGGCCGGCCCGGGGCCGAGACGTTCTGGGGTGGCTACTCGGGGATCTTCGTCGACCCCGACGGCCACCCGTGGGAGATCGCCCACAACCCGGGGTGGACGCTGAACGACGACGGCACGGTCAGCCTCTGAGGACCGCGGCCTCGCCTGCCGGGCCCGCGCCCGACGCGAGCAGCTCGCCCGGGGTCGCCCCGGTAAGCCGGCGGCAGTCGTTTCCGAGGTGCGGCTGGTCGGCGTAGCCGGCCTCGATGGCCAGGCGCGCGAGGTCGTGCTCGCCGCGCGTTGCGAGCGTGAGGAATCGCTGCAAGCGCAGCACCCGCGCGAGCGTCTTGGGCCCGTAGCCCACCGCCGCAGCGAAGCGCCGCCGCACCTGGCGCTCGCTCAGCCCGAGCTCGCCCGCGAGCGCGCCGGCCCGAACGCCGCGTGCCGTCGCGAGCGAACCGGCCCGAACCGCGCGATCCACCGGAGCACCGCCGACGCGCACGGACACGGCCGACAACAGCGCCGCCAACGGGTCCTCGCTCTCGGCCACCAGGCCCAGCACCCGGTCCTCCCACTCCCGTCCCCACAGCTCGCCGGCCCGCACGCTCGAATCCAGCAGCTCCGAAGCGGGCAGCCCGAGCGCCGCGCCGGCCGCGCCCACGCGGAAGCGCACGCCCAGCACCTCAGCCCCCACCGCCAGCCCGGGCTCGATCGGGCGCGCGGCGGGCCCGACGACCATCAGCCGCCCACCCGCGAGCACCACGTCGG
>JBDTYI010000312.1:0-12420 GCA_040005775.1 Solirubrobacteraceae bacterium
GCACCTGGTGGACGAGGATCCCGAAGCGCTGGTTGAGCGTCGGCTCGCTCGGGATGCGGAAGACGCGCGCGAACTTGTACTTCAGGGGGCAGGTCCGATACGTCTCGATGTCGCTGGCGCTGAGCAGCAGCCCGTCACCGCGGGTGGGAAGGAACGCCTCGAGCGACGGCTCCGAGCGCGCCGCCAGCGCGCGCGACCGGGCCTTGACGTCGGCCTCGGCGCCGACCAGCAGTTCGTCGAGCGAGCTGGTCTGCAGGACGTCGCGCTGCTGGGCCGTAGCGGCCTGCAGCAGCGCGGCGTTGATCTGGGGCAGCGCGTCGGCCAGCGGCTGGCCCTCGGGGCGCGCCATCAGCGCCGCGAGCTTCACGAGCTCGAGGTAGCGCACCGTGCCGTGGGCGACGTCGAGGTCGGTGTCCAGGCGCAGCTCGCCCAGGCGCCCGCCGGTCGCGGGGATCGAACGCAGCAGCTCGTCGCGCAGTGCGCCGAACGTCGCGTGCAGGGTCTCGTCAGGGCCGAAGAGCTCCTCGGTGCGCTCCTCCCACTCCGCGCCCATCGCCGCGCGCGCCTCCTCCAGGAACGGCGACGGCGGCTGCAGCGCGCCGCGCTCTGAGCGCTGGGCGAAGGACAGCACGAGCCCGTCGCGGGCCCGGGTCATCGCCACGTTGAGCAGCCGGCGCATGTCGTCGACGTGCACGGCGCGGGTGTCGCCGGGCAGCGCCTCGTGCAGCAGCGCGTCGGGGACGTGGTCGTTGAGGTGGCGCCGCGCGCCGGGCATGCGCGCCGACTGCAGGCCGATGACGAAGACGTGGCGGAACTCCCGGCCCTGCGCGGCGTGCATGGCCAGCACGGCGACGGCGTCGTCCTGTCGGGCGCCCGCCTCCGGGTCCTCCTCCTCGTCGTGCAGCCCCGCTTCGGCGACCGCAGTCACGGCGCGGGCGAAGTCGCGGCCCGTGGCCTGGGGGTTGCGGCGCACGTGCGCGGTCGCCAGGTCGCCGAGCTGGGCGAGCGACACAAGCGCCTCGACGACGTCGGCCTGCGCGGCGAAGAGCTGCTGGCGGCGCAGCCCCAAGCGGTCGACGAGACGGTGCACGAACAGGTCGGGGCGCGTCGTGTCCAGCGCGCCCGCGGCCGCCCGGTGCAGCTTGAGGAAGCGCAGGATCCGCTCGCGGGCTTCCGGGGGCAGCTGCGGCGACTCGGTGGCGGCCACGAGCGCGCCGACCATGTCGAGCTTGCGCCGCCGCGCGATCTGCACGCAGCGGGCGAGGTCGACCGAGTGCAGCGCGATCGGGGGGCGTGCGAGGGCGCGGACCACCGCGCCGGCGTCGCCTGGATCGACCAGCAGCCGCAGCCAGGCGATGACGTCGCGCACCTCCGCGCGGGTGAAGAACGCGGTCGCGCCGGACAGGCGGTAGGGCACGGCGCGCTCCTCCAGCGCGACCGCGACGGCCTGGCCCTCGTGGCGCACCGAGCGCACGAGCACCGCCACGTCGTCGGCGGCGACGCCCGTGCGCAGCAGGCGCTCGACCTCGGCCGCGACGCCCTGCGCCTGCGCGCGCTCGTTCGTCGCGCGCCAGAAGCGCACCGTGCTCACCTCGCGGCCGGTGACCGGCTTGTCGACGCGGTCGGCTATCTCCGCGACGACCGCGCCCGCCGCGGCGAGGACGTCGCGGCCGCAGCGCAGCGACTGCTCGAGGCGCACTGTCCGCGCGCCCGGCAGCCCGGTCGCGAGGTCGCGCAGGTTCGCCGGCGCCGCGCCGCGCGAGCGCCGCACCGCGCAGTCGTCGTCGCCGGCCGCCGTCAGGCCGCCGTGTTCGGCGAGCAGCCCGACGAGCCGCAGACCGGCGAGCTCGAGGTCCTGCGCGTCGTCGACGAGCACGTGGCGCCAGCGTGCGCCGATCCGCGCGCGAACGTGCGGGCGGTCCTGGAGCAGGGCGACGGCGCGCAGCACGAGGCCGCCGACGTCGATCGTGCCCTGCTCGGCCAGCATCCGGTCGTGCGCGAGGTAGACGGCGGCGAACTCGCGCTCGCGCTCGCTCCGCTCGTCCTCGGCGGGCAGCGCGCGCGCCCAGGCGGCGTACTCCGCGGCGGTCACCATCGCCGCCTTGAGGTGGTCGACCCGAGCCACGACGCCGGAGAGCAGGGCGGTCGGGTCGCCGCCGAAGTCGTGCACGCGCAGGGTCAGCTCGTCGACGCGCTCGCGCAGCATGGCCAGGCGGTCCGCGCCACCGACCGGGACGACGAACGGGTCGATCCCGGCCTCCAGGGCCTCGTCGCGCAGCAGTCGCGCGCACAGCCCCGGCACGGTGTCGACGGCGAGCTCCTCGTAGCCTGCGTCCAGCGCATCCTCCACGGCGGCGCGCATCGCGTCGGCCGCGCCCTCGCTCGGGGCGATGCCCAGGACCTGCTCGGGCGCCAGGCCGCCGCCGGTCGCCAGCCAGGCGTGGCGCCGCACCAGGGCGACGGTCTTGCCGGTGCCGGCAGCGCCAACGACGAGCAGCGGGGCGCCGCGATGGCAGACGACCTCGCGCTGCGCGAGGGTGAGGTCGTCGAGCTCTGCGGGCACGACCCTAGGATATGGCTCACATGCCCACCGCTCCCGAAGCCACGGCGGAGCTCCTCGCCTATGACTGGACCGGAGCGTGCCGACGCGCCGCAGAGGGTCTGCGCGAGGTGCTGGCCGAGCACCCGACGAGCACCGAGCGCGTCGTGGAGACCGGCGTCGTCGGCGAGGGCGGCGACCGGACGCTGGTCATCGACGCCGCCGCCGAGGACGCCGTGTTCGCCGAGCTCGAGCGGCTCCACGACGACGGTGCGCGCTTCACGGCGGTCTCCGAGGAGCGCGGGGAGGTCGACTTCGGCAACCCCGACCACCTGGTCGTCATCGACCCCATCGACGGCTCGATGAACGCCAAGCGCGGCCTCGGCCACCACGCGCTGTCGATCGCCGTGTCGACCGGCCCGACCATGGCCGACGTGGTGTTCGGCTACGTCTACGACTTCGGCCCGGGCGAGGAGTGGCGCGCCAGCCTGGGGGTGGGCGCGTTCCTCAACGACGAGCCGCTCGCGTCCGCGCCGCCCGAGCGGCGGCGGCCTGACGGGCGCCTGGAGCTCGTGGCGATCGAGTCGGCCGACCCGAAGTGGCTGGCCGCCTCGAGCGACGCCCTGCTCGAGGTCACCGGCCGGATCCGGGCCATGGGCACGATCGCCGTCTCGCTCTGCCAGGTCGCCGCCACGCGCGTGGACGGCATGGCGACCCTGTGGCGGTGCCGTGCGGTCGATGCGGCCGCCGCTCAACTGATCGTGCGCGAGAGCGGCGGCCTGGTCGCGTTCCCCGCGATGGAGGAGCCGCTCGGCGCCCCGCTGGATCTGCTGCCCCACTCGCCCGTTATCGCGGCCCGCACGCCCGAAGCGCTCGCCCAGCTCGCAACCGTTCCCTCACGCTGATGGTCGACTGGCGCATCGCCGAGCGGGTCGCGGACACCGTCGCCGGCCCGGCCGGCACCAGCAGCGCGCCGCTGGAGGGCGACGTGGACGCGATGGCCGAAGCGGCGATCGCCCGCGTGACGGCCTATTCGCGCATCGAGCCCTCCGAGCCGCCGCCGCCGATGGAGCCCGTCGACCGCCAGACCTGGTCGCGGGCCAACCTGGCGACGATGAAGCTCACGCTCGAGCCGGTCATGCAGCAGCTGGGCACCGGGCCGCTGCAGTCGGCGGGCGGCATGCTCGTCGGCGTCGAGGCGGGCGGCATCGTGGGCTTCATGGGGCGCTCGGTGCTCGGCCAGTACGAGATCTCCCTGCTGGACCCCGCCCGCCCGCCGCGGCTGCTGCTGGTGGCGCCGAACCTCCGCCTGGCGGCCGAGGCCTTCGAGGCCGACGAGGCTGAGCTGTTGGAGTGGGTGATCTTCCACGAGCTCACGCACGCCGTGCAGTTCACCGGCGTGCCGTGGCTGCGCGACCACCTGGCCGGCATGCTGCGCGAGCTGCTGGCCTCGATCAAGGTCCAGGTCGACCCCGCGGCTCTGCTGCGGATGGGACACCTGCCGAAGGCCGACGACCTGAAGGGCGCCTGGGACGCGGTCCGCGACGGCGGCCTGGTGGGCGCCATGGCCGGCCCGGAGCGCAAGGCCGTCATCGACCGCCTCCAGGCCACGATGGCGATGATCGAGGGCCACGCCGAGCACGTGATGGACGCCGCCGGCGCCCCGGTGCTGCCCTCGCTGCCCAAGCTGCGCGCGTCGCTGGAGAAGCGCCGCGCCGAGAAGCCCCCGCTGGTCAAGCTCATCGAGAAGCTGCTCGGGATGGACCTCAAGATGAAGCAGTACGAGGTCGGCAAGCGCTTCTGCGACGCCGTCGTACGCGACCACGGGATCGAGGGCCTGAACCGCGCCTGGTTCGCCCCCGAACTGCTCCCGACGCTCGCCGAGCTCGAGGATCCCGCCGCCTGGGCACGACGGACGCAGCAGCGCGCTGTAACCCAGTAGCGGATCCGGTTTACAAACATGTGTTCGCAGGGCATACTCACTACGAACGAACTTAGAAATAAGCTTGATACTCCAAAAGAGGAGACCTGACATGGCTGAGCAGACCACCACCACCAAGACCCAGACCAAGACGCCCGCCGAGAAGGCCGCCGCCAAGGCCGCCCGCACGCGCAGGGCCAACGCCGCCAAGCGCTCGAACGCCGCCAAGAAGGCTGCGGCGACGCGCAAGCGCCAGGACAACGCCACGCGCACCCCCACCACGGTCCTGACCGCCTCCGAGAAGGCCGCCAAGACCCGCGAGGCCGACGCCAACAAGCGCTCGACCACGGGCAAGAAGGCCGCGGCCACCCGCGCCCGTAGGAGCGCCGCGACCGCCGCCAAGCACTCGGACACGGCTCGTACGGCCCGCAAGGCCCGCACGACCGCCCGCCGCGAGGCCGCTGAGGCGCGCAACGAGGCCATCTCGGCCGCGCAGCGCACCACCGCGACCGCCCAGAAGGCCGTCCTCGTGCCGGTCGGCGCCGCGTTCATCGCCCGTGACACGCTGATCGCTGCCGTCGGCGAGCTGGCCGACACGCTCGGCTCGGTCGACAAGGTCGAGCGCCGCCTGACCACCCGTCGCAAGAACGTGCAGGCCGACATCCGCAAGTTCGAGCGCCGTGGCAAGACCGAGCGCAACAGGCTCGAGCGCGAGGTCAAGAAGGCCCGCACCCGCGTCGAGCGCCAGGTCCGCAAGACCCGTCGCGACGTCGAGAAGCAGGCCCAGGCCACCCGCAAGGACGTCACGACGCAGGCAGACCTCGTCAGCGCCCGCGTCGAGAACGTCGTGCAGACCGGCATCACCACCGGCACGCAGGTCGCCGCGAAGGTCACCGAGCGCGTCGCGAGCGTCGCCTAGCTCGATCGCAGTACGAAGCACCGAAGGGGCCGCCGACAGGCGGCCCCTTCGCGTTTTGTCATAGTGAGGGGCATGCCCACCCGTGAGCAGATCCTCAAGGCACTCGAGGCCGTCATCGATCCCGAGCTCCGCCGCTCGATCGTCGAGCTGGAGATGGTGCGCGCGATCGACATCGCCGCGGACGGCAAGGTGCACGTGACGGTCTCGCTCACGACGCCCGGCTGCCCGATCCGCGGCCACTTCGAGACCGCCGTGGGCGCGGCGGTGGGGCCGCTGGAGGGTGTGCGCGGCGTCAGCGTCAGCTTCGACGTGCTCTCCGACAGCGAGAAGTCCGGCCTGCAGAAGAAGCTCGGCCGGCCCGGTGGGCTGCCCGAGGGGTCGCTGGCCCAGGTGTCCAACGTCGTCTGCGTCGGCTCAGGCAAGGGCGGCGTGGGCAAGTCCACCATCACGGCCAACCTCGCCGCGGCGCTGGCCGCCGAGGGCAAGAAGGTCGGCGTCCTGGACGCCGACGTGTGGGGCTACTCGATCCCGCGCATGTTCTCCGTGGGCGGCCGCCCGCAGGTGTCGGGCGAGCGCCGGATCATGCCGCTGGAGAGCCTGGGTGTGAAGATCATGTCGATCGGCTTCTTCGTCGAGGAGGACGCCGCCGTCGTCTGGCGCGGGCCGATGCTCCACAAGGCCCTCACCCAGTTCCTCGAGGACGTTGACTGGGGCGAGCTGGACTTCCTGCTGGTCGACCTGCCCCCGGGCACGGGCGACGTCTCGATGACGCTGGCCCAGCTCCTGCCCCAGGCGCGCTTCCTGCTCGTCACGACCCCGCAGCCCGTCGCCCAGAAGGTCGCGCGCCGCGCCGCCGAGATGGCGACGAAGGTCGACCTGGAGATCGGCGGCGTCATCGAGAACATGGCCGGCTTCGTGACGCCGGGCGGCGAGCGCTTCCAGATCTTCGGCGAGGGCGGCGGCCAGGAGTTGGCCGACGAGCTCGACGTGCCGCTGCTGGGCAAGGTCCCGCTCACCATGCCGCTGCGTGAGGCCGCCGACGCGGGCACGCCGTTGCAGGTGACCGACCCCGACGACCCGGCGTCGCAGGCGATCCGCCGAGCCGCACGCGGGCTCATCGCGATGTTCCCGGCTGAGCTGCCGATGCTGCAGACGGTCGCCGCCGGCGCCGGCGATGCGCCCGCGCCGCCGCCGTCGGGCATGTCGCTCCCGATGGCCGGATGAGCCGCAGGGCGTGGGCGGGCTTCGGCGCCGTCGCGACGCTCTGGGGGATCCCGTACCTGTTCATCCGCATCGCCGTGGACGACGGCGTCCCGCCCGTGTTCCTGGCCTGGGCGCGCGTGACGATGGCCGCGGCCGTCCTGCTCGTCCTCGCCTGGCGCGCGGGCGTGCTGCCGTCGCTGCGGGGCCGTTGGCCGTGGGTCGCCGCTTACGCGATCGTCGAGATCGCGATCCCGTTTCCGCTGATCGGATTCGGCGAGCAGCGCGTGTCCTCGTCGCTGGCCGCGATCCTCATCGCGGCCGTCCCGCTGATCATGACCGTGCTGGCGATCCGGATGGATCCCTCGGAGCGGGCGACGGGGTGGCGGCTGGTGGGCCTGTGCGTCGGCCTGGCCGGTGTCGTGGCCCTGGTGGGGATCGACGTGGCCGGGCGCACCGACGAGCTCGTGGGCGCGCTGGCGATCCTGCTGGCGGCCGCGGGCTACGCGACCGGCCCGATGCTCCTCAAGCGCGACCTGAGCGGGATCGACGCCCGCGCGGTCATGGGCGGGAGCCTGGCGATCGTGGCCGTCGTGCTGGCGCCGTTCGCCGCGATCGCGGCGCCCGAGCGCGCGCCGTCGGCCGGTGCGCTGGCCTCGATCGTCGTGCTCGGGCTCTTCTGCACGGCACTGGCGTTCGTGCTCTTCGCCAACCTGCTGGCGGAGATCGGCCCCAGCCGCGCCTCGGTCATCACCTACGTCGCGCCGGTGGTGGCCGTCGCGCTCGGGGTCGCGGTGCTCGACGAGCGCCCGGGCGTGGGCGCCGTCGCGGGGCTGCTGCTCATCCTCGCGGGCTCGTGGCTGTCGGCCGGCAGCGGCCCTGGTGGGCTGCGCCGCCGGCGCGTGGCGGCGGCGGCGGCGCCCTAGCCCTACTTCGGCGCGGTGTAGTACTCCACGTTGATCTGCGCGAAGTGCTGCCACTCCGAGGGCAGCTGGTCCTCGGCGAAGCAGGCGTCCACGGGGCAGGCCTCGACGCAGGCGTCGCAGTCGATGCACTCCTCGGGGTCGATGTAGAGCATCTCGACCTTGTCGTAGTCCGGCTCGTCGGGCGTGGGGTGGATGCAGTCCACCGGGCAGACCTCCACGCAAGAGTTGTCCTTCTGGCCGATGCACGGCTCTGCGATGACGTACGCCATGGGAAATACCTCAGTCGGATTCGGAGCCAGAAAGCATAATGATCGCCACCTTCGTGCCGACCTCGCCTCGCCTCGAGCCCATCCCGTGATCCTCGTGACGGGCGCCACCGGCGCCGTGGGCGACGCCGTCGTCGCTGGCCTCGTCGACGCCGGCCGGCCGGTCCGGTGCCTGGTGCGCGACCCGCGTCGGCTGGGCGACGAGCGCGTGCGCGTGCAGATCGCCCTGGGCGATCTGGCCGACCCGCCGTCGTTCCGCAACGCGCTGCGCGGGGTCGACGCGGTGGTTCACCTGGCCGCCGCGCGCCGCGACCAGCGCCGCGGGTCGATCGAGGAGCTCACCGGGGTCGCGACCTGGCGCCTGGCGGAGGCTGCACGCCGCGCCGGCGTGGAGCACTTCCTCCTGCTGGGCGCGCAGGGCGCTTCGCCGATCAGCCGCGCGCGCTGGCTGCGGGCCAAGGCGGTCGCGGAGCGCGCCGTCGCCGGCAGCGGGCTGGCCCACACGATCCTCGCGCCGTCGCTCACCTACGCGCCGGGCGAGGCGCTCCTGCGGGTGTTGAAGCGCCTCGGCCGTCTGCCGGTGGTGCCCGTCAACGGTGCCGGGCGCGCCCGCTTCGAGCCGATCTGGGCGGGCGACGTGGCGGCCTGCGTCCTGGCCGCCGTCGAGCGCGGGCCGGCCGGGCGCGTCGAGCTCTCCGGTCCAGAGCGACTCACCTACGAGGAGATCGTCGGCCTCGCGCTGCGCGTCGCCGGCCGGCCGCGCCCGCGCGTGCACGTTCCGGCGGGGGCGACCGCCCGCCTGCTGCGCTCGCTCGAGGTCCTCGCGCCGTGGCGCGCCCCGGTCACGTGGGACGAGGCCGAGTTGCTCGAGGTCTCGATGGTCTCCGCGACGGGAGCCGCGGGCACCCGCTCGCTCGGCGTGGAGCCGCGCACGATGCGCGACGTGCTGTCGACCGGGTGATCAGAGCCCGAGAACGGCTCGCGGGCGGAGGTGCTTCCTCTGCGAGGGTCGCCGTTCTCGCTGGGAAACCGCTCCCCCGGAAACCGCTCCCCCGGACACGACCAGCTCTCCGGCGCGACACGCAGAGCGGTTGCCCCGACCGCTTGAGCCGTTTTCCCAACCGGTGGACGAATGATCGATGCCGTTCGTCTTGCCGACCGGCCTCTGCCCTGTCAGCATCGAACATCCGTCGGCAGCGATATCCGGCCCGGGGAACGAACGGAATCGATCGGCCGGCGGGGACGCGGGTCGAAGGGAGAACAGAGTCTTGAAGATCAGTCGGGTGCTGGGGAGCACACGGTGGGGTTCCGCAGTGCTGTTGGCCGCCATCGGCCTCGGGTTCGCCGCGCAGGCCTCACCGGCGCAGCGGCGGCCGCCGGCGACGCTGCGCGTGACCAAGCGCGTCGTCGCGCAGCCCGGTGTCACCGACCCGGGCCGCTTCGACATCCGCGCCAACGGGCGGGCGGCCACGACCGCGAGCAACGTCGGCGACGGCGGGACGACCGGCACGGTCGTCGTCCCCGCCGGCCCCTATGTGATCAGCGAGTCGGCCCGGCCGGGCACCAGCCTGGCGGACTACAGCGCGGCCGTCTCGTGCCGCGACACCGCCTCCGGCCACACGGCGACCGCGTCCGCGTCGGCCGGCGTGCTCGCGATCATGGTGAGCGCCGGGGACGCGTGGGACTGCACGATCACCAACACCCGCCGCTACGCCGCGCTCGCCCTGGCAAAGACCGGTCCGGCGACCGCGATGGCGGGCACCGCGGTGCCCTACGTGCTGACCGCCGCCAACATCGGCACCGTGTCCTTCCCGCTGGGCCGCGTGTCGGTCTCCGACCCGCAGTGCGTCGCGCCCGGCCCCGTCCTGCGCTCGGTCAACGGAGACGCCACCCCGGCGACGCTCGACCCCGGGGACCGCTGGACCTACGGCTGCCAGGTCTCGACCACCACGAGCCAGACCCGCGTGGACAACGTCGCCGGCGTCACGGCGACCGATCTCGCCGGGCGCACCGCCAGCGCGACCGCGCAGCTCTCGACGGCCCTCACGCCCGCGGCCGACGAGCAGCCGGCGAGCGTCGTCCAGCAGGTGGCGCCGGTGGCGCTGCGGAGCGGGCGCGCGACCCTGTACGGACCGCGCGGCTGCCCCGTCACCGCGACCACGGCGTTCGTCAAGGGCCGGCGGATCCTGCGGGTGATCTACTACGTCGACGGGCGCCGCGTGCGCACGCTGACCCATCCAAACCGGGCCGGCCACTTCACGCTGCGCCTGAAGCTGCGTGGGCTGGGCACCGGGCCGCATCGCCTGTCGGCGCGGATCCAGTTCGCCGGCGACAGCAACACGCGCACCCAGACCCTGCGCCTGAGCTTCGTGCGCTGCCGCGCGGGCGCCGTTACGCCCTCGTTCACCGGTTAGGCGAGCGCGGGGCGGCGGTCCGCCCACGGCAGCGCGCGCTCGAGCTGTGCGGCGAGCGCGAGCAGCGGGCCCTCTTCCGCCGGGCGGCCGATCAGGTGCACGCCGACCGGCAGGCCCTCGTGCTCGTAGAGCGGCAGCGAGATCGCGGGCTGGCCGGTGATGTTGGCCAGCGCGGTGAACGGTGTGAACGCGCCGGAGCGGGCGAACAGGCCCATCGGGTCGTCCGTCCGCCAGTCGACCTCGTCGAAGGTGAGCGGGGCCTCGGCCAGGGCGGGCGTGACGACGGCGTCGTAGGAGTCCATCCAGCCGACCAGGCCGCGCGCGACGATCTGCAGCTGCGCGGAGGCCATTGCGGTGTCCAGCGCGGAGAGCCCCTCGCTGACCAGCTTCCAAAGCGCCCAGCTCACCGGCTCCATCTCGCTCTCCTCGGGCTCGCGGCCTCCGATCAGCCGCCCGTGGGCGATCTGCAGCGTCACGGCTGGGCCGAAGAGCGCGGTGAACGCCCGCAGCAGCTCGGGCTGCTGCCACGGCGGCGTGACCTCCTCGACGTGGTGACCGAGGGACTCGAGCAGCGCGCCCGCGTCGCGAGCGGCCTGCTTGCGGACCGGGTCGAGCTCGACGTCGAGCGGCGCGAGCGTCGCCACGGCGATCCTCAGCCCCGACGGCTCGCGCCCTGCCGCGACGGCAAACGCCTCCGGCGGTGGCGGCGCCCATGATGCGTCGCCGGGCACATGCCCCGCGAGCAGGTCGAGCACGGCGGCGGTGTCGGCGACGTTGTGGGTGAGGACGCCGTCGGCGACCAGGAAGCTCTCGCCGGCTTCGGGGGCGACCGAGACGCGCCCGCGGGCGGGCTTGAGACCGACCAAGCCGCAGCAGGCGGCGGGGATGCGCGTGGAGCCGCCGCCGTCGTTGGCGTGGGCGATCGGGACCATACCGGCGGCCACCGCCGTCGCCGAGCCGCCCGAGGAGCCGCCGCTGACGCGGTTGCGATCCCAGGGATTGCGCGTGGCCCCGAAGCGCTTCGTGTTCGTCCAGGGCAGGATCCCCCACTCGGGCAGCGTCGTCGTGCCGACGATCACGAAGCCGGCGCCGCGCAGCCGAGCGACGACGTTGTGGTCGTAGTCGGGCGTGTAGTCGCCGAGGAAGTCCGCGCCGTAGGTGAGCCGGTGGCCGGCGACCGGGCGGTTGTTCTTGATCGCGATCGGCACGCCCGCGAACGGGCGCCCGTCGCCGGGCTCGATCGCGTCGGCGGCGGCCCGGGCCTCGTCGGCGAAGACGTCGACGAAGGCGTTCAGGTCGCCGTTGCGCGCCTCGATCCGCTCCAGTGACGCGTCGACGAGCTCGCGTGCGGAGTGGCTGCCGTCCTTCACGCCGGCGGCGAGGTCGAGGGCGGAGCGGTCCATGAGATCGGCCATGCGCGGAATCTATTGGCGGTTGCGCCGTAACCGGTTGACCGGCTAACTTGCGGTTATGGCCGATCTGCCCGAGGTACTCGACCTGCCGTTGGCCAGCGGTGCGAGCTACTGGTACTGGCTCGGCGGCCGGCCCGCGACCGACTTCGTCAACACCCTGCGCGAGCGCTGGCGCCGCCGGGTCGAGACCCTTGCCACCGCTGACGACCTCTGCCTGTGGCTGCACCGGGCCGGCCTCCTGGACGCCGAGCACGCCGGCGTGCCCGACCGCCTCCTCGGCGAGGCGCGGGCCCTGCGCGAGGCGATCGACGCCTGCCTCGCCGCCGCGGTCGCGGGCGGCGCGGCCGACCCCGCCGCTGTGGTCGGCATCGACGCCTGGCTCCCGGACGCCCTCCCGGTCCCCCGCCTGCAGCTCGTCGCGGGCCTCCCAACGCTGGTCGAGGCCCCGCCTCGCGAGGACCCGCACGCCGCCGTGGCGGCGGTGGCCCTGGACGCCGCGCACATGCTCGGCACCGCCGCCGAGGCTGCACGCATGCGAGTCTGCGCGTCGGATGCGTGCTCGGCGCGCTTCTACGATCGATCCCCTGCCGGCCGGCGCCGCTGGTGCTCGATGCAGGGGTGCGGCAACCAGGCGAAGGCGCGGCGATACCGTGCCCGCCACCAACCCGAGCAGGAGAGCACATGAGCACTGACACCGAGCCCGAGGTCAAGTCCGGCCTCGAGGGCGTCGTCGCCTTCGCCACCGAGATCGCCGAGCCCGACAAGGATGGCGGCGCGCTGCGCTACCGCGGCGTCGACATCGAGGACCTCGTCGGCAAGGTCA
>JBDTYI010000313.1:0-2561 GCA_040005775.1 Solirubrobacteraceae bacterium
CGTGTCGTTGCCCGAGCCGCCGAAGATGCGGTCGAAGGAGGTCAGGTCGCCGGTGCCGTTGGCGTCGCCGCTGATCACGTCGTCGCCGGCGCCGCCGTTGAGCCAGTCGTTGCCCTGGACGCCGGAGATCGTGTCGTTGCCAGAAGCGCCGAAGATGCGGTCGTTGCCCTGGCCGCCGTCGAGCTTGTCGTCGCCCTTGCGGCCGAAGATGCGGTCGTTGCCGCCGTTGCCATTGATCGTGTCGGCGTTGTTGGTGCCTCGAAGATGCTCGCCCTGGGGGCCGCCGTCGATGGTGGCGGCGAGCGCCGTGCCCGGGATGAGCGCGAGCGCCGCGACGGCGCCGATGGTTGTCTTGCGGAAGTGCATGTGCGTGTCCTCCTTGCGAGTTTTCCCTGCCGCAGTGCAGGTTGGCCCCTGGCGCCGCGCATCGCATCCGTCTCTCAGAGACTCCTCACAGTCCATGAGAAGTCCATGAGAGCGCGCCCGCGCGGCTCGCACGCTCGCGCAAGTGCGTCATCCTGCATCGGATGCGCCGCCGTGTCCCCTTCCTCGTCTCGCTCCTGCTCATCGTCGCCCTCGTGCTCGCCGTCCCGGCGTACGCGCGCACCATCAACGGGACCGGCGGCGCGGACACGCTGACCGGCACGAGTAGGGCCGACCGCATCGCCGGCCGCGCCGGTGACGACCACATCTCCGGCCGCGGCGGCAACGACTCGATCTTCGGCGACGCCGGCCACGACATTCTCAACGGCGGCGCGGGCGACGACACGCTGCTGGGCGGCAGCGGACCGGACCGGATCACGGGCGGCCGTGGCGGCGACACGATCATCGGTGGAAACGGCAACGACCGGATCCTCGCCCGCGACGGAGCGCGCGACCGCATCACCTGCGGCGCCGGCCGCGACGTCGTCGCGGCCGACGGCGGCGACTCGGTCGCCGGCGACTGCGAGATCGTCCGGCGTGGGTGAGCCGGCGCCCGCCGGCGTGGGCGGGGCCGTGGTCCTGCTCGTGGACGACGACCCGGGCATCCGCCGCACCGTCGCCTCCGGACTCGAGCTGGAGGGCTTCGCCGTCGTCGCCGCGTCCGGCGGCCGCGCCGCGCTCGAGGCGATCGGGCGCATCCACCCGGCCGTCGTCCTGCTCGACCTGAACATGCCCGACCTCGACGGCCTCGAGGTGCTGGCCCGGCTGCGCGACGGCGGCGAGCACGTGCCGGTCTGCATCCTCTCGGCGCGCGACGAGGTCGACGACCGCGTGCGCGGCCTCCAGGCCGGCGCCGACGACTACATCGTCAAGCCGTTCGCGATGGAGGAGGTCGCTGCGCGCCTGCAGGCGCTGCTGCGCCGCCGCCCCACAGGCGATCAGCAGGTCGTCGAGGTCGCCGACGTACGCCTCGATCCGCGCGCACGCACCGCCGTGCGCGGCGGCCGCGACCTCGGGCTGACCCAGCGCGAGTTCGAGCTGCTGCACCTGTTCCTGCGCCATCCGGGCGAGGTCCTGGATCGCCAGCGCCTGCACGCCGACGTCTGGGGATACGACTTCGATCCGGGCACGAACGTGGCCGACGTGTTCGTGGGCTATGTGCGGCGCAAGCTCGAGGCGGGCGGCAACCCGCGCGTGCTGCACACGGTGCGCGGCGTCGGCTTCGTCCTGCGCGCGTAGGCTCTTGGAGTGCGCAGCCTCCGTGGACGCCTGACGGCCGGGGTCCTGCTCGTGGTGGGCGCCCTGCTGCTGATCGCCGGCATCATCGCCGCCCGCGAGGTCGACCGCTCGCAACGCTCGGCCTTCGACGACCGCCTCCGGCGCACCGCGGAGCTCTCGCGCGCGACGGCCGCGGCCGCCGTCAACGACCAGGTTCCCGCCGACGACAAGCGCCTCGACGCCGTGCTGACCGCCACCGCCAGCTCGCTACGCCTGACGGTGGGGTCGACGATCCTGCTCGACACCGGGGCGCCGCCGCCCCGCCGGCCGCTGCTGGCCCAGGGCCTGCACACGTTCCGCAGCGGCGGCACGCGCTACCGGGCCTACGTGACGACGCTGAACGACCCCGACCTGGGAGGCCTCGCGCGCCTGGAGGTCGTTTCCGGCCTCACGTCGCTGGAGGCGCGCGAGGCAGCCCTGCGCCGCCGCCTGGCGCTGCTCGCCCTGCTCGCGCTCGCCGCGACGTCGGTGCTCGTGTGGCTCGTCACCTCGCTCGCACTGCGGCCGTTGATCCGGCTGCGTGCGATCACGTCCGACGTCGCCGAGGACCAGGACCTCACGCGGCGCGTTCCCGCCGGCGGCCCGGCGGAGCTGCGTTCGCTGGCCGACAGCTTCAACCGGATGCTCGCGCGGCTCGGGCGTTCGGCCGAGGACCGCGAGCGGGCGCTGGAGGCGACGCGCCGCTTCGCTGCGGATGCCGGCCACGAGCTGCGCACGCCGCTGACCAGCGTGCAGGCGACGCTGTCCGCGCTCGGGCGCCACCCCGACCTCGACGCCGCCCGGCGCTCGGAGATGATCGCCGACGCGCTCGCCGAGCAGCGGCGGCTCGTGGACCTGCTCGACGGCCTCCAGGCGCTCGC
>JBDTYI010000314.1:0-3447 GCA_040005775.1 Solirubrobacteraceae bacterium
TGCTGATCGACGCCTGCCGCGACGAGAAGGTCGACGGCAAGTACTCCCAGAAGGATTACGCCAAGGCGCTCAGCGAGCTGTCCACCGACGCCGACCAGTACTCGGCCTGCCGCTCGGTCATCGAGCGCGCCCGCCTCGCCGCCCTCGGCGGCGGCAAGGGCGGCTCGGGCGGAACGGGTGGCGGCGCCATCGCGGGCGCCGGTGCGACCGGCGCCAGCGGCGACACCGGCACCGCCGTCGGCGCCAGCCGCGACCCGCTCGCGACGGCGACGCCCGCGCAGCGCAAGGCGCTGACGGCGGCCGGCCAGGCGGGCGGCAAGCCCGTCGAGCTCGGCGGCCAGCTGGTCACCCCCGGCGCGCTCGGCGTGGGGCACCTCGCCGGCTCCGGTCACAACGTACCCGTGCCGCTCATCGCGCTGCTGGCCGTGCTGGCCCTCACCGCGCTCGGCGGCGGCGGCCGGGCCCTTTGGAGCCGTGTCCTCTCCGGCCGCTTCGGCTGAGCCGCGGGCGCTGACGCGCCGGCTGACGGTCCCGCGCCTGGCCGGCGACGCCCCGGTCACCATCGCCCTCGGCTTCGTCCTGGCCGCGATCGCCCTCAAGGGCGGGGGCGGGCTCCAGCTCAAGCCCCTCACCGAGGCCGAGATGGTCGTCGACGTGCTGGCCGGCCTGCTCGCCGCCGCGGCGGTCGTCGCGGGCGGCCACACCCGGCGCTTCTGGGGCGGGCTGACGCTCGCGGCGTTCGGCCTGCTGCTGCTCGTGACGGCGCTGTCCATCGTCTGGGCCGTCGAGCCGTCGGCGGCCTGGATCGAGGCGAACCGCACGGCGAGCTTCCTGGCCGCCGCCGCCACCGGCGTCGCACTCGTGCGCCTCATGCCCGACCGCTGGCCCGGCCTGCTCGGCGCCGTGGTCCTGTCGGCGGCGATCGTCTGCACCTACGCGGTGCTGACCAAGGTCTTTCCCGGCGCGCTGAACCCCGACGAGATCTACGCCCGCCTGCGCGAGCCCTTCGGCTACTGGAACTCCGTCGGCCTCGTCGCGGCGATGGGCGGCCCGGCGTGCCTGTGGCTCGGCGCCCGGCGCGACGGCCACGCCGCGGTCAACGCGCTCGCCTACCCCGTCCTCGGCCTGCTCGTCGTGACCCTGCTGCTCGC
Source organism: Solirubrobacteraceae bacterium (assembly GCA_040005775.1). GTDB lineage: Bacteria > Actinomycetota > Thermoleophilia > Solirubrobacterales > Solirubrobacteraceae > JAOPZW01. The sequence continues at coordinate 1,152 of JBDTYI010000314.1, forward strand.
CTACTCACGCGGATCGCTGCTCGCGCTCGGCATCGGCTGCGTGGTCTGGTTCGTGCTCGTGCCGCTGCGCCTGCGCGGCTTCGCCGTGCTGGCCGTGTCGGGCCTCGGCGGGGGCCTCGTCGCGCTGTGGGCCTTCGGCCAGAACTCACTGAGCAAGGACAATGTCGCGCTCACCGAGCGGGCCACGGGCGGGCACCAGCTCGGCATCCTGCTCATCGCCATGGTCCTCGCGCTGCTGGCCGCCGGTCTGGCCATCGGCTTCGCGCGGGCCGGCCGCGCCCCGGCCCCGGCGACCCGCCGCCAGGCGGGCATCGCCGTCCTCGCGGCGCTCGCGATCGTCCCGGTCGCCCTCGCCGGCGCGCTGGCCCTCAGCGAACGCGGTTTGGCCGGCAGCGTCTCCAAGGGCTTCAACGACCTCACGAACGCCAACGCGAGCACCCCGACGAACGCGCCGAACCGCCTCACCGCGGTCGGCAGCGTCCGCGCCCGGTACTGGAACGAGGCGCTGAAGATCTTCAAGGCCAACAAGCTGCTCGGCGCGGGCGCCGGCGGCTACGCGACCGTCCGTCTGCGCTACCGCAACGACCAGCTCGACGTGCGCCACGCGCACGGGTACGTCGTCCAGACGCTCGCCGACCTCGGCCTGATCGGTCTGCTCGCCTCGCTGGCGCTGCTCGCGGCGTGGCTGGCGGCCGCCGGGCGCACCATCGGGCTCCGCGGCGCGGCCCGCCACGCGCCCTGGGGCCCCGAGCGCGTCGGGATGGCGACCCTGCTGGCGATCTGCGTGGTCTTCGGCGTGCATTCGTTCGTCGACTGGACGTGGTTCGTCCCCGGCAACGCGATCCCGGCCATGCTGTGCGCCGGCTGGCTGGTCGGTCGTGGCCCGGTCGACGAGCCCATCCGTGCCCGCGAGCCCTTCCGCAGCGCGATCGCAGTGCCCTGGCGCGCGGGCCTCGCCGTGGCCGCGGTCCTGATCGGCGCGCTCGCGGCGTGGACGGCATGGCAGCCCCAGCGCGCCGTCGGCGCCGGCTACGACGCGCTGACCAGCGCCGAGGCGCGCAACTACCCGCGCGCGCTGCGCCAGGCCCAGGGCGCACAGGACATCAACCCGCTGACGATCGACACGCTGTTCGACACCGCCGCGATCCAGCTGGCCGCCGGGCGCAAGGACGAGGCGCGGGCGACGCTGCAGCGCGCGGTGCGCCGCGAGCCGGCCAATCCGGAGCCGTGGCTGCGCCTGGCGCAGTTCGAGCTGGCCCAGGACCGCAAGCCCCAGGCCGTGACCGCCGTGGGGTCGGCGCTCTACCTCGACCCGCGCTCACCCGTCGCCATCACCACCTACCTCGAGGCGAGCCGCACCAAGTAGGACCCGCGACGGGTCCACCCGTCAGCGCGCGAGCACGTGCAGCGCCCGCGGGCGGACCCCCGTCGCCCGCACGTCGACCTCGGCGAAGCCAGCGTCGGCGACGATCCCGCGCAGCGTCCGCGCGCTGAAGAAGCGCAGGTGGTCGGCGCGCGGGTCGAAGTGCCGGTCGGTCCCGGCGATCACGCGCGGGTGCCACGGCGTCGTCGCCACGAGCGTCCCGCCCCAGCGCAGCACACGGCGCACGTCGGCGAGCAGGCCGACGACGTCGGCGACGTGCTCGAGCACCTCCCCCGCCCACACGAGGTCGAAGGCGTCCTCGGCGAAGGGCAGGCCGGCGCCCTCGTCGAGCGCCACGGCCTCCGCGCCCGGCACGCGCTCGCGAGCCCGCCGCAGCGCCTCGCGCGCGACGTCGGCCATCGTGACGATTGCTCCCGCCCCGGCGGTCACCGCCGCGAACGCGCCGTCGCCGCAGCCGAGGTCGAGCACCCGGTCGCCCGGCGCCACCTGCCCCAGCAGGAACGCGCGTCGCGCGGCGAAGCGCTCCGGTGCAGCGCCCTCGGGCACCGAGCGCCACACGTCCTCGCGCCAGTTGTCCATCCGGCGGGACCGTAGTGGACGCGATGGGCCAAGTAGCCTGAAGGGCGGTGAGGCTCCTGGCGGTCAACGCCGTCGATCACATCGGCGGCGCCGAGATCGGGCTCCTGCGCCTCGCGGGGAGGCTGTCCGCGCGGGGCTGGGACGTGACGATGACCAGCCCCCACGAGGGACCGATCGGCGACACCGGGTTCCCGTGGCTGCGGCTGGACGTCGGCGGCGTCGGCCAGGGCGAGGGCGCTCGCGCCGTGGGCTCCTGGCCGCGCGCGCTGCGCCTCTCCCAGCGCTTCGACGTCGTCTACCTGAACTCGACGGTGGCGGGGCGCCTGCTGCCCG
>JBDTYI010000315.1:0-5509 GCA_040005775.1 Solirubrobacteraceae bacterium
CGTCGCCGCGCGGCGAGATGGTCGACTCGACGTCGTCGGGTTTCACGCCGACGTGAAGTCCTTGAAGTACTTGCCGACGTCCTCGGCCTTCAGCCCGGGGGCGGCGTAGACGAGGTCGCCGTACATCGACAGCTGGTCGTTGTTGTGGGGCGGGCGTTGCTTGGTGGCCAGGAAGGCCGCGAGCTGCGCGCCGTTGTCCAGGCCATTGGTGCCCGGAGGCAGGATGTCGCGGAAGCCGCCGTAGTCGTTCGTGCCGTAGGGGTCGGCCGCCGGCGCCCCGGCAGGAACGGGGATGGGGACCGGGACCGGCGGGTTCTGCCCGCCGCCGATCGGGAGGCCGGGCACCTGCGCGCCCGCGGGCGCGACGATCGACAGCAGCGCGAGCGCCACTGCTCCAACGATGGGACGACCCCGCATGATTCCCTCCCGGCTGGACCCGGGACGGGAATCTAGTGCGGCAGGCGTCCTGGTGCGCTGGCGGCTCGCGCGAGCCGCTACGCCAGCGCGGGAACGGGCTCGGCGGGAACGCCGGCGCCGTCGACGATGCGCTCGATCTCCTCGCGCGCCCGCCCGAATTCGCTGTCCGACAACACGGGAGTGCCCTCGAAGGGCAGCTCGCGAGCGATCTCCAGCCACGACCGGCATCCGCCGAAGTCGTCGCGGACGCGCACCGTGACGGGGCGCGGGATGCGATAGGTGCGGAGCAGGAGGACGTGCAGCGGGTGCCGGCGCTTCCACTGGAGGCGCTTCTCGGCGTAATCGCTGGTCCACACGTAGAACGGCGACAGGCCGTCCACGGTGCGGGGATCGGTGATCGTCCAGTGCGCGGCGACCTCGGCCCAGGCGCGGATGCGCACGCGGTCGGGCTGCGGGATGCCGCCGTCGCGCGTCAGGGCATGAGCAGGCGGCTCGGCGTCGGGCCAGACACCCTCCTCGAGCGCACGGCGCAGCTCAGGCTGGTGCGAAGCACGCACGACGTCGTTGCGCTGGTGCTCGAAGGTCGGGTAGAGGAAGAACCGCTCGTGATCGAGCTCGAAGTGCTTGCGCTCTTCGCGAATTCCTCCCTTGCGGAGGGTGATGAGCTGCTCGCCCTCGGCGAGAGCGCGGACGGTGACCGCCCATTCCTTGAAAGCAATTGGCATAAGGGAAATTCCGAGACGGGGGGGACGACAGGAACGAAAAACACCCGAGCGTCAAGAGGGGCGAGACGGCTCCCTCCAAGGCCTCGGGTCTGCAACATCCTCGCAAAACGCAGCCCAAAACTCAAATGTCCCTGCTAATCGCCACGTTCTGGTGAGCGCAGGGCTCGATGTCCCGGAAGCCGGACCGGAATCTCCGCGCAGCGGCGCAGCGGGATCTGCTAGCTGAAGGCGCGGCGGCGGCTGGCGGCCGCGACGACCAGCGGGAGCTCGATCGGCACGCCGATGTCGAGCTGGGCGTACGTGCCGCCGTTCTGCAGGTGCTCGTTGAGCAGGTCCTCGAGCTGGAAGCGCCCGATGAGCGCGTCGCACTCGATGCAGCCGTTGGCGACGTAGCCGCCGACGACGCCGGGGCTGTCGCGGTGGCGCAGCTCGCCGATGCGGCGGGCGGTCAGCGCGCGGGGGTCGATCGCGAGCAGGAGCTCCTCGGAGACCTCCTCGAAGGGGAGGAAGCCGCTGCCGTTCGCGGTGTGGGTGGGGTCGACCAGGGCGCCGACGATGCCGCGCACCTTCGTCCGGCACTGCCAGCAGCGATCGGTGACGGCCGCGACGCGTGCGCGAGCGGTTCCGCCCGACGCGCTGGCCTCGGCGTGGGCGTGGGCCCGCTGCGCGTTCGCGCTGCGGTCGAACCGCGAGGCACCGCCCACCACCGAGAGGTGGGAGGCGCGTCGGGTGCTGTCGTCAGGCCAAGCCATCAGAGATGAGGCTTGATACGGACGCTCAGCGCGAGAGTGAAGTCGAGACGCGCAATTGCGCACCTTTTCCGCAGGAACCTCCCGTGCCGGCGCAGGCTTGCCTGGACATTCGGATGAAAACCCCAGCTAGAGGCGGATTCCGGCCATGCCCTCGACAACCTCCACCACCGCCGCGAAATCGGCGTCCCCGAGACCCCGTCCCATGCCCGCCGTGAGCTGCTCGCGGACGGCCGCGGCGGCGGGGAACGGGACGCCGGCGGCCTGCCCCTCCTCGATGCACAGGCGCACGTCCTTGAGCATATGCTCGAGCTTGAACAGCGTGGCGTAGTCGTGCTCGATCATCGGCTTCGCCTTGAGGCCGAGCATCGCGGAGTTGCCGCTGCCGGCGCCCATGACCTGCACGAGGGCGTCGAGGTCGGCGCCGAGCCCGCGCCCGACGACGAGCGCCTGGGCCAGGGTGCTGGCGTTCGCGGCGGCGACGGCGTTGTTGATGAGCTTGACCGTCTGTCCCTGGCCGGTCTCGCCGACGTGCAGGACCAGCTCGCCCATCGCCTCGAACAGCGGCTTGGCGCGCTCGTAGTCCGAGGCGTCGCCGCCGGCCATGATCGTCAGCGTCCCATCCTCGGCCTTGGGGCTCGAGCCGGTGACGGGCGCGTCGACGAACCTGATGCCGCGCGCGCCCAGCTCGGCGGCCATCGCCCGGGCCTGGCCGGGCGCGATCGTCGACATGTCGACGCACAGCACGCCGTCGGCGGCGCTCGTCGCAACGCCGTGCTCGCCGAGCAGCAGCTCGCGCACTTGGTCGCCGTCGACCACCATCGTGATCACGACATCGCTTGCCCCACCGACGTGCGCGGGCGTGTCGGCGACCGTTGCGCCGTGCTCCTGGGCAAAGGCCTCAGCGCGCTCCCGGGTCCGGTTGTAGACGGTGAGCTCGTGACCGGCCCGGCGCAGGTTGGCCGCCATACGCGACCCCATGATCCCCAGCCCGACGAACCCGATGCGCTCCATGCGGGCGCAGGCTAGCCGGTCGGCGTCACGTCGAGCCCCTGGCGGTGCGCGACCGCCGCGGCCTCCGTCCGGGTACGGACGTCGAGCTTGCCCAGGATGCGCGAGACGTGGACCGAGGCGGTCTTCTCGGCCATGAAGAGGACCTCGCCGATCTCGCGGTTCGTGCGGCCGTCGGCGACGAGCGCGAGGACCTGGCGCTCGCGTGGGGTCAGGCCGAACGGGTCGTCGGCGACCGGGGCCGCGACCGATGGGTCGTCCGTGCCCGCACCGAGGACGGGCAGGCGGGCGCGGGCGGCGAGGCCTTCGAGCTCGCCCTGAAGCCAGCGCGCGCCCATGCGGCGCGCCGAGACGAGGGCGGTCGCCGCAACGGCCCCGGCGGCGTCGCGGTCGGTCCCGGCCAGCGTCTCGGCCTCGCGCCAGCGCATCAGCGCCTCGAGGTGGGGGCGCCCGGCGGCGGCCCAGGCGGCGGCAGCCGCCCGCCACGCCGCGGGGTCGCTCGTGCCCGCGGCGCGCGACCGCTCCGCGCCGACGGTGGCGGCCCAGCCGGCCTCGACGGGTCCCGCCACGCTCGCGGCGGCCTCCGTCCGGCTCACGTGGAGGGTGAGCTCGGCCAGTGCGAGCGTCTCGCCGTCGGGGTCGCCGAGGTCGCGCGCCCGCTGCGCCGCGTCGGCCGCGACCGTGGCGCCCGCGGCGCTCACCCGGGCCAGCCGGGCGACGTCGTCGGTGCACGTCTCGATGCGGTCGAGCGCATGGGTGACGGCCCGGCGGGCGGCATCGAGGTCGCCCGCGCGGCGCTCGAGCTCGGCCCGCAGCGCTCCGATCACGCCGATGAACTGGGTTTCGTCGAGGTCGCAGATCTCCTCGTCGGCCCGGTCCAGGCACGCGCGGGCGCTGTCGTGATCGCCGCGACCGAGGCTCAGCTCGACGCTGCGCAGCAGCCAGTTGAGCAGCCCGACGCCGCGCATCGGCGGCGTGGCAGGCATGTACGTGTCGGCCGCGTCCCAGTCGCCGAGGTCGAAGGCGATCTCGGCGCGCATGAGCGAGATCCAGGGCTTCGGACGGCGATGCTCCTCGGCCCAGGCCTCACCCTCGGCCGCGAGCGCCTGGGCCTCGCGCGAGCGGCCGGCGAGGTGCAGCGAGTCGGCGAGGTTGACGTAGGCGCCCAGCACGTCGCCGTCGAGGTGGGCGCGCTTGGCGACGTCCATCGCGGACTGCAGCTTCGCCACGCCCTCGTCAACGCGGCCGGTCGCCATCAGCGCGGTGCCGAGCGCGTTCAGCGCCCGCGCGCAGGCCTCGGGGTCGCCGGTGGCCTCGGCGGCCCGGAGCGCGGACTCGGCGACCACCGCGCCCGCCGACCACTTGCCGCGCAGGTTGTCGAAGCGTGCCCGCAGCGCGAGCAGGCGGGCGCGCTCGACGCTCGCGTCGTCGTGGGGCAGCAGCGCGAGCCCGCGCTCCAGCGTGCTCAGCCCGTTCTCGGCCTCGGTTAGGCGCCAGCGCGACGACGCCAGGCGCTCGAGCAGGCCTGCGGCGCGATGCGGGTCGGCGCGCGCGTCGACGCCCTCGACCGCGGCCGCGAAGAGCGCCTCGGCGCGCGCGGCGTCGCCGTCGATCGTGTGCGCCGTGGCGGCGGCCTCCAGCAGCGTGACGCGGTCGGCGCCGGCGATCTCGGCGGCGCCGTCGACCCGGCCCCACAGCTCGAGCGCGCGCTCGTAGAGCCCGGCGGCCTCCTGGTGGGCCTGCACCCGCTCGGCCGATCGGGCGGCGGCGACCGACGCGCGCAGCGCCGCGGGCCGGTCGCCCGCGGCGAGGTAGTGGTGGGCGACGGCGGCGGCAAGGTGGGCGCCGAGGCCCTGCTCGGCGGCGCGCGTGTCCAGGGCGCGGGCGAGCGCGAGGTTCAGCTCGGCGTCCTCGCCGGGCAACAGGTCGTCGGCGACCACCTCGCGCAGGAGGGCGTGGCGGAAGCGGTAGCGGCCGTCGGGCTCGGCCACGACGATGTGTCCGGCCACCGCGTCGCGCAGCGCATCGCGCAGCGCGGCGGGATCGAGCCCGGACGCCGCCGCCAGCAGCGTGTGGTCCATGCGCCCGCCGACGGCGAGGACGCGAAGAAGCTCCTGGGCGGGCTCGCGGAGCGCCTCGACGCGGACCATCAGCGCGTCGCGCAGCGTTGGGGGCAGCTCGCCGCGGCCGTCGAGCCCGGCGGCCAGCAGCTCCTCGGTGAACAGCGGGTTCCCCTCGCTGCGGGCGTGCAGACGCTGGGCCAGCGCGGCCTCCGGCGGGGCGCCGAGGATGTCGGCGAGCTGGTCGGCGAGCTCCTCGCGCGAGAGTGGGCTGAGGTCGACGCGGCGGGCGCGGGAGCCGCGTTCCAGCTCGGCCAGCAGCGGGCGCAGCGGGTGGCGCCGGTGCAGCTCGTCGGAGCGGTAGGTCGCGACGACGAGGACCCGCTCGCTGCGCAGGCTGCGGGCCAGGAAGGTCAGGAAGGCGCGCGTCGACGCGTCAGCCCAGTGGAGGTCCTCGATGACGAGCAGCAGCGCCCCGTCGCGGCCGAGGCAGTCGAGCAGCGTCAGCAGCGCCTCGAAGACGCGCGCCTGGGCGGGGTCGCCGCCG
>JBDTYI010000316.1:0-3824 GCA_040005775.1 Solirubrobacteraceae bacterium
CCGCGGCGAGGTCACGTCGGCGTTCTACACCTGCATCTACGGCGGCGTCGCGGTGTCGATCATCGGGCTCGGGCTGCTGGCGCTGCCGCTGTCCGACGCCGTCGCCGTGTTCGCGTCGGTGATCGGGGGCACGGCGCTGCTCATCAGCGCTTGGCACCGGCGCGGCTAGGGCGCGAGCGCGCGGACGACCTCGGCCGCCGGCACCGGTCGGGCGAGCTCGTGGGCCTGTCCCGCCCAGAGGTTGATCAGGTCCGCGTCGCCCGCCGCGCGGCCATGGGCGCGCAGCGGGGCCGTGAGGTGGTGGAGCTCGGGGTAGGCGCTCGGCGCCGCGGCGGAGTGCTCGCGCAGCAGGCGGTTCTCGATGCCGCGCGCGAGGCGGCCGGTGAACGCGCGGGTCAGCGCGGTGCGACCGGGCGCAGCCACGGCGTCTCGTAGGGCTCGCGCCGTGCCGGCTTCGGGGCAGAGCAGGAACGCGGTCCCGGCCTGCGCCGCGGCGGCGCCGGCGGCGAGCACGGCCGCGACGGCGGCGGCGGTGGCGAGGCCGCCGGTGGCGACCAGCGGCACGTCGACCGCCGCGCGGACGAGCTGCAGCAGCGCCAGGAGCGCGATGTCGGCGGGGCCGTCGTCGAACGAGCCGCGGTGCCCGCCCGCCTCGACGCCCTGGACCACGAGCGCGTCAGCGCCCGCCGCGACCGCCAGGCGCGCCTCGCCGGGGTGGGTCACCGTGACCCAGACCTCCGCCCCGCTCGCGTGGACCGCCGCGACCGCGTGTGGCGGCGGCAGGGCGAACGCGAAGCTGACGACGTGCACGGGGTGCTGCGCCAGAACGGCGAGCTTCGCGTCGAAGGCGTCGTCGTCGAAGCGCGGCGTCCCGAGCTCGACGCCGGCGCGCGCGGCCTCGGGCGCGAGCCGCTCGGCGTAGGCGGCCACCACCGAAGGGTCGGCCGCCGCGCCGGCGGGGGCGAACAGATTCGCGCCGATCGGGCCGTCGGTGAGCGCGCGCGTCGCGGCGAGGTCGGCGGCGAAGGCCTCGGGCGTCCTGTAACCCGCGGCGGCGAACCCCAGGCCGCCGGCGTTCGCGACGGCGGCGGTGAGCTGGGGAGTGGAGGGGCCGCCGGCCATCGGGGCCTGCACGAGGGGCACGGCAAGGCGCTCCAGCATCACGGTGCCACGCTATCGCCGCGAACGGGTAGGAGGCCGCTCATGCCCGACATCACGGCCGACGGTCTCAACGCCCACCTCGCGACGCCGCCGGTCGGCGAAGGCCCGTGGCCGGGCGTGGTCGTTCTCCACGAGCTGTTCGGGCTCAACGACGACATCCGCTCGCAGGCCGGCCGGCTGGCGTCGGCCGGCTACCTCGCACTGGCGCCCGACCTGTATACGCGCGGCGGCCGCCTGCGCTGCCTGCAGGGCACGTTTCGCGCGCTCATGAGCGGCGAAGGGCAGGCGTTCGCGGACATCGAGACCTCCCGCGCGTGGCTCGAGGCGCGCCCGGATTGCACCGGCAGGGTCGGCGTGATCGGGTTCTGCCTGGGCGGCGGCTTCGCGCTGCTGACCGCCGCGCGCGGCTTCGACGCCTCGGCCCCCAACTACGGCGTGCTGCCCAAGGACCTCGACGGTGTCCTGTCGGGCGCCTGCCCGATGGTCGCCAGCTACGGCGGGAAGGACCGCGGCATGCCCGGCGCCGCGCCGAAACTCGAGGCGGCCCTGGACCGCGCCGGCGTCGTGCACGACGTCAAGGAGTACCCCGAGGCCGGCCACTCGTTCTTCAGCCGCCATTCCTTCGGCCCCTTCGGCCCGCTCATCCGGGTGGCGGGCGTCGGCTACCACGGCCCCAGCGCCGAGGACGGCTGGGAGCGCATCCTGCGCTTCTTCGACAACCAGCTGCGGGCCTGACTGCGAACCCTCAGCGGGCACCGGCGAGGATGCGGGTGCCGCCGCGCGGCGAGAACGTCACGTTGCGCCGGGCCACGCGTTCCGCGCGGACGCCGGCGGAGCGGGCTCGGACGGCCCGCGCGCGCAGCACCTCGGTGAGCACGACGCGCATCTCCATCTCCGCGAACGCCGCGCCCAGGCAGCGGCGCACCCCGCCGCCGTACGGGATCCACGCGTACGTCGACGGCGCCTTGTCGAGGAAGCGCTCCGGGCGGAACGCGTAGGGCTCGGGGTACTCCTCCGGCCGCGTGTGGGCGAGCCAGATCGCCGGGGTGACGTCGGTGCCCGCGGGCAGCACGAGGTCGCCGGCGCGCAGCTCGCTGGTCAGGCGCCGGCCGGCGAGCGGGACGACCGGGCGCAACCGCAGCGCCTCGGCGGTCGTGGCGCGCAGGTAGGCGTCGCCCTGCCCGGTGTCGACCTCGGCCTGCAGTCGCGCCAGCGCCGCGGGGTGGCGCGTGAGCAGGTCGAGCGTCCAGGCCAGCGCGGTCGCGGTCGTCTCGTGCCCCGCGAGCAGCAGGGTCATCATCTGGTCGCGGATCTCCTCGTCGGGCATCTCGCTGCCGTCGTCGAAGCGCGCGCGCACGAGCAGCGAGCAGATGTCCGCGCGCTCCTCGGTGGCCGACAGGTCGGCGCGGCGCTCGGCGATCTCGTCGGCGAGCACGGCGTCCACGTCGGCCAGGCGCGCCTTCAGCCGGGCCATCGGGTCTGGGCCGCCCAGGCGCCGGGACGCGAGCACGGAGAACTGCAGGCCGATCGAGCTCGAGGACTTCAGCAGCTGCCCGAGGCCGGTCCGCAGCCGGGCGCGGCGGGCCTCGTCGGCCACCCCGAACACGGCGCGCAGGATCACCTCGAGCGTGATCGCCTGCATGCTCGGGTGGACGGCGAACGCGCTGTCGCGCGGCCACGTCGCGATCTCCCGCGCCGCGGTCTCGCGAACGATCGGCTCGTAGGCGCGCATGCGGTCGCCGTGGAAGGGCGGCAGCATCACCCGGCGGCGCGCCATGTGCTCGGCGCCCTCCAGCAGCAGGACCGACCGCGCGCCCATGATCGGCCGCAGCGACACGGTGCGCCCCGGCGGCAGTCCGTGGCCGCGCTCGGAGTACAGCGCGCGGATCGTCTCCGGGGTCGACAGCATCACCATCGGCGTCGCGAACCCGAGGAACGAGACGCTGAAGGTGTCACCGAACTCCCGCCGGCACCGCTCCAGGAACGAGATCGGGCGCAGCAGCCATCGCGCTGTCTGCAACGCGGGCGACTCGGCCGGGCCGGGCGGGAGCGGGCTCACGCCGCCAACGCTAGTGGACCCGCTACTGCCCGGTGGTCAGCACCATCCGGAAGCGCGCGTCGCCGTTCATCATCTTCTCGTAGGCCTCCGCGGCCTTCTCCAGCGGCATGGTCTCGATCGTCGGCCTCACGCCCGCGAGGGCGCTGAAGTTCAGCGTGTCCTCGGAATCGCGCGAGGTGCCCGAGGCGTGGCCGCGGATCGACAGGCCACCGCCGATGAGCGCGGCCGGCGGGACCTGCATCGGCTCCATCGAGGCGCCGACGATGACCAGCTCGCCGCGCGGCGCGAGGCCCGCGATCGTGGCGCCCATCGCCTCGGCGTTCGTGACCGTCGCGAGCACGACGCGCGCGCCGCCGAGCTTCTGCAGCTCCTCGCCGACGTCCTGCGAGGTCGAGTCGATGTAGTCATGGGCGCCGAGCTCGCGGGCGAGCTTCTCCTTGTCGGTGCCGCGTGCGATCGCGACCGTGTGGAAGCCGAGGTTGCGCGCGAACTGCACGCCAAGGTGGCCGAGCCCGCCGACGCCGAGGATCGCGACGACGTCACCCGCGTGCGCGCCGGAGTGGCGCAGCGCGTTGTAGGTCGTGATGCCCGCGCACAGCAGCGG
>JBDTYI010000317.1:0-3481 GCA_040005775.1 Solirubrobacteraceae bacterium
GGCCGACGGCAGGGAGGCGGGCGGGCGCTGGCCGGTGCGTCTGACGCGCGACGCCGCGCACGAGAAGCTCACGTCTTCGCTGAACATCTCGGGCCCCTACGTGGTCATGACGACCGGCGGCTACATCGGCGACGCGCCGCCCTACCAGGGCAAGGTCGTCACGATCCGCCGCTCCACCGGCGCGATCGCGGGCGTGTTCAACTCCCTGTGCTCCGACCGCCACCAGATCATCCAGCCGAGCACGTGCTCGGCCAGCGACTCCGCCATCTGGGCGCGCCGCGGCGCCGTGGTGCAACCCGGGACCAGACAGCTGCTGGCGACGACGGGCAACGGGCCGTGGAACGGGCGCACGAACTGGGGCGACAGCGTGCTGCTGCTCTCCCCCGACGCCCGCCGCCTCGTCGGCCACTGGACCCCGCGCAACCAGGCCGAGCTTGAGGCCAACGACACCGACCCCAGCTCCACCGGCCCGGCACTGCTCGGCGGCGACCTCGTCGCGCAGTCGGGCAAGGACGCCAACATCCACCTGCTCAGCCTGCGCCGGATGCGCGCCGCGGGTGCCCGGCCGGTGCTCGGCGGCGAGCTGCAGACGATCCCCGCGCCCGGCGGGCAGGGGATGTTCAGCGACCCGGCGGTCTGGCGCCGCGACGGGCGTACGACGATGTTCGCCACGACCCAGGGCGGCACCGCGGCCTACGCGGTCCGCGGTGGGCGCCTGCGCGTCGCCTGGAAGAACGCGGTCGCGGGCACCAGCCCGGTGCTCGCCGGCGGCCTGCTGTACGTGCAGGACCTCGGCGGCGGCGTCAACGTCTACCGGCCCGACAGCGGGCGCCGCGTGGCGCACCTGACCACCCGCGCGGCGCACTGGCAGAGCCCGGTCGTGGGCGGCGGCCGTGTCCTCGTCGCCGAGGGCAACGCCAACGACCACGAGAAGACGGGCACGCTGAGCCTGTTCGTGCCCCGGGGCTGACGCGGTGGCCCGTCATCAGCTGCGGCCGCTGTTCGACCGCGTCTTGATCAAGGAGCTCGAGCCCGACCGCATGCGCAGCTCGGGCCTCGTCGTCCCCGCGGGAGCGCACGAGCCGCCGCCCCAGCACGGCATCGTCCTCGCCGTCGGCCAGGGCGTGGACTGGTGGGAGAGCGCCGGCGTGCGCATGCCGGTGACCCCCGGCGACCACGTCGTGTTCCCCGCGGCAGCGGGCGCGTGGATCGAGGTCGACGAGGAGCGCCTGCTCGTCTGTCGCGTGACGGAGCTGCTCGGCGTGCTCGAGCGCGCCGACGACCACGTGCCCGACGCCGTCGAGGACTAGCCGGCACATAGGCGCCGAGCGACGCGAGCGACTGAAGGGCCGCGCGGCGCGCTGCCGGGGGACACCGAGCTCGGCGACGAGCTGTCCACCGCGCAGGGGCGCCCCAGCCAGGTCCTTGCCCGCCACCTGCGCGAGCTGGGCCTCCCCGACGAGAGCGCGGCGCACGAGCTCGGCCTCACGACGCTTCTGGTGTGGCAGGCGCTCTCGCGCGTGACCGGCCGAGGCGCGGGCGAGCAGACAGTCGCCATCGTGTTCACCGACATCGTCGGATTCTCATCGTTCGTGCTCGAGCGCTGGGACGACCTCCGCGTCGAGCTCCTGCGGGCGATCGAGGATGTCGTCGCGCCCGCCGTCAAGCATGGCGGCGGGCGCGTGGTGAAGCACCTGGGCGACGGGCACATGGCCGTGTTCGCCGACGCGACGCGTGCGCTGAACGCCGCACTCGATCTCCAGCGCGCGGCGGGCGCCTCGACGTCGGCGGTACCCACCCGCGCCTGCGCGTCGGCGTTCACCTGGGGCGCCCGCGCCGGGTCGGCGACGACTTCCTCGGCGCCGACGTGAACGTCGGTGCGCGCCTCGCCCAGGAGGGCGACGGCGACGGCGTGCTCGTGTCCGAGGCCGTGCTGGCCGCCGTCGACGCCCACGGCCTCGACGTGCGCCGCCACCGGCGCTTCCGAGCCAAGGGCGTGCCGCGCGAGCTCGAGGTCTACTCGGTCAGCGACCGCTAGACGCGTTCCAGCAGGGCGACGCACTCGATGTGCGGGGTCTGCGGGAACATGTCGACCGGGCGCACCGAGCGCAACGCGTAGCCGGCCTCGCCGAGCTGCGCGGCGTTCGGCGCGAGCGTCGTCGGGTTGCACGAGACGTAGACGATGCGCTTCGGACCCGACTCGATGATGCGGCGCACGATCTTGGCCGAGAGGCCGGCGCGCGGCGGGTCGAGCACGACGACGTCGGGGCGGCCCGCCTGCTCGCCGAGATCGCGCATCGCGAGGCGCACGTCGCCGGCGAAGAAGCGCGCGTTTCCCACCTCGTTCGCGGCGGCGTTGGCGATGGCGTCGGTGATCGCCGACTCGACGATCTCCAGGCCCCACACCTCGCCGGCGCGCGCGGCCATCGACAGGCCGATCGTGCCGATGCCGCAGAACAGGTCGTAGACCCGCTCCCAGCCCTGGAGGCCGGCGGCCTCGATCGCGATGCCGTAGAGCACCTCGGCCATCTCGGTGTTCGTCTGGAAGAACGCGTCGGGGCTGAGACGGAAGCGCAGCTCGCCGAGCTCCTCGTGGATGGCGCCCGCGCCGTCGACGATCTCCGTGAAGCCGCCGACGGTGCTCTCCGCGACGCCCGCGGCGCGGGTCCAGAGCACGCTGTCGGCGTTGACGGCCTCGGCGAAGCCGGTGAGGTCGAGCTCGGAGTCGTCGGAGGTGACCAGGCGCACCTGAAGCTCGCCGGTGCGGCGGCCCTCGCGGACGACGAGGTTGCGCAGCAGGCCAAGTTGCGAGCGCCGGTCGTAGGCGCTCAGGCCCTGCGCGCGGCACCAGTCGAGCGCCGCGACGCGGGCCGCGTTGCCGCGCTCGGAGGCCAGCAGGCAGTCCTCGAGCGGCTCGATGTACTCCCACGAGCCCGGGCGGTGGAAGCCGCACACGAGCTCAGAGCCGTCGGGCCCGGTTCCGAAGGAGTACTCGAGCTTGTTGCGGTAGCGCCACTGCTCGACGGCGGGAACGATCTCGTGGAGGTCGAAGCCCTCGAGCTTGCCCAGGCGCTTTAGCGCCTCCCGCACCTGGCGCTGCTTGTACTCCAGCTGGCGTTCGTAGGGCAGGACCTGCCACGGCGCGCCGGGGTGGTCGGCGAGCGGCGCGATGCGGTCGGGACCGGGGGTGACGACCTCGAGCGTGCGCGCCTCGGCGTACGCGCGCTTGCGCTTGGTTATCTCCGCGCGGACGCGATCGCCGGGGAGGGCGTCGCGGACGAACACGACGTAACCGTCGTGACGCGCGACGCCCGCCCCGCCGAAGGCGAGGTCGTCCACCTGCAGCTCGAGCTTCTGGCCCTTCTGCGGGCGTGACTGTGCGGCGGAGGCCTCCATGCCTCCAGTGTTGCCGATCCCGGCCGCCACAGCCCGGGACGTTGACGAAGTCAACTCCCAAGGCCGACGAAGTCGGCCCTACTTC
>JBDTYI010000318.1:0-5629 GCA_040005775.1 Solirubrobacteraceae bacterium
GCAACCGCGGCCCTCGCGCTCGTCCCCGCGGCCGCTGCCCAGGCGGCCACGGCTCCCTCCGTCAGCACCGGCGGCGCCTCCAACGTGAAGGACCAGAGCGCGACGCTGTCGGGCTCGGTCAACTCAGGCGGCAGCGCCACGACGTACTTCTTCCAGTACGGCCCGACCGTCGCCTACGGCTCGTCCACCCCGGCGGCGAGCGCCGGCTCGGGCACGAGCGGCAAGCGCTTCACGACGCCGGTCGACTCGCTCGCGCCGGCGACGAAGTACCACTTCCGGATCGTCGCCCGCAACGCCGGCGGCACGAGCCTCGGCGGCGACCGCACGTTCACGACGGCCAAGCAGCCGCTCGGCTTCACGATCGCGGCGACGCCGAACCCCGTGCCCTTCGGCGGCACCACCACGGTCTCGGGCACGCTGACCGGCACCGGCGGCGGCAACCGCCAGATCGTGCTCCAGCAGCGCGTGTTCCCGTACACGAGCCCGTTCGCGCAGGTCGGCAACCCGCAGGTCACCGGGGCCGACGGCAGCTTCTCGTTCCCCGGCGTCGCCGTGCCGCAGAACACCCAGTTCCGCGTGCAGACCGACAAGGCGCCGACCGTGACCAGCCCCGTCGTCACCGCCGGCGCGGCCGTGAAGGTGAGCACGCTCACCTCGACGACGCACCCGCGCAAGGGCAGCTCGGTGCGCTTCTCGGGCCACATCTACCCCGCCCGTGACGGCGCGCAGATCGGCATCCAGAAGCTCAACGCCAAGAAGCAGTGGGTGACCGTCGCCGGCACCATCACGCGCCACTCGGGCGGCACGACCTCCAAGTCGCGCTACGCGAAGAGCGTGAAGGTCAGCCGCGGCGGCAGCTACCGCATCTACGCTCTGATCGTCGACGGCAACTACGTATCGAACGTCGGGCGCACCGTGAAGATCAGCACGCGGTAGCTGTCGAGACCGAGCACGTTGTTGGGGGCAGCCGCTGCGCTCACCGCGAGAACAAGGGCGAGCGCCCATGCAGCCCAGGATCCGAGCCGGCCCTCCCTCACCAGCCCGTCTCGCACCCGCGCCAGGACCCAACAACATGCTCGGGACCTACGACTAGACGACGCCGCGATCAGCCGGTAGCGGTCGCCCGATGAAGTACCCCTGGGCGAAGTCGACGCCGTAGGAGCGCAGGAGGGCGAGGGTGGCCTCGTCCTCCACGCCTTCGGCGATCGTCTGCTAGCCCGCCCTGGCCGCCGCGCGCTCGGCGCGCTTGGCCGCCTTCTGGGCGCGCTTGCCCGCCTGGTAGTCGGCCAGCGCGGCGGTCGAGCCGACGTCGCCGAGCGTCGGCATGTCGGGCACGAGCGCGTCCGCAGTGCGCACCCCGAAGCGCTTGGAGAGGACGGAAGCGACGGCCTTGACCTTCATCTCGCCGAAGCCGGGCAGCGCGCCGAGGCGGGCGCGGAGGTCGTCGGCCGACGCGGCCTCGGTCCACACGCGCTCGGCGTGGCCCTCGTAGTCGCGCGCGACCTGCTCGCACAGCGCCTGCACGCGGCCGGCCATGGAACCCGGGAAGCGGTGGATGGCGGGGCGCTCGCGAAAGATCGGCTCGAGGTCCATCGCCGCGAGCGCGGCGGCGTCGAGCGTGCCGGCGCGCTCGCGGAGCACGAGCGGCCCGGCGAACGCCTTCTGCACCGTCACCTGCTGGTCGAGCACGAAGCCGATCAGCAGGGCGAGCGGGTCGCGGGCGATCAGCTCGTCGGCCTCGTCGGTGCCGGTGAAGTGCAGGCGATCGGGCATGGCCCGATCGTAGAGCCCGCGCGAGCCGGGATCCATGCTCGCTGAGCGAGCACGAATCCCGGCTCGGCGACGGGTGCGCTAGGAGGAGTAGGCGCCGCCGGTGGCGGGCCCGCCCTGCGCGCGCGTCTGCGCCTCGTCGGCACGCGCCTCGGCGCGGTCGCGGCCGGTGCGCATGTCGTCCTTGACCTGGCCCTTGTTGCGCTGGCCGGCGTCGTAGGCGTCAGACAGCATCTTGGCCGCGATGTCGCGGCCGCCGAGGCCGAAGGCCAGCGCGCCGGCGAGGGCGAGCATGCCGATCAGCGCGGCGTAGGTGATCGTCACGATCGCCGGGGCGATGTGCAGCTGGTTGAGCACCATGAACGTGGCGATGGCCAGGATCAGCCCGGGCACCACGGCACGCACGATCTTGCCCGTCGGCGTGTCGCCCATGAGCTTGTGCGTGACGCCGCCGACCGCGCCGGCGATGACCGCGGCGATGACGAAGATCAGCACCGCGACGATGATGTTCGGCAGGAAGGCCTGGACCTTGGCGATGAACAGCGTCAGCGTGGCGATCTTCAGCGCGCCGACCGCGGCGGAGATCGCGAACAAGAAGATGAACCAGAAGACGACCGTCGCGATCAGCTTCGACGGACTGGCTCCAGGACTGATCTTCTCCACGTACTGACCAGCATCAGAGTCATGCAGATGACGATCGACCTTCAACGCCTGCAGGCCCTTGGTGATGAGGGTCTTGGCGATCCTGGCGATGATGTAGCCGATCAGCAGGATGATCAAAAACCCGATCACGTTCGGAATGAACCCGATGAGCGAGTTGAGGCCCTGCTGGATGCTGTCAGCAACCTTCACAGCGGCAAAAGGCATTCGAATCTCCTTGGAGGTTTCGGGGTGAACCGGCACAGAGGCCGGTAAACGAAACAGTTCGCGGACAGGGCTCTCCGCTCTGTGCCTCCAAGGAACCGGAACAGTCTGTCTGCGGACAACCTCATCCAACCGGCACACGATGTTCCAGATACTTCAGAGCTGGAACGGGCACACACTCGCCGTGCCCGACGAGACCGACCCCGAGGCCCGGCGACGGCGCCAACGCAGCGACGCCGCCCTCAACCACGCCCGCCTGCTGGACACCGCCCGCCAGATGCTGGCCGAGGATCCCGAGGCCAGCCTCGTGTCGATCGCGGCGCAGGCGGGCGTCGGGCGGGGCACCGCCTACCGCCATTTCGGCTCGCGCGAAGACCTCGTCGCCGCCGTGCGCCGCCAAGCTCGCGACGACGCCGAGGTCAACCAGGCCGATTACCTGCGCCCGCCCGGCGAGCTGGCCCACAACGCCCCCACCCCGCTCTCGGTCACCGAGGTCCTGAACAAGGTGCCGCCGTTTCAGGTCGGCGAGCAGATCATCGCCGAGGCTCAGCGTCTGCGCGGCGTGACGTCCGCCGCCGTGTACCTCGTCGACCTCGACGGGGCCTCGATGCAACGGATGGCCGGCTCCCCCACGTTCCCCGAGAGCATCACCGTCCCGCTGGCCGTCGGCCCCGAGATTCCCCGCGAGGGCATCGAGGGGCTGCGCGCGAACATCGAGGAGGCGCTGCCGGGCGCCACCGTCGCACCGCTGTTCATCCGCGGGCGGGCGATCGGCGTGCTGCTCGCCGTGGGCAGCGCCGACGACAGCCTGCGCGATCTCGCCGGCGAGGCGGCCGCCGCGATCGGGCTCGCCGACGACTACACCGATGTCATAGAGACCGTGCAGCGCGTACGCGACACCACGCCCGCCGCCGAGATCCAGCAGAACCTGCTTCCCCCCCGCCTCGTGCGCATCAGCGGCGCGACGCTCGCGGGCAACGTGCTGCCCGGCTACGACATCGGCGGCGACTGGTTCGACTACGCCGAGAACCCCGAGGGCACGTGGCTGGGGATCGCCGACGCCGACGGAACCGGCGCCCGGGCCGCGGGCATCGCGTCGGTGCTCCTCGGTGCGTTCCGCTCCGGGCGCCACCGGGGCGAGGACCCGGCCGGCGTCGTCGCCCTCATGCACGAGGTGATCATGGACGTCACGGCCGACACGTCGACCGCGACGGCGACGGCGACGGCGACGATCTGCATCTGGAACGCGCCCGCGGCGAGCATCCGCTGGGTCACCTGCGGCGAGGTCGCCCCAATGCTCATCCGCGCCGACGGCGAGCTCGAGGTCCTCGACGCGGGCCGCCTGCCGCGGCTCGGCGCCGGCGACATGCCCGCGCACGCCGAGATCCAGCAGCGGCGCATCGAGCCCGGCGAGCGCCTGCTGCTGCTGTCCGACGGCATCCTCGGGCGCCCCACGCACGACGGGGGGACGCTCGGCGTCGAGGGCGTGCATGAGGCCGCGCTCAAGGCGCCGGGGGCTTCGGCCGCGGGCACGGTGCGGGCGATCGAGGACGCGGTGCGCGAGAACGTCGTAGACCCACTCGAGGACGACGCCACGCTGATCGTGCTCGCCCCCGCCGACCTCGACGCGCCCGGCAGCCTGTAGCACTACTGCTAGCGTCAAAGCGCACATGGCCGACATGGACATCACCTCTGCGCCCACCGACGAGGACGAGCTGCGCCTCGTGGTCGACCGTCTCTCGCGCAGCGACCGGGCCGGCGGGCGCGTCATCGAGCGCGCCGCCCTCCTGGCCGAGGGGACGCGGTCGACGGCGCTCATCGCGTGGCTCGGCGAGCACGGCTGGGAGCCCGAGGCGCCCGCGGCGGCGTCGCCGCGCGGCGGCGGCATCCACGGGCAGCGCGAGCACCGCTCCGCGTCGCCCGCTGCGCCCGCGCGCTACCTGCTGCATCCCTAGTGTCACGACGCTAGCCGGGTAGCGTCCCGGGGCCCGTGGCGCTCGACGTCCAGCTCTTCACCGACCCGGCCTGCCCGTTCGCGTTCTCAGCCGAGCCTGCCCGCCTGCGCCTGCGCTGGCACTACGGCGAGCAGCTGCGCTGGCGCACGACGATGATCGTGCTGACCCTCGAGCCCGGCGAAGCGGAGAAGCTCGCGGAGGGCGCGCCCACGCTCCAGCGCCTGCACGGGATGCCGATCGACCCCGCGCCCTATCCACGCCCGGCCTCCTCGGAGCCGGCGTGCCGGGCGGTGGTGGCCGCCCGGCTGCACGCACCCGCCGCCGCCGACGCACTCCTGCGCGCCCTGCGGGTGCACACGATGGCCGGGGGCCTGCTCGACGACCCGACGCTGCTCGCCGCGGCGGCGGGCGACGCCGGCCTCGACGCGGGCCAGCTCGAGCGGTGGTGCGCGTCCGCCGCGGTCCGCGCGGCGCTCGCCGAGGACGTGCGCGCGGCGCGCGCCACCTCCGCCGCCGCCCGCGCGCTCGACCACCGGCTCGGGGGCCCGCCGGAGCAGCGGCGCTACACCGCGCCGAGTTACGAGTTCGCCGCGCCCGACGGGGCGACGCCGTTCGCGATCCCCGGCTTTCACCCGGTCGAGGCCTACGAGGCCGCGATCGCGAACCTCGCGCCCGGTCTTCAGCGGCGCCCGAAGCCCGACTCGGTCGCCGAGGTGCTCGCGTGGGCGGGCATGCCGCTCGCCACCGCCGAGGTCGCGGCGATCGCGCAACTCGACCGGACGCGGGCGCGCGTGGAGCTCGCGCACGTGGCCCGCCCGCGGGCGGTCGGTGCCGACTTCTACTGGGCCTGAGGAGCGAGGACGAAGACCTCGGTGGCGACGTCGTCGTCGATCGCGAACCCGCTGACGACGGTGAGGACCGTCCGGCCGCAGGCCTCGCTGACCTTCGTCTTGAAGTCCTGCTCGGTCGCGCGCTGCCACAGCACGCGGGTCGTGAGGACGCCATCCGCGCGGCCCCCGCCGATCAGCGCCCGCTCGGCG
>JBDTYI010000319.1:0-13862 GCA_040005775.1 Solirubrobacteraceae bacterium
CGGGCAGGAAGTGCATCTCGATCTTGATCTGGCCGTCGCCGCGGCAGACCTCGCAGCGCCCGCCCTTGACGTTGAACGAGAAGCGCCCCGGCTTGTACCCCCGCACCCGCGCCTCCTGGGTCTTGGAGAACAGGTCGCGGATGACGTCGAACAGGCCCGTGTAGGTCGCGGGGTTCGACCGCGGCGTACGCCCGATCGGCGACTGGTCGACCTGGATGATCTTGTCCAGCGCGTCGAGCCCGAGCACCGTCGTGTGCGCGCCCGGCCGCGTCCGCGCCCGGTGCAGCCGGTTGGCGACGGCCTTGTAGAGGATCTCGTTGACCAGGGTCGACTTGCCCGACCCCGACACCCCCGTCACGCACGTCAGCGCGCCCAACGGCACCTTGACGTCGACGGACTTCAGGTTGTGCTGCTTGGCGCCGCGAATCTCGACGTAGCCGTCGGGCTTGCGACGCTTGGCCGGCACCGGGATGGTCCGCGCGCCCGACAGGAACTGGCCGGTGAGCGACTCCGGGACGCTCTCGACATCGGCCGCCGTGCCCTCGGCGACGATCCGGCCGCCGTGCTCCCCCGCCCCGATGCCGATGTCCACCAGGTGGTCGGCCGCGCGCATCGTCTGCTCGTCGTGCTCGACCACGAGGACGGTGTTGCCGAGGTCGCGCAGGCGCTCCAGAGTGGCGATCAGCTTGGAGTTGTCGCGCTGGTGCAGGCCGATCGACGGCTCGTCGAGCACGTAGAGCACGCCCACCAGCGCCGAGCCGATCTGCGTCGCCAGGCGGATGCGCTGCGCCTCCCCGCCCGACAGCGTCGCCGCGGCGCGGTCCATCGACAGGTAGCCGATGCCGACGTTCTCCAGGAAGCTCAGGCGCTCCACGATCTCGCGCACGATCAGCCGCGCGATGTGGCGCTCGGTCTCGGTCAGCGTCATCTCGTCGAGCCACTGCAGCGCGCGGCGCACGCTCAGGCCCGTGAACTCGTGGATGGCGATGCCGCCCACGAGGACCGCCCGCGACTCGGGCTTCAGCCGCGCGCCCTTGCACGCCGGGCACGGAACGACCGACATGAACTCCTCGATCTTCTCCCGCGAGAGATCGGACTCGGTCTCGCGGTAGCGCCGCTCGAGGTTGGGGATGATCCCCTCGAAGCGCGTGGCGTAGGAGCGCTTGCGCCCGTAGCGGTTGCGATAGGTGACGTCGACGCGCTCCCCGCCGGTGCCGTGCAGGAACACGTCCTGCTCATCGGCCGACAGCTCCTCCCAGGGCTCGTCGAGGTCGATGCGGTACTTCTCGGCGATCGCCTGGGTGATCTGCTCGTAGTACTGCGAGGTCGACATCGCCCACGGCGCCAGCGCGCCCTCGCCGATCGACAGCGCCGGGTCGGGGACGACCAGGTCGGGGTCGATCTCCATCTGCGAGCCCAGGCCCGTGCAGCGCGGGCACGCGCCGTGGGGTGAGTTGAAGGAGAAGATCCGCGGCTCGAGCTCGGGGATGACCGGGCCGTGGTCGGGGCAGGCGAACTTCTCGGAGTACAGGGTGATGACCGGATCGCCATCCCCCTCCCTCGGCACCGTCTCGACCTCGATCATGCCGTCGGCCAGGGCGACCGCCGTCTCGATCGAGTCGGCCAGGCGCTTGCGCAGGTCGGGGCGCATCACGAGGCGGTCGACGACCACCGAGATGTCGTGCTTGTACTTCTTGTCGAGCACGATCTGCTCGTCGAGCGATCGCAGCTCGCCGTCCACCTTCGCGCGCTGGAAGCCCTCGGCGCGCAGCTCCTCCAGCGCCTTGCCGTACTCGCCCTTCCGCCCGCGCACCGTTGGCGCGAGGATCATGAAGCGCGTGCCCTCGGGCTGGTCCATGACCTGGTCGATGATCTGCTCGGCCGACTGCCCGGCGACCGGCTTGCCGCAGATGTGGCAGTGCGGATGGCCGATGCGCGACCACAGCAGGCGCAGGTAGTCGTAGATCTCCGTGACGGTGCCGACCGTCGAGCGCGGGTTGCGCGACGTCGTCTTCTGGTCGATCGAGATCGCCGGCGACAGGCCCTCGATCGAGTCGACGTCGGGCTTGTCCATCTGGCCCAGGAACTGCCGCGCGTAAGCGCTCAGCGACTCGACGTAGCGGCGCTGGCCCTCAGCGTAGATCGTGTCGAAGGCGAGCGACGACTTGCCCGAGCCCGAGAGCCCGGTGATCACGGTCAGGGAGTCGCGCGGCAGCGTGAGCGAGACGTCCTTGAGGTTGTGCTCGCGGGCGCCCGAGACGACGATCGCGTTCTGCGGCGGCATCAGATCCAGTCTAGTAGGCCGAACAGACGTTCGCCCGCCCCGGAGCCCGCTATTTGCGCGTTACGTCGCCGGCTCGGCCGCCACCACGGGCGCCCGCCCGCTCACCGGGCCGATTGCGAGCGCGCTCGTCGCCCCGGCCAGGAGCACGACGACCATGAACGTCCACGCCGCGTCGAAGGGGGAAACCGGATCCCCACCACCCCCGCCGTCGACGCTCCCCAGCACGGCCACCAGGATCGAGACTCCGAGCACGAACCCCAGCTGGCGCGACATCGTGAACACGGCAGAGCCGGTCGCGAAGCGGGCGGGGGGCAGCGACGCCGTCGCCGCGCCGGCGAGCGTCGGCAGCGCGAGCCCGACGCCGGCGCCCGTGAGGATCTGCCCGGGCAGCATCTCGCTCGCGTAGTGCGGCGCGGCCCCGATCTGCCATAGCCAGAAGCCGACGCCGCAGGCGAACACGCCCATGCCCGTCGCCGCGAGCGCGCCCGGCGCGATCCGCAGCGGCAGCCGGCCGGAGATCGTCGCGAACGTCGCCGCCATGGCCGGCCCCGGCGCCAGCGAGAGGCCCGCCTTCAGCACCGAGTAGTGCCACACGCCCGTCATGAACAGCACCCCGGCGAGCAGCATCGCCCCGAACGCCGTGGAGAACAGCAGCGACGCGATCCCGGCCAGCGCGAACGAGCGCACGCGCAGCATCGCGGGCTCGACGACCGGCGAGGGGTGCGTGCGGCAGCGCATCCAGAACGCGCCCAGCCCGAGGGCCGACGCAGCCAGCGCCCCGAGCGTCGCCGGGCTCCCCCAGCCCCATGCGGGCGCCTTGACCAGGCCGAGCGCCAGCAGGCCGATCGACGCCGCGAAGATCACGGTGCCCGGAAGGTCGGGGCGCGTCTGGTCGGGGTCGCGGCTCTCGCGCAGGACGCGCAGGGAGAAGTAGATCGCCGCCAGCCCGACCGGCACGTTGACCAGGAACACCAGCCGCCAGCTCGCCTCGACCAGCAGCCCGCCCACCGGGGGCCCCGCCGCAGCGGCGACCGCGCCCACCGCGGCCCAGATGCTGATCGCCTTCGGCCGCTCGGCCGGCGCGAACTCGGGCAGCAGCAGCGCCAGCGACGTCGGCAGCAGGACGGCGCCGCCCGCGGCCTGGATGACGCGCGCGCCGATCAGCACGCCGACCGAGTCCGCGATGCCGCAGAGCGCCGACCCGACGACGAACACCGCGATGCCGCCGACGAACGCCCGCTTGCGCCCGATGCGGTCCGCCATCCGGCCCGCGGGCACGAGCAGCGCGGCGAACACGATCGCGTAGGCGTTCAGGACCCACGACATCGCCGCCATGCTCGTTCCCTCGAACGCCCGCGAGATGTCCGGGAAGGCGATGTTCACGATGAACAGGTCGAGGCTCGCCATGAACGTCGCGACCGACACGACGGTCAGCACGCGCCACCGGCGGTCGGTACCGGTTGCATTCTGCAAGTCGGGCATCCGGGGACCATATGACAGATCGGTAGCAATCTGCAACCATAACTGTGTGCCCCACCGTCCCTACGACGCCGAGAACTGCTCCATCGCCCGCGCGCTGGCGGTCGTCGGTGAGCGCTGGAGCCTGCTGGTCATGCGCGAGGTCCTGCTCGGCGCGCGCCACTTCGCCGACGTCAAGCGCTCGCTCGGCGTCGCGCCCAACATCCTCAGCGACCGCCTGGCCACGCTCGTCGAGCATGGCCTGCTCGAGCGCCGCGGCGTGGAGTACGTGCCCACCGAGAAGGGCATCGACCTCAACCCGGTGCTGGTCGCGCTGATGGCCTGGGGCGACGCCTACGAGGCGCCCGCCGGCCCGCCGCGCGTCGTCGTCCACAAGGGCTGCGGCCACGACGCCCACCCCGAGCTGACGTGCACCCACTGCGGCGAGCAGCTCGCCGCGCGCGACACGTTCGTGCGCCCCGGCCCGGGCGCCCGTGTCGCCCAGCGAACCGCCTAAGGGTTGAGCATCCGGCGGGCGACGAAGCCGCCCGCCGCGCCCAGGATCAGCAGCAGGATCGCGAGCCCGACGCTGCCGATTCCGAAGATCCCGAGCACGAGCAGGACGATGCCGGCGGCGGCCAGCACGGTGCTGGCGACGACCACGCGGTAGACGCGCTGCTCGCGCTGCGCGCGCGTCGGACGGTTCCCGGGGCGAGGAGAGAGGTCGCTCATCCCTCTAAGAGTAGGTGGAGTCAGCGCTCGACGAGATGAGCCAGCAGCGCTTTGCGATCGAACGCGTCAGCGTTCGACGATGACTGTCGTCGACTTGATGACCGCCGTCGCGCGGACCCCGGGGCGCAGATCGAGCTCGTCGGCCGCCTCGCGCGACATGAGCGAGACGATGCGGTGCTCGCCGCAGGCCATCTCGACCTGGGCCATCACGCCGTCGCGCTTGACGTCGAGCACAACGCCGACCAGGCGGTTGCGCGCGCTCGTCGTGCTCGACCCGGCGGCCTTGCGCTCGCGCAGCAGCCGCGCGAGCTCGTCGGCGGCGATGAGCCGGCGGCCGCCCTCCCGCTGGAACGTGACCCGGCCGGCGCGCTCCCACCGCCGCAGGGTGTCCGCGCTGACCCCGAGCGCCGAGGCCGCGGCTCCGATGCCGAGCAGGTTCTCCACGTCGCGCAACCTACCCGCGCACCCTGGTGAAGCGAAGGGCGAACGGATAGTCGCCGAAGCTCGCGTCGACGACGTACCGGCCCGAGAGGCGCACCGTGCGCGACCCCCGCGACGCCGCCGCGCGGAACAGCCGCCGCACCGGCTGGCCGTCGGTGCGTGTCAGACCCGCGACGAACGGCGTCTCGGCGCCGAAGTCCAGCCGAGGGTCCTCGGGGGCGTACTGCACGAAGCGAACGCGGTAGGTGCCGGTGAAGCGGAACGGCCCGGCGGTCTTCGGCGTCGCCTCGCCGCGCACGACGATCTCGCCCGGCTGGCGCGGTGCTCCCGCGAGCGCCGGGACCGAGCGTTCGGGCCGGGCGCTGGTGCGCGGGGCCGGCGACGACGAGCCGCAGCCGACGATGGTGGCGCCGGCCAACAGGGCAGCGATCGGGACGCGGCGCATCGCCGCATCTTGACATCCGCAAGGTGCATAGGAAATGCTTAGGCAGATGCTGACCCGGGCGCGCTTCCTCCGACTCGGCACGACCGTCGCCCTCGGCACCCTGGCCGCGCCGGCCGGCGCGCGCGCCGCTCTGCCGACCCCGACGCCCCAGGGCGACGACGAGGGCTTCCTCCAGTTCGGGGCGCTGACCGAGCGCACCGCGCTCGCGTTCTACCGTCGGGCGCTGAAGACGCGCGGCCTCACGAGCGGCGAGCGCCGACGGCTACGAGCGGTAGCCGCCGAGAAGGTCGTCCACGTCCAGCGCCTCACGGCCGCGCTGGGCGCCGACGCGCCCTCGGTCCTCGACTACGCGGTCGCGCTCCCGGCCTCGGCGTTCGTCACGCGCGCCGGAACGCTGAAGCTCGGCCGCCGTTTGGAGAGTCTGCTCTGCGGCGTCTACGTGGGCGCCGTCGCGTTCACCGCCGACCCCGCCAGCCGCCTGCTCCTCGGACGCCTGCTGACCAGCGACGCCCAGCACCTGGCGCTCGTGCGCGACCTCGCCGGCCTCGCACCCGGCGGCGGGCTGCCGGACCCCATCGATCTCAAGACGGCCGGTGCCCAGCTCGACACCTACCTCAAGGCCAACGGATACCCCACGCTCTGATGCGACGCCTCCTGATCTCCCTCGCCCTGCTCGCCCCCGCGGCGGTCCCCGCCGGTGCCCAGGCGCTGAACGTCTCCGCCGCGGCGTCGTTGCGCAACGCGCTGCCGGCCCTCAGCTCGTCACCGACCTACAACTTCGCGGGCTCCAACGCGCTCCAGCGCCAGATCGAGCGCGGCGCGCCCGCCGACGTCTTCCTCTCGGCAGAGCCCGCGGAGGCCCAGGCGCTCTTCCGCCAGGGCCTGTGCACGCGCCCGCAGACCTTCGCGACGAACATCGTCGTCCTGCTCGTGCCGAACGCGAACCGCGGCAACGTGCGCTCCGTGTACTCCCTGCGCTCCGGCGGCCGGCGGATCTCGATCGGTACCGCGGGCGTCCCGATCGGCGACTACACACGGCTCCTGCTCCGCCGCCTGCGCCTGTCGGGGATCCTGTCCTCGAACACCGTCAGCCAGGAGCCGGACGTCGCGAGCATCACCTCGAAGGTCGCGCTCGGCTCGGCTGACGCGGGCTTCGTCTACCACACCGACGCGCTGGCCTCTCGCGGCCGGACGAATGAGATCCGCCTGCCCAAGTACGCTCAGCCCGCGGTGCGCTACCAGGCGTGCATCGTGCGCCGACGCGGTGGCGACGGCCGCGGCGCGGCCGCGTTCATCCGGCGCCTGCGTGGCAGCGCAGGGCGCTCCGCGCTGCACCATTACGGCTTCGGGCTGCCGCCCCGGGCGTGATTCGCCGGGCCGCCTTCGACGGCGCCCTGGCACTGTGCACCGGCCTGGTGCTCGCGTTCCTGAGCCTCCCCGTCCTCGCGCTCTTCACGCAGGTTCCGCTCGCGCGCGTCCCGCACCTGCTGAGCGAGCCCGCCGTCCGCGACGCCCTGATCGTCACGGCGCGCACGACCGTGATCGCCAACGCGCTCTTCCTGCTTCTCGGCACCCCGGCGGCCTACCTGCTCGCTACGAAGCGCTTCCCCGGCCGCGCCGTATTGATCACGATCGTCGAACTGCCCCTCGTCCTGCCACCCGCCGTGGCCGGCATCGCCCTGCTGGCCGCGGTCGGGCGCGGTGGCCTGTTCGGCGACTCCCTGGCGAACGCGGGCATCGTGCTGCCCTTCAGCCAATGGGCTGTCGTGCTGGCGGTGACCTTCGTCGCGTCGCCGTTCTACATCCGTCAGGGCATCAGCGCCTTCGAGGCGGTCGACCGCGGCCTGATCGACGCCGCCCGCACGCTGGGCGCCTCCCCCGCGCGCACGTTCGCCCGCGTGAGCCTGCCGCTGGCCGCCGGGGGGCTGGCGACCGGCTGGGTGCTCGCCTTCGCGCGCGGCGTCGGCGAGTTC
The DNA here is from genome assembly GCA_040005775.1 of Solirubrobacteraceae bacterium. Classification (GTDB taxonomy): domain Bacteria; phylum Actinomycetota; class Thermoleophilia; order Solirubrobacterales; family Solirubrobacteraceae; genus JAOPZW01. Next base: position 7,334 of record JBDTYI010000319.1, read on the forward strand.
GGCGCGACGATCGTGTTCGCCGGCAACGTGCCCGGCCAGACACAGACGCTCACGCTCGCGATCTACGATCAGCTCGAGGCCAGCTTCGACGTCGCGATCGCGCTCGGGATCATGCTCGTCGCGCTCAGCGCCGGGGTGCTGCTGGCGTCCAAGCTGCTCGGCGCCCGGCGCCCGGCCGCGGTCTGATGCTCGCCGTGCGCGCCACCACCCGCCTGGGGTCCTTCGACCTCGACGTCGACCTCGCCGTGGCCGCCGGGGAGTGCCTCGCGCTCGCCGGGCCGTCCGGTGCGGGCAAGAGCACGGTCCTGCGCATCGCCGCCGGGATCGTGCGCCCCGACCGCGGGCGCGTGGCGTGCGGCGCGGCGACCTGGCTCGACACCGAGGATGGCGTCGACGTCCCGCCCGACCGCCGCGGGTGCGGCTACGTCTTCCAGGACTACGCGCTGTTCCCGCACCTGCGGGCGTGGGAGAACGTGGCCTTCGGCCTGCGCGGGCTGCGCCGGGCCGAGCGCCACGCTCGCGCCCTGGCGCTGCTGGAGCGCTTCGGCCTGTCCGACCGCGCCGACGCGCGCCCGGCGACGCTCTCGGGCGGGGAGCGCCAGCGCGTCGCGGTGGCCCGTGCGCTCGCGTTCGAGCCCTCGGTCCTGCTGCTCGACGAGCCGCTGTCGGCGCTGGACTCCCGCGGCCGGGCACGCGCAGCGCGCGAGCTCAAGCGCACGCTGGGCGCCGTCGAGGTCCCGACGCTCCTGGTCACGCACGACTTCAACGAGGCCGCGCTGCTGGGCGACGAGGTCGGCGTGATCGACGCGGGGCGGATCGTCCAGCGCGGAAGCGCGGAGGCGGTCGCCGCTGAGCCGGCGACGGCGTTCGTCGCGGACTTCACCGGCGCCGTCGTGCTCACGGGCACAGCTCGCCCCGGCCCGGACCGCACGGCCGTCGAGCTCGACGGCGGGGGGATGATCTTCAGCCTCGATGCGGCCGACGGGCCCGTCGCCGCGACGATCTACCCGTGGGAGGTCGTGCTCGAGCCGGCCGCCGGCCCGCACGCGGGCTCCGCGCAGAACCGCGTCGTCGGCGAGGTCCTGTCCGCCACCGCGGTGGGCAACCGCGTCCGGGTCACCCTCTCCGCCGGGCAGCCGCTGATGGCTGAGATCAGCACGGCGGCCGCGGCCGACCTGGACCTGCGCGGAGGGGCGCCGATCGCCGCGTCGTGGAAGGCCGCGGCGACGCGCCTGGTGTCGCTCTAGCGGTACTTCTTCACGACGGAGCGGAAGGCCAGCGCCGAAGGCTTGTCCGCAACGCCGCCGTCGGGCCTCAGCGTGCGCAGACCCGAGTAGTCGAAGGAGTTCGGCGAGTCGCGGTCGACGGTGATCCACGTGTACCAGTAGATGCGCCCCAGGCGCAGCGACCTGCGCGCACGGACGAAGGCGGCGTAGGCCTGCTTCAGACGTGACGCCTGGCCGGATTCGGTGGTCTCCCAGTCCTTGGTGATCGGCGTCTTGCGGCCCTTCGCCGAGGACCACGTCAGCTCGGTCAGCCAGATCGGGCGCTGCGAGAAGCCGTTGCGGTTCAGCACGTCGCGGTTGAGCCGCACGATCTTGACGCTGTTCGACGGCCGCCCGCTGAACGGGTGCACGGCGGCGACGTCGAAGCGCAGCCTGCGGTGCGCGCTCTTCATCAGCCGCGAGAGGTCGCGCCACGAGAAGTTCGCGAAGCCCGCCATGACCACCGTGGCGCCCCGGTCGGCGCCCTTGACCGCCGCGTAGGCGCTGTTCAGCAGCCGCGCGTAGCCCTTCATGAACGGCTGCACCGACCAGTAGTTGACGATGTTCGGCTCGTTCCAGATCTGCCACGCGCGCACCGGGCGCTTGGGCACCTCGGGATGCTCGAGCCACAGCGACCCCTTGGGCCCGTAGCGGGCGACCATCGCCTTCATGAAGGCCGCGTAGGTCGCGGGGTCCTTCGGCGGCGAGAACGGCTTGCCGGGCTGCACGGCCGCCCACGACGGCGAACGGACGACGAGCGCGAGCACGTCGATCCCCGCGGCGGCCGCGGCGAGGACCTTGCGGTCGTAGGGCGCCAACTGGAACTGGCCCCGGGTGGGCTCGGCGAGGTCCCAGGAGATCTCCATGCGCTCGGTGCCGACGCCCGACGCCCGCATCTGGGCCGACTCGCCCGCGAGGTCGAACGAAGGGTCGTCGAGCGGCCCGTTGGCCATGACGCCGAAGAAGTCGCGCGGGACCGTGGCGCCCGCCGCGGCGGGCGCCACGAGCACGGCGAGCAGCACGGCGATGAGGGCACGGCGCATCACGGTGACGTTAGGACAGGCAGCGGGGGGCGGAGTTGCGGCCCTACGCGCCGGCGGCGGCGTAGACCTCGTCGAGCAGCGCCGAGCGGTCGGCCACCGTGTACTGCCCGGCGATGATGCGGTCGGCCTCCTCGCGCGGCGTGCCGCTGAGCGCCAGGTCGAGCGCGACGATCCGCGCCGCGTCGGTGTCGTCCGGCCCCACCGCCGCGGCCGGCGGCGGCTCCTCGCGACGCACCGGTTCGGGCTCGGGCTCGGGCGTGGGCGCGGGTTCCGGCGCCGGGACCGAGCGCAGCGGGCGCGGCGGCGCGGCGACCTCGTCGGCGCCGTCCGGCGCGGGCGGCAACGGCTCGGCGGACGCACCCAGCGCCGCGGTGCCCGCCTGCAGCGCCAGGAGGTCGTCGTGCAGGCGCGCGACACCCTCGCGCAGGTGCGTGAGCACCGCGGTGACGTCGCGCTCGGCCTGCTCGAGCTTGGCGCGCAGCTCCTCGGCGGCCTCGGCCACCCGGGCGACGTGCTCGCGGGCCTCGGACTTGGCGTCGGTGCGCATGCCCGCGACACTGCGCTCGGCGGCCTCGACGATCGCGCGGACCTGCTCGCCCGTGGCGGCCGCCAGCGGCGCCGACGACGCCGACGCGCGGCGCTCGAGCTCGTGCACCTCGTCGGCCAGGGTGGCGAGATGCGCGTCGACGCTGGCCGGGTCGTAGCCCTTGCGGTTCGTCGGGAAGTCGCGCCGGGTGATCGAAGTGCGGTCAAGGGCCATGGCTACGCTCAGCCTAACGCGTAGGTGCCACCCGAGCGCCGGACGAGACCGTCGCGCACGAGCCCATCCAGCGCGGGCTCCAGGCGTTCCGGCGCGATGCCCTGCGGCAGTCCCTCCCCGGCCGCCAGCGCCGCGACGATGCGGCCGCGCACCCAGCGGTTGGTGTCCTCGAAGCGCGGCCGGTGCGCGCGGCGGGCCGGGCGCACCGGCCGTTGCCCGGCCGACGCGCAGCCGCCGGCGATCGGGCACGCCCCGCACCGCGCTGTTCGTGCCGTGCACACGGTCGCACCGAGCTCCATCATCGCCTGGTTGAAGTCGCCGGCCCGCCCGCCCGGCGGCTCCAGCGGAGCACCGAACCGTTCCCGGACGCGCGCGACGTTGACGTCGACGGCCACGACCTGGCGCCCGAACGCGAACGAGCCGACCGCGGCCGCCGTGTAGGGCCCGACGCCCGGGAGCAGGCGCAGGTCCTCGGGCCAGCCGTCGCGCGCCACGATGCCCGCGGCCTGCCACAGCGCGAGCGCACGGCGGTTGTAGCCGAGGCCCACCCAGGCGGCGAGCACGTCCTCGCGCCGCGCGGCCGCGAGCGCCTCGGCGGTCGGCCAGCGCTCGAGCCACGCCTCGTAGGCAGGGATGACCCGGCTGACCTGCGTCTGCTGGAGCATCAGCTCCGAGACGAGAACGGAGTACGGGTCGCTGGTCCGCCGCCACGGCAGGTCCCGCGCTTCGCGGGCGTACCACTCGAGCAGGAGGCCGACCACGCGGCGGCAGCCTACTCTCGCTACTCCCGGTGGTGGTCGACGAGGTCGACGTTGTTGGCGTCGGGGTCGTGGTCGAACGCCTGGGCGATGTCGTTCAGGAGAGCGCTCGGTGGGTCTCGGCGACCGCGACTTCGTAGAGCAGGTGGAAGCCGACATCGGGCGCGATCGACGATGGCGCCATCTCCCACACGGGCGGGGCCAGCTTCATCGCCGGCAGCTGCACGAGGCTCGCGCCCCACACGACGAGGCCGAAGACGATGCCGGTGGCCTTGTAGTAGGCCATCTGGCCCGCGGTCATCACCGCGGTGCCGGCGACGCCGGCGATCAGGCCGAGGCGCAGGGCCTGCATCGGAGTGTCCTGACTGCCCAGTGCGCGCATGCGTCGCGGTTGCCCGGGCGAAACGGGCCTCACGCGCCCAGCCCGAAGTCGGGCGCGGGGGCACTCGCTCGGCGGCGGTCAGCCCAGCAGCGAGAAGTCGAACGCGCGCGCCACGTCGGGGCGACGGCGCACGATGCCGATCCGGGCGTCGAAGTCCGCCCAGCGCTCGAGCACCGGGCGGTCGAGGCGCAGGCCGGGCGCGAAGATCGGGTTGACGGCGCGAAGCTGGGCCGCGATCAGCCCGCGGTCGGTCGTCTGGGCCTCGCGAGCGACGTCGGCCACCGCGGCCGGGGGGTCTCTGCGGACGACCCCGAGGCCGTCCCGGATCGCCAGCAGCGTGCGCCGGATGCGATCGCGCTCGCGCGCCAGCGTGCGCCGGGCGGTCACGAGCACCACCTCGGGATACGCGGGCGCGCCGTAGTCGTCGACCCGGAACTCGCGAGTCCTGACCCCCTTTCGGCGCAGCGCGACGCCCTCGGCGTTCCAGAAGACCGGTGCGGCCGCGACCTTGCCCGACAGGATCGCCGCGACCGAGTTGAACCCGATGGTCACCTGGCGCACGCGCCGCGGATCGCCACCGTCGTCGCGGACGATCGCGCCGAGGAAGGCCGGATCGGAGGGCAGGCCGGACACGCCGACCGTGCGCCGTTGAAGATCGCGCGGACGCTGCACGTCGCCGCGGGCGACCAGGGCGGCCAGCGGGCGTCCCACCAGCGCGGCGACGCCGACGACGTCGGTGCCCTGCTCGCGGGCGATCGCGAGGTCGTGGATGTCCAGGACCCCTAGGTCGATCCGGCCGGACGCGACGAGCTTGAGGGCGTCGGGTCCCGCACCGGGCTGGCGGATGCTCAGGTTGACGCCGCGCACGCGGTCGCGACCGGTGCGGACGGCCGCGAAGAGCGGGGCGTGGACGGCGTTCGGGGTGAAGTCCAGCGCGAGCTGGACGGGCTGCGGCGCGCCCGCCGAGCTGCGCCCACCGCCGCAGCCGGCGAGGCCGACCGCAACGACGAGGACGACGAGCCAGGCGGCGCGGCGCGGAGTCCGCGCCGCGCTGCCGGGCCGGTCAGCTCTTGACGTCGTTCTTCAGCGCGCTGGCGGCCGAGAACTTCGGCGCCTTCGACGCGGCGATCTGAATCGTCTCGCCCGTCTGCGGGTTGCGGCCCTGGCGCGCGGAGCGCTCGGTGACCGAGAACTTGCCGAATCCACCGACGCTGACCTCGTCGCCGGACGCCAGGTGCTTGGCGATGACAGCGAAGGTCGCCTCGACGGCCTTCTTGGCCTCGGAGTTGTCCAGCCCGCTCTCGCCGGCGACCTCGCCGGCCAGGTCAGTCTTGTTCAGTGATGCCATGGGGACTCCTGCGTTGTTTGCGAGTTCGTGCATAGTGACGGCTCCGACGGCGGATGCGCGTCCCGCCCGCCTCTGGCGCTTCCCGCCCGGGCCCCTCCCCACGGGCCTTTGTGCGTGTTCTGCCGGTTTCTGGGTGACCACGAACCGCCACGCCGGTACCCTCGGCGGATGCGTCAGGGCACGCTTCTCGGTGCGGTCGCCGGCGTGGTGGCAGGAGCGCTCGCGATGCTGGCGCTCGCCCTGCTGTCCGCCGACCTGGTCGGGCCCCTGGTGCTCGCGGCCGCGCTCGTGATGCTCGTCGTCGTGGCCCGGCGCTCGCCCGCATCGCCGACCCTCAGCGCCGCTGCGATCTCGGCTTCCATCACCGTCGTCGTCCTCTACACGGCGCTGATCGTCCGCGCCCTGGCGGCCCTCCCTGAGGGCTTCGGCGCGATGCCCTGAGCGCCCGCGGCCGGCCGATCAGCTGCCGACGTAGGCCGCGAGGTGCTCGCCGGTGAGGGTCGAGACTCCCTTCCGCCCGGCGACGAGGTCGGCGGGGGTGCCGTCGAAGACGATCCGGCCGCCGTCGTGGCCGGCGCCGGGGCCGAGGTCGATCATCCAGTCGGCGTGCGCCATGACCGCCTGGTGGTGCGCGATGACGATGACCGATCTGCCGGAGTCGACGAGCCGGTCGAGCAGGCCCAGCAGCCGTTCGACGTCGGCGAGGTGGAGGCCGGTGGTCGGCTCGTCGAGGACGTAGACGTCGGCTGGGTGAGATGGTTTCGCCAGCTGGGTGGCCAGCTTGAGCCGCTGCCGCTCGCCGCCGGACAGCGAGGTGAGCGGCTGGCCGAGAGGGAGGTAGCCGAGCCCGACGTCGGCGAGCCGGTCGAGGATCTTGTGCGCGGCCGGCGTGCGCGCGTCGCCGGCGCCGAAGAACTCCTCGGCCTCGGCGACCGGCATCGCGAGCACCTCGCTGATGTCCTTCCCGCCGAAC
>JBDTYI010000320.1:0-2816 GCA_040005775.1 Solirubrobacteraceae bacterium
AGCATCGTCGTCGCCGCGCCCAGCGCGATGAGCGAGAACGCCACGAGCAGCGCGATCACGATGCCCGCGGCGTTGTCGATCAGCACCCGGACGCCGTCCTGCGTGGCGAAGCGCACGCCGCGGATCTGCGTGCTCGTCGCGCGCGCCTGCTGGAGCATCACGTCGACGTTGGACGGGTCATTGGCCCAGATCAGCGCCTGGTTGATCGGGAAGCGCTCGCCCTCGGCGAGCAGCGGCTTCTGGGCGACGTACACGCGCGGCGCCGTCGACAGCGGGAAGGCGACGTTGTCGGGGGAGAGCGCGATCCCCACGACCGTCATTGCGCCCAGGCGCCCCACGGTCATCGTCTGGCCCGGCTTGACCCTCCACTCACGCGCCACGCCGCGGTCGACGACGACCTCGCCGGGGCGGTCGGACAGATCGCGCCCGGCGACGATCGCGTACCCCCGGCGGCCGTCCTCGACGAACGACAGCGCGCCCTTCTCCGAGAAACCGCCGTCCGCGGTCAGGCCCACGCCGTTGACCTCGAAGCGGTAGGCGCGGTCGGCGACGTTCGGCAGCGCCTTGACGACGTCGTCGACCTCGCCGCGCCCCTCGGTCGCGGTCTTGACGAGCACGTCGGGGAGGTCGGACTGCTGCGCGCTGCGGTCGAAGCCGGTCTGCAGCCCATAGGCGACCGTCACCGCCGCGCCCGCCATCGCGGCGGCGAGCAGCACGCCGACGAAGGCCAGGCGCGCCTGCCTCACCCGGCGGCCTCCGATCGCCGCGAACCGCGGGGACGAGCGCTCTGCGCGAGATCCCGCCCGGCATGCGAGGGCTCTGCCCGAGTCATGTCGCCTCCTCCAAGCGTCCGTCGACGAGCGTGACGACCCGGTCGGCCGCCGCGGTGACCGTCTCGTCGTGGGTCACGATGATGACCGCGCGCCCGTCGTCGGCCGCGGTGCGCAGGAGGTCGAGGACGGTGCGGCCGGCCTCGAGGTCGAGGTTGCCGGTGGGCTCGTCAGCGAGCACGAGCGGCGGGTCGTGCACGAGGGCGCGGGCGATCGCCAGGCGCTGCTGCTCGCCGCCGCTGAGCTGGCCGGGCAGCCGCCCGGCGGCCCCGTTGAGCCCCAGGCGCTCGATCAGCTCGCGCCCGCGGCTCGCCGCGTCCAGGCCCGTGCCGGGCAGGCGCGTGGGGAGGAGGACGTTCTCCTCGCCCGTCAGCTCGGGGACGAGGTGGAAGAACTGGAAGACGAACCCGACGGCCTCGCGCCGCACGCGCGTGAGCTCGCGCTCGGGGCGCCCGTCGATCCGCTGCCCGGCGAGCTCGATCTCGCCCGCCTCGGGCCGGTCCAGCGCGCCGAGGAGGTGCAGGAGCGTCGACTTGCCGGTGCCCGAGCGCCCCACGACGGCCACGAGCTCGCCCGCGTCGACCGAGATCTCGGCGTCGTCAAGCACGCGGCGAGCAGCCCGACCGCGTCCGTAGCTCTTCACCAGGCCTCGGGCGGCCACGACGGTCACGGCTGTGAGGGTAGGCGGTCGCCGTGAAGGGCGGATGAACTCCATGTCGAAGAAGACGCCACTGACGATGCCTCCTGCCCGAAAGACCGCACCCAAAGGACGCGCGCGCGCCAAGAAGCCTCCGGCGCCCCGCGCCCGCCGCTCTTCTGCGACCTGGCGTCCGCGCCTGCCGGTGCTCCAGCAGCACCATGTCGACCTCGCGGGCCTCGCGCTGGTCGCCGCCGGCGTGTTCCTCGCCTTCCCGCTCTACCTGGGCTACGACGGCGGCTCTGCGGGGTCCGCGGTCGTCGACGCGCTGACCTGGACGGTCGGCCGCGTGGCGTGGCTGGCGCCCGTCGCGCTCGTCGCCGCCGGGGCCCTGCTGGTCATGCGCCCGGTGCTGCCCGCGGGCGTGCGGCCGTTCCGCGCGGGCGCGATCTGCCTCTTCGGCGCGACGACGCTCGGCCTGGCGATGGGCACGCTGGGCGTCGGGCCGCCGACGAACACGCCGGTCGACCAGCGCGGCGGGCACGTCGGCCAGCTGCTGGCCGACGGCGCCACGGCCGCGTTCTCGGGCGTCGGCGCGCACATCATCGCCCTGTTCCTCTTCCTCGCCGCCCTGCTGCTGCTGACCGGCGCGACCGTCGCGGGCGTGCTGCGCGCCACCGGCGAGCAGGTCGCCGAGACGACCCGCGCCTTCCGGCGGGTGGGCGGGGACGAGCCAGAGGTCCCGGCGAGGAGGCGCAGGGTCGTGGAGCGCGACGCCGGCCCGCCGCCGATCGTGCCGCCCGAGCCCGCCGAGGACGAGGTCCTGGTCACCAAGACCGAGCAGCTCGACGGCGTGCTGCGCTATCCCGACCTGTTCGAGGCCGCGGTCGCCCCGCCGCCCGCGCCCGAGCCCGAGCCCGCCCAGGGCGAGCCCGCGCCCGAGCTCGACGAGCCCCTGCCGCTCCCCGAGCCCGTCGCCCGCGAGCCGGAGCCACCGGCGGCCGACGAGCACGATGTCCTCGAGCACCTCGACCCCGGCGACGTCGAGTTCACCCTCCCGGATCCGCGCATCCTCAAGCGCTCCACGCCTGAGCAGGTGCGCCCGGACACCGCCGGGCAGGAGAAGACCGCGCAGCGCCTCACGGAGGCCCTGGGCCACCTGGGCGTGCAGGCGCAGGTCATCGGCGCCGTCGCCGGCCCGCACATCACCCGCTACGAGCTCCAGCTCGCGCCCGGCGTGAAGATGGCGAAGGTCTCGAACCTCAAGAACGACCTCGCCTACGCACTGGCCGCCACCGACATCCGCATCCTCGCCCCGATCCCGGGCAAGCGCGCGGTCGGCGTCGAGG
>JBDTYI010000321.1:0-3483 GCA_040005775.1 Solirubrobacteraceae bacterium
TGCCCTCCTCCTCCAGCGCGCGCAGGCGCAGCGAGAGGGTGCGGGGGCTGATGCCGGTCAGCGAGCGCTCGAGCTCGCAGAAGCGCGAGCGACCTTCGGCCAGGTCGCGGACCAGCAGCAGCGTCCACTTCCCGCAGACGATGTCCGCGGTGCGACAGACGGGGCAGCTGGAGTCGACGGCCATTAGACCATCACTTTACCAACTGAAGTCTTGTTCTGGGCGCTCGGACGCTCAGACGCCGACCGGCGCGCGACGCTCCTGGGCGTCGTCGAGGTCGTCCATCGTCGTGCCGCGCTTGCCGTCGGCGGCCACGAGCAGCTTGAAGTCGTGCGGGCTGGAGGCGAACTGCGTCGCCGTCGCCATGTCGATGCGACCGGCCTTCAGGTGGGTGAAGAGATGCTGGTCGAAGGTCTGCATCCCGTAGAAGCCACCCTCGGCGATGACCTCCGGGAGGCGGCCGGTCTGCTCGGGGTCGATGATCATGTCGCGGACGCGGCCGGTCATGCGCATGACCTCACAGGTGGCGATGCGCCCCTGGCCGTCGATGGTCGGCACGAGGCGCTGGGAGACGGCACCCTTGAGCGTCGAGGCGATCATCGCGCGGACCTGGCCGTGCATGTGGGGCGGGAAGAAGTCGATCAGGCGGTTGACGGTCTCCGCGGCGTCGACGGTGTGGACCGTCGAGAACACGAGGTGGCCGGTCTCCGCGGCGCTGAGGGCGGTGTGGACCGTCTCCTCGTCGCGCATCTCGCCGACGAGGATCACGTCCGGGTCCTGGCGCAGGACACGGCGCAGGGCCTGCTTGAACGAGCCGGTGTCCATGCCGACCTCGCGCTGGTTGATGATCGACTGCTTGTCGACGTGCAGGAACTCCAGCGGGTCCTCGATCGTCACGATGTGCCGGCGACGGGTCGAGTTGATGTGGTCGATCATCGCCGCGAGCGTCGTGGACTTGCCTGAGCCGGTCGTGCCGGTGAGCAGGACGATGCCGCGCTCCTCCTCGGCGAGGTCGCGGATCACGGGCGGAAGCTGGAGCTCGTCGACCGTCTTGATCGACACCGGGATGGCGCGGATGACCAGCGAGGCCGCGCCGCGCTGACGGAAGGCGTTGACGCGGAAGCGCGCGAGGTCGGGGATCGAGTAGGCGAAGTCGACCTCGCCGGCGGAGGCGAACTCGTCGAGCTTCGTCTGGTCGTCGAGCATCTCGCGGACGGCGCGCTCGGTGTCCTCCTGCCGGAGGGGCGACAGGCCGGCCATGGGGTGCATGTCGCCCTTGATGCGCATGACCGGAGGGGCCGGGACCTTCAGGTGGAGGTCGGAGCCGCCGTGCTGAATCAGGCTGTGCAGGCAGTAGTGAAGATCGAAGGCCATTGGAATGCCCATCGGCGCGCTGGGGCGGACCTTTAGGGGCGGCTGTGGCCGATAGACACCTGGGGGTGGGCGCGGTGGCGTTCCGGAGCGAGCCTGATCGCATGCTTCGCACTGCGCTCCTTCTCGCCCTGGCCGCGCTCGCGGTCCTCGCTCCTGCCGGGTCGGCGGCACCGGCGCCGCCAGAGGCGCGCGTGCGCCACGGGGGCGGGCCGAACGTCCTTCAGGTGGGCCTATGCGCCCACGCGAAGGACGTTCGGCTGTGGGAGGCGGGCGATGAAGCCGTCCTGGTCGTCGAAGACCGCGTCTGTCGGGCTGCGACGGACCTCCCATCCCGCCGCCTCCCACGTGCGCTGCTTACGCAGGTCGGAGTCGCGGAGCACGTGGAACTGCGGGCCGTCGAGCTCGATGATCACGCGATGTTGGGCCCACGAGAGGTCGGCCTCCTCGCCCGCGATCTCCACGTTGACATCGGGCGGCTCGCGGCGTCGCTCGGCGATGAGGACGACCGCCATCGCCTCCGCGTCGGACTTGCAGCGCTCGAGCTGGAGGACGCAAAGGGCCTCGACCGCGACCCGCAGCGACGCGACGCCGCGACGCCCCCGGTGCCGGCGGATCGCCGCGAGCATGTCTGGCCCGGTGGTCAGCCGCAGGCGGAACGCCTCGCGGAGCAGCTTGTCGCGCGCCCGCCGTCCGAGATGGGGCCACAGGTCGATGATCGTCCGCTCGACCGTGGTCACGAGGATGCCGTCGACCTCGCCGACGTTCCCGGCCAGCGTCGAGGAGTAGAGGACGAGGACGCCCTCGCTGTGCTTTCGTCCGCGCGTGCCCCTACGCGTGACGGTGGGTACGGGCGGCGGCGATCGGAGCCCGTGCAGCGCCGCGGCGGCCGCGTGGCTGAGCACGGTGGCGGGCGCGGTGAGGATCGCGGCCCACCAGCGCTGTCGCTCCGTCACCTCCCCCCAACCGGTCACGTGGACGCCGTCGTGAATCGAGCGCAGGCCGGCCACCCACGCGTTGGCCGCGTCGACCGTCATGCCGGCGGCGATCAGCTGCCACCGAGCGAAGACCCCATCCTGCCTCTTGGCGATCTCAACGGGCCGAACGTCCTTCACGTAGCCCTATAGGTCCACCGGAAGGACGTTTGCCCCCCGCTGGAGCCAGCTAGCGCAGACGGGCGGAACGCACGCGGCCGGCGCGGCGCCAGCGCAGCGCGTCGCCGCGGAGCGTCAGCGATCCGGGGACGACGGCGACGCCGCGGTCGAGCCGCAGCGGCGTGTCCGTGCACCCCGGCCCGCCGGCCAGGACCTGCGCGTTGCGGCCCGGCTGCGAGTAGAACCGCGACACGGAGTACACGGCCGGACGGCCGCCCAGGGTGTACCGCACCGGACAGGTGATCCAGGCCACGCGCCGCCCGGCGCCGAGGACGAGCGAACCGACCCCGTCGTCGCCGATCGGCGTGTCCGTGCGTCGCCCGCTGCGCAGGTCGAGCACGGAGATCGCGGCCGACGGGCCGCTCCCGCAAGAGGCATGCCGGGCGACATAGGCGACGCAGTCGCCGCGGCGCACGACCGGCAGCTGTGGCGCTGCGGTGAGCTGGTCCGGGCACTCGTCGCGCAGACTGGTCTCCCCCTCGCTGTCGGCCGGCCACGCGCGCCCCGTCCCCAGCCGCGCATACGTCAACCCCGGGCTGCCGCATCCGTGGTCGGAGTCGTACTCGCGGTGGAAGAATCGCACGCCCGCCACACGGGCGTCGGTGACGATCGTCGGCGCCGCGCAGGCCGCCGTCGGGACGCCGGCCTGGCCACCCACCAGGGCGGCCACCGCCAGCGCGAGGATCAACTACGCGACGTCGCGGAGCTTCTGGGCCTCCGCGAGGGACTGCAGCTTCTTGAGCGACTGGTTCTCGATCTGGCGGATGCGCTCGCGCGTCACGTTGAACGTGCGGCCCACCTCGTCGAGCGTGCGGGGGTGCTCCCCGCCGAGGCCGTAGCGGAGCTCGAGGACGCGGCGCTCGCGGTAGGAGAGGTTCTCCAGCGCTTCGCGCAGCGCCTCCTTGGTGAGGATCTCGGCGGCGCGCTCGTAGGGCGACTCGGCGCGCTCGTCGGCGATGA
>JBDTYI010000322.1:0-3010 GCA_040005775.1 Solirubrobacteraceae bacterium
TCGCGCGCTGCTTCCGCGACGAGGACCTGCGCGGCTTCCGCCAGCCCGAGTTCACCCAGCTCGACCTCGAGATGTCCTTCGTCGACGAGGAGGACGTCATTGAGGTGATGGAGGCGGTGATGACCGCGATCTTCGCGGCCACCGGCTTCCCGGCCGAGCCTGCCCCATGGCGCCGCATGCCCTACGCCGAGGCGATGCTGCGCTACGGCTCCGACAAGCCCGACACGCGCTTCGGCCTGGAGATCGCCGACGCGTCCGACGCCCTGCGCGGCTCGGAGTTCAAGGTCTTCGAGTCGGTCCTGGGCGGCGATGGCGTGATCCGCGCGTTCAACGCCGGTGCCCGCGAGCTGTCGCGCTCGGAGCTCGACGGCCTCAACGACGTCGTCAAGCGCCACGGCGCGAAGGCCGTCGCCCCGATCTACGCCTCGGCCGACGGCTGGGCGGGCAACCTGGCGAAGTTCTTCTCCGATGAGCAGATCGCGGCCGCCAACGCGGCGCTGGGTGCCTCCGAGGGCGACCTGCTGCTCTTCGTCGCCGACCAGGAGCGCATCGCGGCCGAGTCGATCGGTGCGCTGCGCCTGGAGCTCGGGCGCCGGTTCGGCCTCATCCCGGAGGGCGTGCACGATCTGCTGTGGATCGTCGATCCGCCGATGTTCGAGCCCACATCGGACCCCACTCACCCTTGGACCGCCATCCACCACCCGTTCACCGCTCCGCTGGGCGACCTGAGCGATCCCGAGGGCGTCGGCTCGCGCGGCTATGACCTCGTGCTCGACGGGGTCGAGATCGGCGGCGGCTCGATCCGCATCCACGACACCACGGTGCAGCAGCGGGTTTTCGAGATCATCGGGCTGGGTCAGGAGGAGGCGCGACGGCGCTTCGGCTTCCTGCTCGACGCCCTGAAGTACGGCGCGCCGCCCCACGGGGGCATCGCGATGGGCATCGACCGCATCGTCGCGATCCTCGCCGGGCGTGACTCGATCCGCGACGTGATCGCCTTCCCGAAGACCGCGTCAGGCGGCGATCCGCTGACCGGCGCGCCCGCGCCGGTGGACGCCGGACAGCTGCGCGAGCTGGCCGTCAAGTCGTTGGTCTCGCCCCAATAGCCCTCAAGACTTCGGCCGCGATGCCGAAGGGTTAGACGTGGAGCAGATCAGCCTTCCCTATCGCATCGCCCTGGGCGCGCTGCTCGTCGTCGCCGCGCTGTGGTTCACCGTCCTGCGTCCCAAGCCGGCCGCCGAGCCGCCCCCGACCGCTCCGGGCGTCGCCGGGCTCGCGCGGGTCACGCAGAACGCCAAGAACGCCACGGCCGCGGCGAACTCGTCCGCGGCCGAGAGCCAGGCCGCCGCGAACCGCCCGGGCCAGACCCGCTCGCCCACGCCCACCAAGGCGACCGCCGGCAGCAAGAGCCCCGCCGCCGCCACGACGCCGCGCTCCGCCAAGGACACGGCGGCCACCAAGCAGCAGCGCGTGCTCCCGCGCAAGACCGCGCCGGGTGCCGCCACCACGCCTTCACCGACGCTGGTCAAGGCCGACGGCAGCAAGGATCCCTCCGTGTCGCTGCTGGCCGACCTCGCTCGCGGCCGCACGCTCGTGCTGCTCTTCTGGAACAAGAAGAGCGCCGACGACCGCGCCGTCCGCGCCGCCATCAAGGGCGTCGGGCGCCACCGCGGCAAGGTCGTCGTCAGGGCGATCCCGGCGAAGGACGTCGGCGAGTACGAGGCGATCACCCGCGGCGCCCAGGTGCTGCAGGCGCCCACCGTCCTCGTCATCGGCCGCGACAAGAAGGCCCATCCGATCGTTGGCTTCACCTACACCGGCGAGATCGAGCAGCTCGTCGGCGACGTGCTCGCCGGCCGCACGCCCTAGGTGTAGTTCGCGCCCGCTCCGACCGTCGCGCCCATTAGCGTCGTCGGCGTGAACGACGCTGACTTCAAGAGCGCGGTCGACCTCGTCTCGAAGATCATCGACGGCGCCGGCGTCGTCGTGGTCGTGATCGGGCTGCTGCTCGCCACCGCCGCCTTCGCAGCGCACCGCTCCTACCGCGGGTACCGCCAGCAGGTGGGCCGGGCGATCCTGCTCGGCCTCGAGTTCCTCGTCGCCGCCGACATCATCCGCACGATCGCCGTGGACCCGACGTTCACGAGCGTCGGGGTGCTGGCCATCGTGGTGCTCGTACGCACGTTCCTGAGCTTCACGCTCGACGTCGAGCTGGAGGGCCGCTGGCCCTGGCAGCAGCAGCGCGCGGCGCCACAGTCCTAGTGGGCCGCCGGACCCACTAGAAGTCGCCGCCCCCGCCGCCGAAGTCCCCGCCGCCGCCGCCACCGAAGTCGCCGCCGCCCCAGTCGCCGCCGCCGAACCCGCCGCCGCCGAAGTCGCCGCCGCCACCGCCGCCGTCCGCGCCGTAGGCGGACCCGCCGCCGAAGCCGTCGCCCATCAGGTCGCCAAGGATCATCCCGCCGAAGAGGCCGGCGCCGAAGCCGCCGAAGCCGCCGTAGTAGCCACCCGAGTACGGGCCCATCCAGCCGGGTCCCGCGTAGTAGGGCATGCGCCGCCCGCCGAGCTCGACCTCGCGCGTCATCGGCTCGTCGCCGGACTCGATGCGCACGGCGTCGGCCTCGCAGGCGGGCACCTCACGTGCCTGGTAGCCGTCGGGTGACCACTCGACGTCGCGCGTCGACGGCCCGTGGCGGGGATCGAAGAAGCACGGCGGCCGGCGGTCGGGCGGCGTGCGCCCCGCGAGGCGCGCCTTGGCCGACTCCATGGCCCAGCGACCCTCCTCCAGCGCCTCGGAGACCGGCGCGAAGTCCTCGGGCCGGCGCGCGCTCTTCAGCGCCAGCTGGGCGCGGTCGTAGCGGTCCAGGGCGACGCCGAGGTCGTCTCGGGCCTTCGGGTCGGCGTCAGGCATCTCGATGTCCAGGTCGATCGCGCGCACGTCGTCGCCCAGTGCGACGATGTCGTCGTTGGCGATGCGCCGCAGCTCGTCGGCCTGCGCGGCCTCCTCGCGCCG
>JBDTYI010000323.1:0-3697 GCA_040005775.1 Solirubrobacteraceae bacterium
CCCGCGCATCGGTGTACCGCGTCCTCGACGAGCTCGCCGGCGTCGGCGTCCTGACCCGGGTGGAGGTCGGCCAGGACAGCGCGCTGTATGAGGCCGCGCGCAGCGACGAGCACCATCACCACCACATGGTCTGCGAGCGCTGCGGCGAGGTGCAGCCGTTCGCCGACGCCGAGCTCGAGCGCGCCGTGCACCGCCTCGCGCGCCGGGTCTCCTTCGACGTCGCCGAGCACGACATCGTGCTGCGCGGCGCGTGCCCGGACTGCCGGGCGGCCACCGCCCCGCGGTAGATGCCGACGCTCGTCTGTCTGCACGGGCTCGCCCGCTCGGCGAGCGATTTCAATGGCGTCCGGCCCGGCCTGCTGCGCTACGGCCGCGTGGTCGCGCCCGACCTCCCGCGCGGCGGGATGCCGGCGCTGCGCAGCGCCACCGCCGACCTCCCGCACCCGGCGATCCTGATCGCCCACTCGATGGCCGGCCCGCTTGCGCTGTGGCGCGCCGCGCAGGATCCCGAGCGCGTGGCGGGCGTCGTGCTGACCGACAGCTTCTTCCCGCCCGCGCGAAACGGGCGCACGCTCGGCGCGTCGGTGGCCGACTACGCGCGCCATCGCGCGGCGGTGGTGCGCGCGGCGGCGACGCGGGGCGCGCGCCCACGGCTGGGCGGGGGCACCGCGCGCGGGACGGCGTCGCTGGCGCGCCTGGGCCTGCATCCCGCGGGCTTCCACGCGCTGGCGGCGTCGGCGCGGGCGCCGGTACTCGTCGTCCACGCGCGCGACGACCACTACGTGCCGATCGACTTCGCCCTCGCCGCCGCACACCGGCATCCGGCGTGGTCGGTGGCGCGCCTGCGCGACGGCGGGCACAACGCCCACGTCGAACGCCCGGCCGAGTGGCTCGACGCCGTCACGCCGTGGCTCGACGCGCTCGCGCGACACTAGCCGGCGATCAGCGCACCGGCGAGGGCGAGCCCGACGCCCACGGCGGCCGCCAGCCAGACGATCTCGCGGTCGCGGCCGGTCCGGTGCGCCTCGGGCAGCAGCGAACCCGCGCCGAGGTAGATGAACATCCCGGCGAAGAAGGCCAGCAGCGCGCCGATCGCCGCGTCGGGCAGCGCGGTGAGGACGCCGAGAGCGGCGCCCGCGACCGGCGCGAGGGCGTTGACGCCCAACCAGCGCACGGCACCCGCGCGCTGGACGCCGTGGCGAAGCGCGGTCGTGACGGTGTTCATGCCGTCGCTGAAGGCGTGCAGCAGGACGGCGATCGAGACCGCCGCGCCGACCTGGGTGCTGACCTGGAACGCGGTGCCGATCGCCAGGCCGTCGAGGAACGCGTGGACGCTGATGCCCGCGGCGCCGATGTGACCCGCCACGGGGTGGCACGCGGCGTCCTCGTGGTGGACGTGCCCGAAGACCGTGCGCTCCAGGCCGGCGAACGCGAGCAGGCCGACGAGCCCGATGGCGAGCGCCACGGGCAGGCCGCCCGGAAGGAGTTCCACCGCCTCGGGGCCGGTGTCCAGCAGGGCGACGCCGATCAGCGCTCCGCCGGCGAAGCCCATCGCCAGGTGCAGGCGCTCGCGCCCACGCAGGGCCGAGACCCCGCCGAGCAGGCGCGGCCCGACGGCGGCGAGGGCGAGGACGAACGGCAGCACGGCGCGACCGTACCACAGATGAGATCGAGTCTCGTTTATCGGGGTGGAGCGCGCTAGCCGGCCGTGGCGCCGCCGGTGCTGGCCTTCGCCCGGATCGCGCGAACGAAGGCGGGCGGCGCGGCGACCGCACCGTCACGGGTGAGCGCGGTGAGGCGGTACAGGCCGGGGCGCTTGAGACGCAGCGTCGCTCCCCACGCCGTCTTGACCACCCGGGCGCGCACCGAGGTGACGCGGCGAAAGCGCCCGTCGGAGCCCTGCTTCTCGATCCGCACGACGACGGGCACGGCGGGCCGGACGCGCCCGGTCACGTGGACGCGCGAGCCCGCGCGCACGCGCTTGGCCGGGCGCCGGGACGAGAGCACCGGGAGCACGGCGATCGTCGACGTCTTGGACGTCACGCCGGCCGCGCGCGCCCGCACCGCGCCGCCGCGCCGCCACGGCAGCCGGACGGTCCACGAGCCGTCGTCGGCGGCGCTCGTCCGCCCGACCGTGACCCACGTGCCCGTCGCGCTGCGCTTCTGCACGGCGACGACCTCGCCGGCGCCGGCGGTGGAGTCGGGGCGAATGACGCTGCCGGTGAGGACCGCGTCGGACCCATAGGGCACGTCGCTGGCCGCGGCCGCGAGGGTGACCTGGCCGTGCGCGACGACGGGCCCCGCGAGCGCGGCGGCGCGGCGGCGCAGCTCGGGCAACTGGTTGTAGCCGGCGTCGCCGGGACACGAGGTCGAGTCGCCGTCGCGATGCCCGGAGATGCGCTGGAGCGTCACCTGCGTGCCGGCGGGATAGCGATTGAGGTCGCCGCCGCCGGAGCGGACGGCCAGCGAGCCCTCGCACGGCACGCCGTGCAGCGAGAGCTTCCAGGCGATGAGCTGGGAAAGCGCCGCCAGCGCCGCCTCCGGGAAGGGCACGGAGGTGAACGTCCCGAGCACCGCGACGCCCGTGGACTGGCTGTTGTAGCCCTGGGCCTGCGCGCCGATGATCGCCTGCTCCACGCCGCCCGCGCGGGCCTCGAAGACCTGCCCGTACTGGTCGACGACGAAGTTGTAGCCGATGTCGTTCCAGCCGTTGGTGTCGCGGTGGTACTTGGCGATCGCCAGGACGATCGAGGCCGACTGATCGGCCGTGTAGTCGTTGGCGTTGACGGTGTGGTGCACGAACGCGAGTTGCACCTGACCGGCCTCGGACGCCGAGCGGGGGGGCACCGAGTCGCCGCCCCATGCCGAGCGCGGGATGATCGGCGGCGGGGAGCCGGGCTGCGCCTGGCGGGCCGCCGCCGCGCGGAGGCGAGCACCGGCGCGGCGCCGGCGCTTCGCGGTCGGCACCGACACGAGGTGTACGCGCAGGTCGCCGCGCAGGCCGCGCCGGGAGCGCAGCTGCAGCTCGTCGCTGGCGCCGGTCCAGACGGGGTCGGAGGCACGCTGGTGGGCGGGAACGATGTACGTGTCGGGGGCGTGATCACCGTGGACGGCCAGCAGCGTCCAGCGGCTCCATGGGCCGCCACGCCGGCGGGCGCGGACCTCGAGGCGCCCGCGGGCGGCGTCGGCGCCGCGGACGCCGAGCAGGTCGAAGGAGCGCGGCGCGCGCAGGACCCGGCTCGTCGCGCCGTCGAAGTCGCCTGGCGAGACGGTCAGCCCGAAGCCGCGTGGGAATTCGCCCCCGCCCGCCCGCGGCAGCACGCGAGCCTGCGCTCTACCCACCCGTGCCAGCAGCGTCCCAGCGCCCGCGGCGGCGCCCAGGGCGAGGGCGTGGCGGCGCGTGAGGGAGTGGTCAGACGGCGGCACGTGAATTCGCAACAGCGTGCTCAGGCACGAGTTGCGGCTTGCACGGAGCCTCTCAGGCGGCGACGACGGTGCGCGGATCGTCCGCGCAGTCGGCGGCCAGCCACTGCTCGCCGTAGGAGCGCATCCCGTCGATGATCGGGATCAGCGCGCGGCCCTTGTCGGTCAGCGAGTACTCGACGCGCGGCGGGACCTCGGCGTAGGTCTGGCGCTCGACGATGCCCTCCTCCTCCAGCGCGCGCAGGCGCAGCGAGAGGGTGCGGGGGCTGATGCC
>JBDTYI010000324.1:0-2937 GCA_040005775.1 Solirubrobacteraceae bacterium
ACGCGCAGCGCGGCGTCGCCCAGCGTCTCGGCGAAGCACGGCAGGTCGCTGACGATCGCCGGCGTGCCGTACGCGGCGGCCTCCAGCGCGGGCAGGCCGAAGCCCTCCAGCAGCGACGGCGTGACGACCGCCAGCGCCCCCGCGTACAGCGCCGCGAGCGTGTCGTCGTCGACGTCGCCCGCGGCGACCACGCCACGGCCCGCGAGCGTCTCGCGGCCCGACCCGACCACGACGAGCTCGGCGTCGAGGCCGCGCCCGCGCGCGGCGTCGAAGGCGGCGGCGAGCACGCCCGGCGCCTTGCGCGGCTCCAGCGCGCCGACCCACAGCAGGCGGCGCCCCGGCCTCGGCGTGACCGCCCGCGCCGCCGCGACGCCGGGGGAGACCACGTGCGCATCGACCCCCCAGGCCCCGCGCAGGTCGTCGGCGACGGCGTTCGACACGGCCGTGACCGCCGCGGCTCCGCAGGCCTGCGCGCGGGGCCGTGCGACCACATGCCAGGTGCGCTCGTAGCGCGTGAAGTCCCCGGGGCGCTGCTCCCAGGAGCGGTCGTGCACGCTGAGCACATAGGGCGCGCCGGCCGCGGCCGGCGCCGGGGCGGGCAGCCACACGACGTCGGCGCCGCCGGCCAGCGCAGCGATCCGGGGACGCCCCGTGAGCGCCGCGGAGCCGTGCAGCGCGCGCGAGGGCAGCGCGGTGCGCACGATCCCGACGCCCGCGGGCACCTCCGCGACGGGCGCGCGACCGGGCACGACGGCCACCCAATCGTCTTCCGGATGGGCCTCGGTGAGCGCGCCGAGCACGCCGCGCACCCAGCGCGCGACCCCGCGCCCGGAGCCCAGCGCGCGCGCGTCGACGGCGACCCTCATGGATTCGCGACCCTACCGGCGCCCGGCGTCGGTTAGGCTCGCTCGCCGATGCTCGAAGGCTCCCGCGTTGCCTTGGTGCACGACTTCCTCGTCGACGTCCGCGGCGCGGAGCGCGTGTTCCTCACCCTCTGCGACCTGTTCCCACAGGCCGACATCTTCACGGCCGTCTACGACGAGGCCGGAACCGAGGGGCGCTTCGCCGGTCGCGAGGTGCACACCTCCTACCTCCAGAAGCTGCACCCGACCGCGCGCTCGTTCCGCTCGCTGCTGCCGCTGTACCCCAGCGCGATGGAGGCTCTGGACCTCAGCGGCTACGACCTCGTGCTCTCGAGCTCGAGCGCCTGGGCGCACGGCGTGATCCCCGATCCCGGGGCCGTGCATGTCTGCTACTGCCACAACCCGTTCCGCTACGCGTGGAACGCGCGCAGCGAGACGCTGTCGGCGCGCAGCGCGCTCTCGCGCGCAGCGCTCGGGCTCGTGTTCCAGCGCTGGCGACAGTGGGACTGGATCGCCGCGCAGCGCGTCGACGCGTACCTCGCGAACTCGCACACGACCCAGGAGCGCATCGCCCGCTACTTCGGCCGCGAGTCGACCGTGCTCCATCCGCCCGTCGAGGTGGGCCGCTTCGCGCCGGGCACGCCGGGCGAGGAGTACGTCGTGCTCTCCGAGCTGATGCCCCACAAGCGCATCGACGTGGCCGTGCACGCGTTCACCGACATGGGCCTGCCGCTGCTGGTCATCGGCGACGGCCCCGACGCGCGACGCCTCAAGCGTCTCGCCGGGCCGACGGTCCGCTTCGCCGGGCGCGCGACCGACGCGGACGTCGCGCGGATGCTGTCCTCCGCACGGGCGCTCGTCGTCACGGCGACCGAGGAGTTCGGCATCGCCGCGGTGGAGGCCCAGGCCGCCGGGCGCCCGGTCATCGCGCTGCGCCACGGCGGCGTCGTCGAGACGCTGGCCGAGGGGCGCACGGGCGTGTTCTTCGACCCCTGCACGCCCGAGGCCCTGGCCGCCACCGTGCTCTCGTTCGACGCCCTCGCGATCGACCCCGACACGTGCGTCGCCAACGCGCGCCGCTTCGCGCCCGCGAGCTTCAAGCACGGTCTCGAGACGGTCGTCGAGCAGGCGCTGGCCTCGAAGGACGAGCGCGTCGCGCGGCGATCGCCGCGGCGTCGCGGTCGCGGCCTCGCCAGCGCCGCGTGAACCGCCGAGCAGTCGCGGCGGCGCTGCTGCTCGCCGCCGCCGCGCTGTCGGCGTTCACGATCAGCCGCGGCTACCAGCCCCACGACGAGGGGCTCATGCTCGCGTGGGCCCAGCGGATCGCGTCGGGCGAGTGGCCCTACCGCGACTTCTGGATCAACTACGGGCCCGCGCAGCCGGCGCTGCTCGCCGGGCTGGTCAAGCTGTTCGGGCCGTCGCTGGTGTGGTGGCGGGTGCTCCGGGTGGCGCTCGACGCGTTCGTCGCGCTGGAGGCCTTCCTGCTCGTGCGGCGCTCCGCCGGCCTGGGCTGGGCGCTCGGGGCGTGGGTGGCGGTGGCGGCGGCGATGGCGTGGCCGTCGGGGCCGGGGCCCAACCCCGCGGTCCTGGCGCTCGCCCTCGGCGGCCTGCTGCTCGCGCCGCGGGCGCCCATCGCGGCCGGCGCGGTGGCGGGCGCGGCACTGTGGTTCCGCCTCGATCTCGGGCTCGCCGCCGTGCTCGCCGTGGTGATCGCGACGCGCAGCCCGCGGGCGCTGCTCGGCGCCGCGGGCGTCGCGGTCGCCGGGCTGGCGCCGTTCGCGATCGTCGCCGGCGGTGCGATGGCCGACCAGACCGTCGGCTTCGCGCTGCACGACCAGGGCCTGCAGCGGCTGCCGTTCCCGTGGCGCTACGGCGGTGGCGCCGACCCGAACAAGCTGCTGGAGTTCTACCTGCCCGCCATCCTGGTGGCCGGGACGGCGATGTGGGGCGCCTGGGCGCTGTGGCGGCGTCGCGGCGCTGCGTGGGTGCCACTGCTGGCGGTGGGCGTGCTCTACCTGCTGGCGCGCACCGACGAGTTCCACCTGTCGCCGCTGTCGGTCGTGCTCGCCGTCGC
>JBDTYI010000325.1:0-17150 GCA_040005775.1 Solirubrobacteraceae bacterium
CCTTCGCGCTCGTGTCCTCGAGCGCGGGCTTGTAGAGGGCGAACACGGTCAGCACGGCGACGACCGCGGCCGCGCCGACGGCGACGGGGCGCAGCAGCGGGACGCGGGCGATCTCGTCGCTGGCCAGGCGGCTGCCCGCCCAGCCGCCGATCAACGCGCCGGCGAGGGCCATGGCGAAGCCGAGCAGCGCGCCGTCCGGGAACAGCGCGGACGGCCATGGGATCGGCATGAAGACGTGCGACCAGCCCCATGCGGCGTGGCCTCCCCGAGGATCGGCCCGACGAGCACCGCGAGGCCGCCCCGGACGAGCAGGAAGAAGCCGACGGCCCCGAGGGCGGCGCCCCGGCCGGCCCACGCGCGGGCGAGCACGAGCCCGACGCCGGCGGCGAGCATGATGAGCATCGGCTGGAAGACGAAGCGAAACTGCGGCACGCCGAAGTCGAACTCGGCCTGGAAGGTCGACAGACCGAGCATGACGCCGCCGGTGAGCGCGACGCGGCGCGTGATCACGGTCCAGGACTGCTCCTTCTCGCTGGTGCCCTGACGGCCGTTGAAGCGGACGCCCTCGACGAGCAGTACGGCGAGGCCGATGAGCGTCATCGCGGCGCCGCCGATGAGCATCAGGTGCGTCGGGCCCCAGAGCGTGACGTCCTGGCCGAAGAGCCGGTGCCACGTGTCGTCGAGCGGGAAGCCGAGCAGCGAGAAATATCCGCAACCACCAGTCCCGCGGGCTGCTGGCACCGCCGGAGGTCGTGGCTCGCGTCGGCTACTACGGCGCCGATCACGTCGAGCGCCTGCGGCTCATCGGCGAGATGCAGGACGACGGGTTCAACCTGGGCGCGATCAAGCGCCGAGCAGCTCCTGCGCTTCCGCTCCGCGATCGCCACACCCGACGCGGCCGAGGCGCCCGAGGTCATCTCCGACGCCGAGCTCACCGAGCGCTTCGGGGGATGGACCAGGGCAACCGCGAGAAGGCCGTCGCGCTCGGGGTGCTGCTGCCGCTGGGCGACGACAAGTACGAGGTGCCCTCACCTGCGATGCTCCGCGCCGCCGAAGAGGCCGTTTCGCGCGGCGTCACGATAGGCGCTGCGCTGACGGTCGTCGAGCGGCTGCGCTCGAACTCCGACGCGATGGCGCGCGCGTTCGTGCGCCTGTTCCTCGACGAGCTCTGGAAGCCGGTGCGCGACAGCGACGAGCGCGACGAGCGCTGGCCCGAGGTCGTCGAGGCGCTCGAGCGCCTGCGCCCGGTCGCCTCCGAGACCGTCGTGTCGGTGTTCCGCCAGTCGCTGAGCGCCGAGATGCAGTCGGCCTTCGAGCGCGAGCTCGAGCGTCAGGCCAAGCGCAGCGCAAGCGCTGAGGCTCACGCGACCCCGATGTCGACCGGGACGATCGAACCGCCGGCCGCGCGGTAGGCCGTCAGGTTGGCGGGCTCGTACTCGACCGTTCCGTCGTCGGCCCGCGCCACCGCCGTACTCGACACCCGGGCGCACGTCTGGTCGGGTGGAGGATCCAGCAGCGGGCGGTGATAGGCCTTCACCAGCCGGTAGACACCCTTGCGTGAGTTGGTGATCGGGCCCAGCGCGGAGGGGCTGACCTCGCTGCCGCGGCGGCGTGGCTCGCCCGCCGCTGCGGGCACCTCGGTGAAGGCCCCGTCGGTGAAGTGCAGCCCGCAGCGCCGGGCGCGCTCGACCATCCACAGCAGCGCGATCTCGCTCAGCGACGGGTCGGGGTAGCCGCCGCCGACGTCGCTGTGGACGCCGGCGAACCACAGCTGCTCGAGAACCTGCTCGTCGGCATGCTCCTGGCGCTCCCAGAGCGTGGCGCGGAACGGACGGCGCTGCTCGTCGATGGCCAGTGCCTGGTAGGCGAAGTCCACGTAGCTGCTGAGCTTGGTGTCGTGGAAGCCCCAGCGTCCGCGCGCAAGCCGCGGCGGCAGGCCCGGGATGCCGAGGGCCCCCACGGTGTCCCAGACGCCGACGAAGTGGATGCGAACCTCGCTGTGGGAGAAGGAACGCCGGAACAGCTCGGCCTCCAGGCCGGTCGGCGACCGCGCCGACCCGCCGGAGCGGTAGAGGCGGTAGGCCTCGTCGAGGTGGTCGGCATGCGGCGGGCGCAGGATGCCGGCGTTGCGGATGAGCCCGACCGTGCTGCGCGCGGTGAAGGCGCCGCGGCTGAAGCCGAAGAAGTAGAGCTCGTCGCCGGGTTCGTAGCGCTCGACGACGAAGCGGTAGCAGTCGCGCACGTTGCGCGACAGGCCGAAGCCGAACGCGCCGCCGGTCAGGCGCTCCGAGCGGCTGGTGCCGACTCCGCGGTGGTAGTAGAGCGCCTGTGCCACGCCGTCGGCGCCGACGCCGGCCACGCCGAGGGCCACCTTGCTGACGTTGGTCGGCGACACCTGGTCGGGCCGGTTCCACGTGCCGTCGCAGCAGACGACGAGGCGCGTCATAGCCGCGAGATCGGATTGACCTTGAGCTCGCCGTCGCGCAGCGCAACCGTCGGTGGCGGCCGGTGCCTGGAGCCCAGCGCCTTGTAGAGGAACCGGTCGACCTCCCGCGCGAGCGCGAAGGGCACCCCGCCCGCCTCGCGCAGCTTGTAGACCGCACACGGCTCGGCGTCCGATCCGCTGGCCTCGATGATCGCGTTGACGGCACGGCGGGCCGCCTCGTTGGCGGCCTCCATCGTCGCCAGGTCGGTGTGGGTCTGGACGTAGTCGGAGGCGAGGAAGAGGTTGTCGACCTCGGGCAGCTCGGCAGTGGGCCGGTGGGGCCACGACCCCTTGGTGTTGACCAGCAGCGGCTCGAGGTTGGTGGCCTCCGTCGGGTTCGGGGCGACGATGTCGGGGTCGAGGAACCAGGCGGCGCGGTTGGCGTCGGCGAGGACCTCGGTCTCGTCGTTGAGCGCGGCCTTCAGCTGGTCCCAGACCTCGCCGGCGATCTCCTCCTTGGTGCACCGCCTGGCGATCTTGCCCCTGGCGGTGTGGGCGCCCTCGGTCTCCCAGTCGGAGATGTCGACCGAGAGGATCCCGCCGACCGTTCCGTCGCCCATGTCGTGCGGGTTGAAGTGCGTCCAGAACTGGCGCTGGGAGATCGACGTCAGCGCCCAGGGCGAGTCGATGTAAATGCTGTGGCCGTGCACGAGCGGCACGTCGCGGGTGAGGTAGTACATGATCCCGTTCATCCAGCGCACCTGCAGCGCGTCCAGACTGGCCAGCGCCGGGCACTGGCGCTTGAGCTCGTCGATGGCGATGCGCTCGCGCAGCACCTCGACCGGAACAGCGGCCACGTAGTAATCGGCGCGGTCCTCGAAGGCGGCGCCGGGGTTGCCTGCGTCCTCGACGGCGTGCCCGGAGACAGCGGTGACGTGCGGCCCCCTGCTGGCGATCGCCTCGACCGGATGACCGAAGCGCAGGTCGACCCCGAGCGCGGTGAGCTCCGCCACCCAGGGATCGATCCAGACGTCGCTGGTGGGCCCGTTGAGCACGCGATCGGCCTGGCCGCCGGGGGTGGAGAGGTCCTGCAGAAGCTGCAGCAGGATCGCGCCGCCGGTCCGGGCGCTCATCTCCTTCGCGCGCGCCGCGACCAGCGAGCGCGTCAGGCCGTCGGCCAAGAACTTCTGGTAGGCGGGTGAGCGCCCCTCGGCACCGCAGAACTCCCACCAGCTCAGCTGCTCGTACTGCCCGAAGCGCCGCTCCTCGCAGGCCGAGAGCAGGTCGCTGAGGACGCCGACGAACGCGACCTGCTCCTCGGGCTCGATGCCGACGTTCGTGGCCAGCTCGAGGGCGAAGCCGAGGATCGCCTGCCAGTCGCCGGGCGAGTCGGGGAAGCGCGCAGGGGCCACGAGCTCCGACTGGCGGCCCTCGCGGGCGACCTGGATCTGCGTGGCGGTGACGAGGTTGTCGAAGACCCCGTGCGGGTGACGCGCGTAGGGGATCCTGGCCATGGTGTCGGGCAGGTGGCGGTAGAAGCCCGGGAAGAAGCGGAAGCCGTGCTCCCCGGGCAGCGCTCGCCGCCCGCCCGTCCCGGCAATCGCGTCCATGCTTCGCGCCTTCCCGCCGGCGACGGCGCGCTGCTCGTAGACAACGACTTCGAAGCCGCCGCGGCGCGCGAGCTCGTGCGCCGCGCTCAGGCCGGCGACCCCGCCACCGATCACGATCACCTTGGCCACCGGGTCTACGCGTCGAAGCCGGTCTGCTTCATGGTCAGGGCGAAGTTCTGCCAGTCGGCCTGGAACTCGGTGAGCATCACGGGGTGTCCGGCGCCGTCGGCCGCGCGTGACTGGGGCGCATCGGAGCCCGGCGCGGTCCCGCCCACGCGCGCGTGCCGCGCCTGCTGGCGCCAGGCGTCGATCAGGCCGCGGGCGTTGCGCGGGTCGTCGATGTCGGTGCGCGCCTCGTCGAGCACGAGGCCGCCGAGGTGCGGCGCGCGCTGCACGCGCCCGGGCATCTTGGCCAGCGCGGCGCCCGGGTCCTTGGCGAAGGCCAGCAGGCGCGCCGGGTCGTCGGCGGGAAGGGCGGGCGGCGTGAGGTGGTCGTAGAAGCCGCCGTGCTCGTCGTAGGTGACCACGAGCATGGTGTCCTCCCAGTTCGGCGAGTGCAGCAGCGCGTCGTACACGTCGAAGACGAAGCCCTGGCCGGCGCGGATGTCCGACGGCGGATGGTCGTCGTTCGAGTTGGTCTCCAGCACGCTGAGATCGACGAAGTTGGGGTCAATCCACGACACCTGGGGCAGCGTGCCGCGCGCCGCGTCGTCCAGGAACGACGCGCCCCCCACGATCGGCGCCTCCAGGTTCTTGGTGAGGAAGTCGATCTTGCGCCGATCGAAGAAGGCGAAGTTGTCGCGCATCGGGTTGCCCAGGTCGCGGAAGCGCCCGTCGACGAGGCGCAGCGTGCCCGGGTCGTGGGAGTACCAGCGCCACTGCTTGGGGCCCAGCTGGCGCACGAAGGCGGGGACGTCGGTGATCGGCTTCCACAGGCCCTTCGCGGTGACCTTGTCGCCCTCGGTGCCGGTCGTCGCATAGAGGCGGTTGGGCCACGTGTCGCCGGGAATCGACGCGAGCCAGTGGTCGCAGACGCAGTACTGGCGCGCGAGGTGGTCGTAGACCGGGACGTCCTTGGAGGTGTAGTAGCCCATGGGGACCGACCAAACGTCCTTGGTGACGTTGTCGGCCGCCTTGCGGCTCTCGATGAAGCTGCGCACGAAACCTCCATTGGCAGGCCCGCCCTTGGTGTAGCCCGAACCCAGCTGCTTCTGCACGCCCTTCGGGGAGTGGTCGGGGTCAAGGCGCTTCTGGAGCGCTTCGCCGGGGCGGATGACCTTGTTGGCCTCGGCGTCGAAGGCGTGGACGTTGACGACGTTGCCGTCGGCGTCGAGGTTGAACTCCGTGCCGGTGAGCCCGTCCACGTGCTGCATGCCCTCCAGCGAGAGATAGCCGAGCATGTGATCGAAGGAGCGGTTCTCCATCATCACGACGACGATGTGCTTCAGGCCGCGCAGGGCGTCGGGGCCCGGCGCGTCTTGGTCTGCCATGCGGTGTCCTCTCCGTCGCTGTCAGGTGGTCGCGGCTGATCCGGCGGCGGGCACGGCGCCCTCCGACTTGGCGAGCGACTCGCGGTCCTCGTGGCTGCGTCCGAAGTTGTCGAGCACGGTCTGCGCGCGCTGATCGACGAAGCGCGTCAGCAGCTGCTGGGAGTAGCCGAGCACGACCGCCCAGGCGATGATCTGCCCGGACGAGTCGAGGTCGCTCAGCCCGGGCACGAATCCGCCGCGCATCAGCAGCAACCCGAACACGGCCGTTACGGCTCCCGTGGGCAGCTTGAGCAGGGCCAGCGCGATGGGCAGCCCGTAGGGCTTGGAGCTGCCGCTGATCGTGCGCATCGATGCGGCCGCCGCCAGTGCCGCGGCCAGCAGGCCGACCCCCTCGACGACCGCGACGTCCCAGCCGTCGGCGGTGTTGCGCATGGCGGCGTCGACGCGCGCCGGGCTGACCGTGCTCGGCTGTCCGTTCGGGGTCTGTTCGGGAGCGCCGACGATCGCCCGGGTCGACGTGGTACAGACGATCGTGTTGCTGGGGCTGAAGCACATCGGCAGCTTCTCCGGCCAGATGGCGGTGAAGACACCGAGCCCGATCGCGCCGAGCATCATCAGCGCGGCGGTCAGCTGCAGCACCCGCTTGAAGCTGCGCAGCTGGTTGACCTCGCGCCGGCTCTGGGAGCTCGCCGCGTGGCTGGCGGCGACGACCAGGTCACGGTCGTAGCTGGACAGCGGCGTGGCCGCCTTCTGCGCGGCCAGGCGCTCGATGCTGCGGCGGCGCATGTCGGTCCTGGGCAACAGCTTGCGCACATGTTCCAGCAGGCCGGGCAGCTGGCCATAGACGTAGGAGTCGGGCGCCAGGCGCAGGAGGTCGGTGTCGACGGCGTCCAGGTGGCCGGTGACGCGCTCGATGCTGGCCCCGCGCCGGCGGTGGTCTTTGGCCGTCGCCGTCGCCGCCTCCCAGTGATCGCGGATCGTGCTTAGCGCCTCGGGCGGGAGGGGGATCGCGCCGGGCAGCTGCGTCACCCACGCGAGCACGAAGCGCTGCTCGCCGATCCGCGTCAGCGCCTGCTCGCGCCACGGCGAGTCGGGCGATCCCTCGAGCGGGAACGGCGGCCCACTGGACGCGGGGCCTGGGTGCGATGCCACGTCTGCCCCCCTGGCAGTCGGCACGGGAAACGTGGCGCGAAGCTACGCCCGGCGACGCGCAAGGCGCTGGTAATTGCCCGTTTTGTGCGCATTCGGCCGACCAGGCAATGCATTAACGCACCACCTCGGGGCAAACGCCCACGCGCCAACAGCGTGCGGGATAGGTTCGGCACTCGGCCACGAGAGGGGACGCCACGATGTCGCACGACTTCGACGCGGGTTACGGGACCCAGCCCTGGGCATCGCTCGTCGCCGAATACCCCGCGGACGCCTACCCGCCCGCCGACTTCCGCGTGGAATGGGGGCCGATCTTCCACCGTGGGCGCCTGGACGGCACCGCCCGCTTGCTCGTCTTGGGCCAGGACCCCGGGCCCCACGAGGCGTTCGTGCGGCGCATCCTGGTCGGCGAAGCCGGCCAGCGCGCGCAGGGCCTCCTGACGCGCCTGGGCATCGAGCGCGCGTACGTGATGCTCAACACCTACCTCTACAGCGTCTACGGGCAGCGGGCCGGCGAGCAGCACGCCGCCGACGCCGCGATCGCCGCCTACCGCCACCGCTGGCTCGACGCGCTGCTGTCCGATGGGCACGTCCAGGCGGTCATCGCCTTCGGTCACCTCGCCGACACGGCCTTCCGGGCCTGGCGAGCCACGCCTGCCGGCCACGCCTACGACGGCGCCTACGAGCACCTCACGCATCCCACCCAGCCCGACGCGGCCGCACGCGGCGGGACCCCGTTCGCGGTGGCGATGAAGAAGATGCTCGACAACTGGAACGCCGCGCTGCCCCGGTTGCACGCGGCGATCGGCGACCCCGACTCCCCGCGGTCGCTCGTGCTCTACGGCGACGAGCTCACCGCCGCCGACCACAGCGCGATCCCGGCCGCGGATCTCCCCGCCGGCCTGCCGCCGTGGATGACCACCCTGGAGAACTGGGCATCCCGGATCGGGAAGAGCGCCGAGGACAAGCGCGCGAACCTCACGATCGTCGTGCCCGCGGACCTGCGGCCCTGGCGCCAGGCATGAACCCGCGGGGGCCCGGCGGGCCGATCGACACGTCGCCGGAGGCGCCGTTCGTACTCCACGGACGGATCGTGACGATGGACGACGACGAGACCGTGCTCGAGCGCGGCGCCCTGTATGCCGGCCGCGGCAAGATCGCCGCCGTCGCCGATGTGAGCGCCCCGCCCCCCGCGGGCTTCGAGGGCGTCGAACCCGTCGACGTCAAGGGCACGATCTACCCGGGACTCATGGAGCTGCACAACCACCTCGCCTACAACGCCCTGCAGCTGTGGCAGGTCCCCAAGCGCTACACCAACCGCGACCAATGGGGCGGCACGTCCAACCCGGACTACCGTCGATTGATCAGCGGCCCCATGAGGCTCATCGGTCCCGATCCCGAGCTCATGCCGGCGCTCGTGCGCTACGTCGAGTGCAAGGCGCTGCTCGGGGCCACGACGACCAGCCAGGGCCTGCAGCTGTTCTCGAACACCGGCGCGCAGCACTACTTCCGCGGCTCGCTCCGCAACGTCGAGAAGACCGACGACCCCGCGTTGCCGGGCGCTGCCGCGAAGATCGCAGACGTCGCCGCCGCCACCGCCGAGGCCTTTCTGGCCGCCCTCAAGCGGAAGCGGTGCTACATCCTGCACCTCAGTGAGGGCACCGACGAAGCGGCGCGGGCGCACTTCCTCGCGCTGGATCTGCCGGGCGACGCGTGGGCGATCACCGACTCGCTGGCCGGCATCCACTGCGCCGCGCTGCAGCCCGAGGACTTCGACGTTCTCGCCGTCCACGACGCGTCGATGGTCTGGTCGCCGCTGTCGAACCTCCTGCTCTACGGACAGACGGCCGACGTCGCGGCGGCCAAGGCGGCGGGCGTGAAGATCGCGCTCGGCTCGGATTGGTCACCGAGTGGCTCCAAGAACGTGCTGGGCGAGCTCAAGGCCGCGCGCGTGGCCAGCCGCCTTGCCGGCGACGTGTTCAGCGACCGCGAGCTCGTGGCGATGGCCACCCGCACCCCGGCGCAGATCCTCAAGTGGGACAGCGAACTGGGCACCCTCGAGGCAGGCAAGCGGCCCGACCTCGTCGTCGTGGCGGGCACCGCCGGCGATCCCTACGCCCGCCTGCTGAGCGCAGACGAGCGCGCTATCAGCTTGGTGTGCATCGGCGGCGTGCCCCGCTACGGCACCCGCGCGCTGGTCGAGCGCCTCGGCGGCGAGGGCCTCGAGAGCGTCCGCGTTGGCGGTCGTCAGCGCGTGGTCAACCTGCGCCAGCAGAGCGCCGACCCCGTCGTCGGCACGCTCACGCTGGCCGACGCAGCCGCCCGACTGCGCGACGGCCTGGCGAACCTCAAGACGCTCGCCGAGGAGGCCGAGGCCCAGGGCACGACGCGGCACGCCATGCTCGCCGCGTCCGCCCGCGGCGAGCAGGCCTGGCGCCTCGCACTCGACGAGATCGAGCCCGAGCCCACCGAGGTCGAGCTGCGCCCGCGGGTCGCGCGCGACGGCCGCCCGACCGGGCCCGAGATCCGCACCGCCGCGCCGCGGCTGCCCCTCTCGCAGGTCATCGGGCCGCTGGAGCTCGACGCCCTCACGGTCGCCGACCATCCGGGTTGGCTCGACGTTCTCGACGGGCAGCCAAACCTGCCCGCCGGCATGGCCGCGGGCGTGCGCGAGCTCTACGGCGCGTGAGGGCCCCGGCTGGTTTCGTGCTTCGTCCGTCGCTATAGCCGTGCAGGAAGCACGAAACCGCCGGACCGGCGAGCGCTATTTGTAGGTCACGAGGCGCAGGCGGCCGAAGGCGAGCACGTCGTTGGGGCGGTCGCCCGGCGTCTCGGCCACGACCGTGACGGTCAGCTGCTCGGGCGCGCCCCCGGAGAGGAACGCGCGCAGGGCCTTGGTGATCGTGACGAGCTTCGTCTGGGGCGTCAGCTGGTGGGGCGAGCGCATGTCGAAGGGGTCGCCCGGGCCGGTCGGCACATCGCAGTGGCCCTCGTCGCCGAAGCACCCGCCGTGCCCGAAGATGTGGAACGCCCCGGCGTAGGAGCCTGGCTCGCGCCCGTCGGCCACCGTGACGTCCGGGGCGTCGAGGTACACGCGCGCCTCGTAGGACGAGCCGGAGTGATCGACGTCGTAGAAGATGAGATCGGCACGGCTGAACTCGGCGTCGCCCGGAGGCAGGTCGATCGGGTCGCTGACGAAGCGCGCGACCATCAGAGCCCCGGTCCCGGGACGGCGGCGGTCGAGCCGGCGTAGTCATAGCCCAGCGCGTTGCTGTCGATCGTCTGCGCGACGGTCATCGGGAACGGCGGCAGCGCGCGGTTCACCAAGGGGGCCGGAACGCCGACGGACTGGTGGCGCAGCTGCCACAGCCGCCAGACGCGGTCGACCATGGCGTGGTGGGCCCAGAACAGCGGGTCGTAGGCCGCGGTGGTGATGGCGCCCATCGTCCCCCCCACCCAGACGTGGATCCCGTTGTGGATGTCCTCCAGCGCCGCAGAGAAGTCCAGGAAGTCGCCAAGGGCCAGGACGTCGGCGAGCTCACTCGGGGTCGGCAGCGGCGGCGCGCCCGGCGCACCGGGCTCGCGCTTCGTGCGCGCCGGGCCGCCGGGCTCGCGGCCCGCCGGCTGGATGGGTCCGCTCGCCAGGGGATTGGGCTGGCCACCGGCCTTGGCGCGCGCGTAGATGGCCGGGATGCCCTCGGCGTGCCCGTGGGTCCAGTCCCACCACGGCAGCGTGACCCCGGGGATCCGGTCCTGCAACGCGCGCTCCATGAAGTACAGGTAGGCGCGGTGCCACGGCAGGAAAAGCGGCGAGCCGTGGGTGCAGTACATCGGCAGCGGCAGGCCATGGATCCCGGCGTGGTACTGGAAGCCGCGGTCGTCGCTGAGGCCCTGGGCGGCGGTGATCGCGTGTCGCAGGTCGCCGAGCTGCCCCGCGGTCAGGCGGCGCACGCTTCGCCGGTGGCGCAGCGCGGGCGGCGCAGTCCGGATGGACACGGCTACCGCGCTCACGGCGACTGCCGATCTCTGCGCGCCGGGCGGCCGCTCCGCAGGCTGGCGGTGGCCAGGGCGATGACGGCGCCGAGGGCCGGGACGAGGGTCATCAGGCTCTCCTCCACCGGGACCCCCATGACGTGCGCAAGGAAGGTCACGACGTCGCCACCGCCGCGCGGTCGTGGGCGAGCAGCTCCTGGGCCAGGGCGCGCGCGATGGGCTGGCCGGTGGCCTGCTCGACGAACAACCACTGGCCTGCCGGGTTGACCTCGAGGAAGACGTGGCGCCCGTCGGGCGTGCGGCGCAGGTCGATCGCGCCGTAGACGATGCCCAGGCGGGCCATGAGCTCGAGCAGCTGCTCGGCGACCTCGGCGGGCAGCTCGTCGGCCTCCACCCGGGTATTGCCCATGTCCATCCGGAAGTCCACGGGATACTCGGATTCCTGGGAATAGATCGCCCCCGTGAAGAGCTCTTGGCCAACGACGGTGACGCGCAGGTCGACCTCGGCGGGCACGTACTCCTGGAAGATCACCGGCGCGTAGCGCACGTTCTCCAGCGCGGCCAGCTCGGGCTCGCCGACCAGACGCGTCTCGCGCCACTGCTGCTCGGTGGCCGAGAACGCCTTGCAGATCACGTCGCGGTAGGCGCGAGCGTCGACGTAGGACCGCGCAGCCGCGACGTCGTTGGTCACCAGCGTGCTGGGGATCTCCAGGCCGACGTCCTGGGCCACGCGCAGTTGCAGGAGCTTGCGGTGCGCGACCTCGTCGCGGCCAGGGTCGTTGATCCAGAACACGTCGAGCGCGTGCCAAAGCCCGCGCAGCGCCTCGTGGGTCTCGTTGACGGCGAAGACCTGGTGGTCAGGGCGCGTCAGCCGCGCGCTTGCGGCCGGGGGGTGTGGGCGCCGCCACCAGGCGGCGCCCACATCGGCGAGGTCGATGCGCCCGCGCTCGAGCTCGAGCAGGAACAGGCGCTTGCGGCATTCCTCGCAGCTTTCGAAGCGCGCCACCAGCCGCGCCCGATCGGGGAAGTGCGAGGTGTCGACGACCTCGGCGTGTCCGCCGAGCTGCTCGAGCTCCGCCGCGACTGCCGCGGCGTGCTCGTCGTGATGCTGGGCGAGGATCAGGACGCTCATCGCCGCGGTCAGCCGCCCAACTCGCGCAGCTCGGCGACCATGCGCTCGTACTCCTGGGCGACCTGCTCGAGCATCGCCCGGTCCTCGGCACCCAGTTGGCCGCTCTCCTCGGCCTGGGCGCCCTCCTGCAGGATCTGCTCGTACTGACCGATCTGCTGCTGCAGGCCGGCGACCGCGGCCTGGTAGGCCTCCGGGAACGACCGCGCCCACGCCATCGAGTGGTGTCCGGTCGACAGGATGAAGGGCGCCGGGTCACCGGGGCCGCCGGGTGGGAACCCGCCGGGCGGAACGTCGCCGCCGAGCCCGGTCTGGACGGGATCCTCGGCGAACTTCAGCGTGCCGCCGCCGATGTCGTCGCGGAACTTGACCGTCGGTGGCGGGACGTCCTCGCGGAACTTCAGCGTCCCGCCGCCGGGGACGTCGGCGATGATCCCGGTCGGTCCGTCGTCCCGGAACTTCAGCGTCGTCGGACCGTCCTCGCGGAACTTCAGCGTGCCGCCGCCGGGGATGTCGGCCGTCACCCCGGTGGGGACGTCGTCGCCGAACTTCAGCGTCTGGGGATTGTCCTCGCGGAACTTCAGCGTTCCGCTGCCCCCGACGTCGGCGGCGAGGTTGGTGTCCAGCAGCGCATTGGTGCTCGCGCCGGGCTTGACGTGGCCAAGCGTCGGGCGGTCGCCGTCCAGCGACGCCTGCATACGCGTCACCTGGCCGGCCGTGAACATGAACATCGCGACGTCGTCGGTGTAGTCCATGTAGTTCATGAACATGTCGCCGTTGGGCCCGTTGGAGCACGAGATGTGCGGGAACGAGGGAGTCCCGGGGTTCGAGCCGGCGCAATTGGGCGTGTCGGCCACGAAGTCGTCGCCCGAGCACCCGTTTCCGTCGTCGCCCCAGATGTGGCGCAGGTTCAGCCAGTGGCCGATCTCGTGCGTGGCGGTGCGCCCCAGGTTGAACGGCGCGGCCGCCGTGCCCGTCGTCCCGAACGCGGTGTCGCGGATCACGACGCCGTCGGTGGCCGGCGGTCCGCCGGGAAACTGGGCGTAACCCAGCAGCGTGCCGCTGAGCCGGCAGGCCCAGAGGTTGAGGTAGTTGTCGCGTGACCACGCGTCCGCCCCGCCGGTGGAGTTTTGCTTGACCTTGTTGTCGTCGCTGAAGCCGCTGACCGTCGTCGACGTGCGGGTGATCCCGTTGGTCGGGTTGCCCGCCGGATCGGTGGTCGCGAGCTCGAACTCCACGCGGGCGTCGGCGGCGAGCGGCTGGAACGGCACCGGCGTCGAGCTGACGTCGGGGTTCGTC
Source organism: Solirubrobacteraceae bacterium (assembly GCA_040005775.1). Classification (GTDB taxonomy): domain Bacteria; phylum Actinomycetota; class Thermoleophilia; order Solirubrobacterales; family Solirubrobacteraceae; genus JAOPZW01. Next base: position 13,096 of record JBDTYI010000325.1, read on the forward strand.
TTGCGGAAGTCGCGGTTGAGGACGTCGATCTGACTGCGGATCTGATCGTCGCTGATGTTCTGCGCGGCGCCGTTGTAGACGACGTGCACGACCACGGGGATCACGGTGACGCCGGTGCGCCCGAGGACGTCGGGACGCTGCCCGTAGGCGAAGGCGCGGTTCTCGCTGTCGTTGCGCGCGGCCAGGTACGTCGCGTCGGTGCGCAGCAGGCGCTCGTGAACCTCCATCGTCCCGCACGAGCGCACGACGGGCTGGTCGTCGTTCTTGTCGCCGCCTCGAGAACTCTTGCGTGGCCGCTCAGCCATGACTGCCCCTCCGGTCGTGATGTGTCATTTGGTCGCTCTCAGGACGAGGCGACCGGGAGTCGCCTCGTCGACGACGTACCGCTCCGGCGGGCCGTCGGCGGGCTCGAGCACGAGGTGATCGCCATCGATGCGCCACTTCCCGCCGCTCGGGACGCGCCGGTCGTCGGGGCCGGCGGCGTACGTCGTCAGCTCCCCGCCGCCGGCGAGGTCGTAGGCGGTTCGCGGCGCCCGCGAGGGGGTCAGCTCAGGAGAGTCGGAGGGCCAGAAGACCTTCTTGTCGCCGTCGTCCTCCGCGTGCACCCAGGACCCCGTGATCGCCCCCTCCTCCATTGCGCCAAGCTAGGCCGCTTCAATGCACCTGCGTCCGGTGCGGAATCGATTTGCACGGGATCGCGCCGACTTCGATCACAGTTGCGCGACCGGAGGGTGAGGCGGGACGAGTCAGGCCGTCGCGACGATCGCGAACGCACGGGCCGGGAAGCCCGAGCCGCCCAGCGGCTTGGGCCAGGTCGCCACGATCAGCGCGCCCGTTGCCGGCACGTCGCCGAGGTTCGCCAGCAGCTCGATCTGCCAGCGGTCGGCGCCGAGGATGTAGGCCTCCGCGGGCACCTCGCCGGCGCTCACCAGAGCGCCCGGATCGGTATCGGTCATGTCGTGGCCGATCGCGGTGACCTCCCGCTCCTCGACGAGCAGCTCGAGCGCGTCGACGGCCCATCCGGGGTAGTGCGCAGCGCCGTCGGCGTCGCGGTTCTGCATCGCATCGCCGTCGGGCCAGCGCGCGTCCCAGCCGGTGTGCAGGGCAGCGAAGGACCCGGCGGGCACGCGGCCGTGCTCTGACTCCCACGCCTCGATCGTGTCGCGCGTGCAGGCGAAGTCGGGGTCGGCGGCGCACGCCGCGCGGACGTCGAGCACCACCAGCGGCAGGATCATCTCCTCCACACCGACCTCGTCCTGCGTGCGCCCATCGCGCGCGAAGTGCGACGGCGGATCCATGTGCGTCCCCCACTGCCCGATGTGGCGGTACTCGTGGGCCAGGAACCCCGCGCCGCGCTCGCCCACCCCCTCGTCGAAGTGGTAGATCACCCTGCGCTCCTCGTCGGGGAAGCCGACGTAGTGCGGGATTCCCGGCGCGAATGCGTGCGTGAGGTCGACCCACGCGCAGGCGCGCAGCTGCGCGAGGAGGTCGGCGAGCACTCAGGCGGCTCGGTAGGTCTGCACCAGCACGCCGTTCGCCAGCGCCTGCGACGATGCGAGCTCCAGCGCGATCTTGTCGGTCGTGTCGGGGTACACGCGCGCACCGCTTCCGAGCAGCACCGGGAAGACCTGGAGGTGCAGCTCGTCGACGAGCCCCGCGGCCAGCAGCTGGTGGACGAGCGTGCGGCTACCGGCCACGAGGATCGGTCCGCCGTCCTGCTCCTTGAGGCCCGCGACGGCGCCGGCGACGTCCTCGGACAGCACCGTCGTGTCGTGCCAGTCGCTGGAGCCCAGCGTCGTCGAGGCGACGTACTTGGGCATCGTGTTGATCTTCTCGGCGAACGGGCCCTCGCGGTGCGGCCAGGCCTCGTAGAAGCTCTCGTAGGTGACGCGCCCGAGGAGCAGGATGTCGGCCGACAGCTGCTCGGCCTCCTTATAGGCGCCGAGCTCGTCGCTGAAGAAGTCTGCGACCCAGCCGGCGTGGACGTATCCGGGCTCCCCGCCCGGGGCCTGCATGACCCCGTCCAGCGACACGAACTCGGTAACGATCAGCTCCCTCACGCCGTCGATCGTATTGCGTAGGCGCCGAGCATCGCGCGCAGGGCGATGACCTCGCGCGCGAGCGGAAGCAGCGCCTCCCGGTCGGCGGTCACCATGAACTCGCGCTCCACCTCGCGCAGGCGCGCGCGGGCCACCGCGGCCTGCTCGGGCGACTCGATCGGCTGCAGGTCCGCGTCGAACACCGGCGCGGGGCTACCCGGCGGCGTCGACCCGACACAGCGCGCATAGGCCCGTAATCCGGCAAAGCGCCGCAGCCGCAGGATCGCGTCGGACCAGGCCGTGCTGCAACACTGCCCAGGGGTCTCTCAGGATGCTCCAAGGTTCGCGCGACAGATTGACTGCATGACGACCGCTGCTCCCGAGTCCCACCGTGTCCTCGTCGTCGACGACGAGCCGAACATCGTCGACGTCATCTCGATGGCCCTGCGCTACCAGGGATTCGACGTCGCCTCGGCGGGCACCGGCGCCGAGGCGCTCAGCCAGGTCGGCGAGTTCCGTCCGCAGCTGATCGTCCTCGACGTGATGCTGCCCGACATGGAGGGCTTCGAGGTCGCCCGCCGCATGGGCGCGCAGCGGACCAAGGTCCCGATCATCTTCCTCACCGCCCGCGACGCGACCGAGGACAAGGTGCGCGGCCTGACGATGGGCGGTGACGACTATGTGACCAAGCCGTTCAGCCTCGAGGAGCTCGTCGCGCGGATCCGCACCGTGCTGCGCCGCTCGGGCGCCGCGGAGGCCGAGTCCAACCGCCTCACGTTCGCGGACCTCGAGCTCGACGACGACGCGCGCGAGGTCGCACGCGCCGGCACGGTCATCGACCTGACGGCCACCGAGTACCGGCTGCTGCGCTACTTCATGCTCAACCCGCGCCGCGTGCTCACCCGCTCGCAGCTGCTCGACCATGTCTGGGACTACGACTTCGGCGGCGACGCGCGCGTGCTGGAGACCTACGTGAGCTACCTGCGCAAGAAGCTCGACGTCCACGGCCCGTCGCTGATCCACACCGTGCGCGGGGTCGGGTACGCGCTGCGCGCACCGCGATGATGCAGTCGCTGCACGCGCGCCTGATCGCGCTCGTGCTCGTCGTCGCCGCGCTCGGCCTCGTGCTGCTGGCGGCGATCACCTACGTCGAGCAGCGGCGCTTCGAGTTCGAGCGCGTCGACCAGCAGGCCCGGTCCGCGGCGCTCCCGCTCGGCGCGCGCCTGTCCGACCGCGGCGTCGGCGGCACGGCGCCGCGCGACGGCCGTCACGGGCCGGGTGGTGGTCCGGGGGACATCGACCTCTCGGTGCCGCCCGGCACCTACGCGCAGCGGTTCTCCTCCACGGGGCAGCCCTACGGCTCGGCGATCGTGCTGCTGCCCTACGGCGGCGCGAGGCCCTCGCCGCCGGTGCTGCCCGCGCAGCTGCGCCCGGGCGCGACCACCGTCGACGCGAAGACCGGCAGCGAGCACTACCGCCTAGTCGTCCAGCGCGCCTTCGACGGCGACCTGACCGCCGTCGCGGTGCCGTTGCGCGAGACCGACCAGCGGCTGCACCGCCTGCTGCTCGTGGAATCGCTGGTCATCCTCTCGGTCCTGCTCGTGCTGGGCCTGCTCGCGTGGGTGCTCGTGCGCCTGGGTCTGCGGCCGCTGGATCGCATCGGGGACACCGCGGGAGCGATCGCCGGCGGCGACCTGTCGCGGCGCGTCAGCCCGGCGACGGAGAAGACCGAGGTCGGGCGCCTCGGCCTCGCGCTCAACGCGATGCTCGGCCGCCTGGAGGCCGCGTTCGCCGAGCGCCAGGCCAGCGAGGACCGGCTGCGCCTGTTCCTCTCCGACGCCTCGCACGAGCTGCGCACGCCGCTGTCGTCGATCCGCGGCTACGCCGAGCTGTTCCGGATCGGCGCGGCGCGCGAGCCCGCCGACACCGAGAAGGCGATGCGCCGCATCGAGGAGGAGGCGGCGCGGATGGGCGTGCTCGTCGAGGACCTGCTCGTGCTCGCGCGCCTCGACGAGG
>JBDTYI010000326.1:0-3482 GCA_040005775.1 Solirubrobacteraceae bacterium
CCGGACCTCAACAACGTCCTCAGCAACTACAGCTAGGCGACGAAGACCGGCGTGTGGACGGGCGTGTGCGCGTAGAGCGAGATGACGTCGGGGATGCGCATCCGCACGCAGCCGTGCGACGCGTCGTGGCCGATCGAGGAGTACTCGCTGGGCATGATCCCGTGGATGCCGGCGCCGCCGTCGAAGGCCATCCAGCGCGCCTGGATCGGGTTGTTGGGGCCCGGCGGCACCGTGGTGCCGGCCAGCTTGCCCGCCCACGCGGAGTTCGGGACGTACCAGGACGGGTTGCTCTGCTTCCACTGCACGTCGTAGAGGCCGGAGGGCGTCTCGAGGCCCGACCTGCCGACGGCGATCGGATAGGTGCGCGAGGGCTCGAGGTGCTGGAAGAAGCGCAGGACGTGGGACTTGCGGTCCACGACGATGTAGGCCGGGTACTTGGCCGCCAGGTCCTTGCTGCTGGTCGCCGGTGCCACGCTCCGCGTCGTTGCGGTGATGGCGGCCGGCCGCGACGGATGGATCAGCGTCGAGGCGAGCGTCGCCTTCAGGCGCCCGGCGTTCAGCGCACGCCCGGTGTGCGATTCGACGGTCGCCAGCCCGCTGGCGGACGGCTTGACCGATGCGTCGACCGGCTTGCGCGCGACCGCGCGGCCGATGTCGTCGACCAGCTTGGGCACGACGCCGCGGGCGTAGCGGGCGGTGAGCGCGATCGACTCGTCGGTGCGCTCGCCGCTGAGCTCGCGCTGCACGCGCGCGCCGAGCCACCCGCGCCGGGTGTCGGCCAGCGCCTGGTGCAGCGCCGGCTGCAGCTGGACCGTCACGTGGCTGCGCTCGGGCGGCAGCGAGAAGCGGCGGCCGGCCACGCGGACGGTGATCGTGCGCCGCCGGCGCTCGACGGCCTCGCGCTGCAGCAGCGAGCGCGCCGCGGAGACGCGCATGCCGCCGACGTCGACGCCGCCGATGCGGATGCCCGGCGCAAGCCGGTCCTGGCGGCCGTGGTCGTAGGCGACGGCAGCCGCGATGGCCGCCCCGAAGAGGGCGGCGACGAACAGGACTCCGACGATGAGTCGGCGGTGTGAGCGGGTGAGAGTCATGCGGCGGCCGACGATCAGGATAGGGAGACATCGGCCGAAATTCACAGCAGGCGGTCTCCTGCAAGTCCGTTACCATCGTTGACTGTGCAACGAACTGCCGCTGCCGTTCACAAGAACTGGGTGCTTGCCCTGTGCTGCCTCGTGCAGTTCATGGTCATCCTCGACGTGTCCGTCGTGAACGTCGCGCTGCCGTCGATCCGGGCCGACCTCGGCTTCAGTGCGGTCGACCTGCAGTGGGTGGTCAGCGCCTACACGCTCACGTTCGCGGGCTTCCTGCTGCTCGGCGGGCGCGCCGCAGACCTGCTCGGCCATCGCACGGTGTTCATCGCCGGGCTCGCGGTGTTCGCGCTGGCCTCGCTCGCCGGCGGGCTGGCGACGTCGCAGGGGATGCTCGTCGCCGCGCGCGGCGTACAGGGCCTCGGCGGCGCGATCGTCGCCCCGGTGACGCTCTCGGTGCTGACGACGACGTTCACCGAGGGCGGCGAGCGCGACCGCGCCCTGGGCCTCTGGGGCGCCATGGGCGGCGTCGGCGGTGCAGCGGGCGGGCTGCTCGGCGGCGGGCTGACCCAGCTGGCGGGCTGGCAGTGGGTGCTGTTCATCAACGTCCCGATCGGCATCGGCGCGGCGCTGGCCGCGGCCCATCTGCTGCGCGGAGCGCAGGTCATCCCGCGCGGCGAGCGCCACTACGACGTTGCGGGCGCGCTCACCGTCACGGCCGGTCTCGTGCTGCTGACCTTCGCGATCGTGCGCACCGACGTCAACGGCTGGGGCTCGGCGGCCACCCTCGTCGTCGGAGCGGCCGGCCTGGCGCTGCTCGGGTTCTTCGTCTTCCTCGAGGGCCGCCGCGCCCAGCGGCCGCTGGTGCCGCTGCGCATCTTCGCCTCGCGCACCCTGACCGCCGCGAACGTGGTCGTGTTCTTCCTGGGCTCCTCGGTGTTCGCCATGTGGTACTTCGTCTCCCTGTACCTCCAGGAGGTCCTCGGGTACAGCGCGATCGAGGCCGGCGTCGCCTTCCTGCCCATGACCGTGGCGATCATCGCGTCGGCGCAGATGGCGAGCCGCCTCGCGACCCGGATCGGGCCCGGCGTGGTGCTCACCGGAGGCATGACGCTCATCGCCACCGGTCTGCTGCTCTTCTCCGGGATGAGCGCGGGTGGGTCCTACGCGGCCGACGTCCTGCTCCCGGGCGTCGTGACCGCGCTGGGCATCGGCTTCTCGTTCGTCCCGGTCACGATCACGGCGGTCAGCGGGGTGCGGCCGTCCGAGGCCGGCCTGGCGTCGGGGCTGGTCAACACGTCGCGCCAGTTCGGCGGCTCGCTCGGCCTGGCCGTGCTGGCCACGATCGCCGGGCGCAACGGCGCCGACGCCGGCGGGCCCACGACGCTGGTCGCCGGCTTCCAGGACGCCTTCCTGGTCGGCGCGGCCTTCGCACTGGCCGGCGCGCTCGTGGCGGGCGCCGTGCTCGCGCGCCGGCGCACACCGCAACCGGCGCCCGAGCCCGCCTAGGCGGATCGCAGTTGGTGGGTGGCATGACGATGGGGCTCGGGATGGCGCTCATCGAGAAGTCGGTGATGGACGAGCGCTTCGGCGACTACCTCAACCACGACCTCGCGGGCTACCACGTGCCGTCCAACGCCGACGTCGAGGACCTCGACGCCGCGTGGGTCGACGAGACCGACGCGGCGGCGCGGCCGCGATCGCCAACGCCGTCTTCCACGCCACCGGCATCCGCGTCCGCGACCTGCCGATCCGCCTGGACCGCGTCCTCGCCGGCCGCGGCTAGGAGACCTGGGCCGCGCCGACGATCGCCCGGGCGTGCGCGACGACGGTCTCGATGACGCGCTCGGGCGCGATCGTGAACAGCCCTGGTATGCCCGGCGCCTCCTGGCGGACGCCGACGCGGATGCGGGCCAGATGCATCATCCCGAGCGTCTGGGTCCACAGCACGTTGGCGAGGTAGTCGGGGTCCTCGACGCCGTCGATCGTCGCCAGCAGGCGCGTCACGTGGTCGATGCACTGCGCCATCCCCTGGCCCAGGCGCAGCCAGACGTTCTCCGAGACGATGCCGTGAAGGTCCTTCGCAGGGCGGCGCATGAGCGACATCGAGCAGTCCAGGAACGCCGGGTATCGCTCGCAGAAACCCGCGTAGGCGCGCGCCCAGCGCTCGAGCTGGTCCAGCGGGTCGCCGCTGCCGGTCACCGCGGCCGAGAGCACGCCGTCGAGCTCGTCGAGGTCGTCGGTCACCGTGAGGACGAACAGCTCGTCCTTGGAAGAGAACTGCCGGTAGATGAGCCCCCGGGCGATCCCGACGGCCTACGGCGACCAGCCGATCCTCATCGCCGGCGAGGAGGCGGGGGCGGCTCTGCCCTTCGGCTGCCGGATGGGCATCTG
>JBDTYI010000327.1:0-4205 GCA_040005775.1 Solirubrobacteraceae bacterium
CTCCCGTCGCGGCCGAGCAGCAATCCTTCCACCGAGTGGCGCACTGTCAAGCCGCATGGCCTCGTAAAAGCGCTGCGCGGCGCCTCTCGCCACAGCGCCATGCCGGCAACCGTGCACGCCACCGGAATGCGCCGCTACCCGAGCGAGATCGAGACCGCGACCTACTTCTGTTGCCTCGAAGCGCTCCAGAACGCCGCCAAGCACGCGCCCGACGCCACCGCCGTCGTTGTCGATCTCACCGACAACGGCGCCCTGAGACTCGAGGTCCGCGACGACGGCCCGGGCTTCGACCCTGCGCGGATCACCACCGGCGCCGGCCTCATCGGCATGCGCGACCGTCTCGCCGCCGTCGGCGGCGCACTCGAAATCCACTCCCGGCCCGGAAACGGGACCCGCATCAGCGCCAGCATCCCACTAGAGACCTCACCCAACCGCACGAATTCCTAGGCGGCGCGCGAGCTTACGGAGCGGTTCTCATGAATGCGACCGTCGCCCAAAGAATCCAGCTCGCCACGGTCAGTGTCATCTCGGCTCACGTCGGCGGGTACCAGTACATCCCCAGCGCCGGCGTACTGGTGGACCGCCTGGGGCTTCGATGATCGCCCGGACCGCCCTGAGCGGCGGCTGCTCGCCACTGCCGGGGCCACGACGCGCACCCAGCGCACGCCTGCTTCGCCGTTCGAGCGAACGTCGCCGCCTCCAGGCGTCGGACGCTCGCTGCGGACGAGCTGGGAGCGCACGCGACTTGGACCAGCAGCGCGGCGCCGCGCGCGAGCGCGCGCCGCATGTTCTCCGGGCAGGCCGGCACCGTCCCGTACGGCGTGAGCATGGCCCGGATGCCCGGCACTTTGAAGACGAGGTCGTGCGCGAGCTGAAAGAACGCGCGCTCGGGACCGAAGTGGTCATAGAACGCCTGCGAGAAGATGAACGTGTCGGCGATGAGCGTGCCGCCCGAGTGGTTGCCGACGAGCAGCACCGGCCCGCGCGGCGGGATGTTCTCCAGCCCGCGCACGTCGGCGCGGAACCAGACGTCCGCCATCACGCGCAGCGCGGGGAGCGTGCGCGCGATGTACTCGGGGTCACGCAGCTCGAAGGGGTCGGCGGCCGGCGGCCTGCGCGCGACATGGCGTGGGTCGGCCGCGTGGGCAATGTCGGCCGATATGGCGCGGAGCATCCGCGCCTCCGCGGAGACCGCGCCGAGCATCCGGCCCATCCCGCCGCCCCGGCGACCGCGCACGGCCGCCGGAAGCCCGCGGCGCTGCGCGTGCCGGTCCGTGGTCTGTGACATGAAACAACCCCCTTGGTCGCCTCCGACCGTACGGCCGCGGTCGGCGCCGCACATCGGTACGGAATACCCGCGCCTCGGTACGGAGTACGGGTGTGCGCGGGCGCCCAGGGGCCGGGCGCGCGCGCCATGCTGCGGCTCTCGCTATTCATGGGACGAGCAGCCGTCGGGCGGCGGCGGCGTACACGCCTGTGCGCCAGGGACCTCAGTGCGACGGAGGTGGGCTTCTCCGTAGAACGGCGGGTGTCGTTCGTTTCGGGTGATGCCCGTGACGCCGGGTTAGGCGAGGGTTTGCGCGTGTTGTGCTCGAGCCGGCTACCCGCGGTGCGCCATGCGGCGGTCCAGCGCATGCGTCGTGACCTGGGCGAGCGCAGTCCCCATCAGCGCGCCGGCGACGACGTCGCCGGGATAGTGGACCCCGGTGTGGACGCGCGAGTAAGCGATCAGCGCGGCGAGGGCGCGCAGCGGGATTGCCGCCGGCGGGAGCACGTGGCCGACGCCCGTCGCGAACGCGAACGCGGCGGCCGAGTGGCCCGAGGGGAACGAGGTCGAGGACGGCATCCGCACGTGCCGGGCGACCGGCACCTGCTCGACGGCGCGATCGGGGCGGCGGCGGCGGCCGAGCGGCTTCAGGCCCAGGTTGATGACGGTCGCCGCCACGCCGACCGAGGTCAAACCCATCGTCGCGGCGCGTTTCCCTCGGCGGCCCCCCGTCGCGGCCAGGACGGCGGCCGAGGCCACGGACAGGCGGGAGTAGTCGGCGGCCCGGGAGAGCCGCGCCATCGCGTGATCGAGCGTGGGCGTCGGCGTCTGCGCGACGGCCGCGTAGAGGGCGACGTCGATCCGCTCGGCGTCCTCCAGCCAGCGACCCGGCCCTGGCCCTGGCTGCGCGGGGGTGTCGGAGGTGGGGTCCACCGATGAGTGATCCTAGGAGAGCCCGCCAGGCGGCGGCGATCGGCGCGATCGTGCTCGGTGTCGGTGGGCTCGGCCTGGCCGTCGTGGTGGCGGTGCAGGAGTTCCCGCGCGGCCTGATCGCGCTCGGCTGCGTCGTGCTGGCGGCTGCCGGGGCGTGGTATGGCGTCCTGCGACGCGGCGCGGCCCGCGTGCTGGGCCTCGCGGTCGGCGCGCTCGGGCTCGGTGCGGCGATCCTCCTGCTCATCAGCCACGGCCTGCTCGAGGAGCTCGTGGTCGGCGCCGCGCTCGTGTTGAGCCTCGCCTGCGCGCGAGCGGCCTTTAGCTCCCGCACCCGCCTGCCGCGGGTACCGGCGCCGCAGCGGCCGGTGCTGTTCTTCAACCCGCGGTCCGGCGGCGGGAAGGCCGAGCGCTTCTCGGTGGCGGTCGAAGCGCGGACGCGCGGCATCGAGCCGATCGAGCTCGGGCCGGGCCGGGACCTCGAGCAGCTCGTGCGCGACGCGGTGGTCGGCGGCGCCGACGGGCTGGCGATGGCCGGCGGCGACGGCTCGCAGGCCGTCGTGGCGTCGATCGCCGCCGAGCTCGACCTGCCCTACGCCTGCATCCCGGCGGGCACGCGCAACCACTTCGCGCTCGACCTCGGCGTCGATCGCGACGACGTCGTCGGCGCGCTGGACGCGTTCGTCGACGGCGGCGAGCGCCGTGTGGACCTGGCGGAGGTCAACGGGCGCGTGTTCGTCAACAACGTCTCGCTCGGGCTCTACGCCGACGCGGTCCAGCGCCGCGGCTACCGCGACGCGAAGCTGCGGACCATCCTCGACACCGTGCCCGAGGTGCTCGGCCCCGAGGGGACGGGGCTCGACCTGCACTGGACCGGGCCGGGCGGCCACGAGCACGGTTCGGGAGCCGCGATCCTGGTCTCCAACAACCGCTACCGGCTGGGCCGCGCGGTCGGCTCCGGCACCCGACCGCGGATCGACGACGGGCTACTCGGGATCACGGTCGCTGGCGCCCCGACCCGCCGCGGCGGGGACGGCCGCCGCCTGCAGCGACCGTGGCGGGAATGGACGGCACCGGCGTTCGAGGTCGCCGCCGACCATCCCGTGCCCGCCGGCATCGACGGCGAGGCGGTGAAGCTGGAGGCGCCCTTGCGCTTCAGCATCCGCCCCGGCGTCCTGCGCGTGCGCATCGCCGCCCAGCATCCCGGCGCCTCGCCGTCGGCGATCCTGCCCGAGCGCTTCGGGCCGAGCTTCCACGCGCTGGCCCGGATCGCCGTCGCGCGCGACCCCACCCTGCCCCCTCAACCCACACGGAAGGAGAGCTGATGGACATCTTCGAGGTCGAGCACAAGGAGCGCCTGAGCCGCGAGGAGGTCGCAGCGCGGCTGCGCACCCTCGCCGACATGCTCGCGCGCCACAACGACATCGAGTTCGAGCGCGGCGGGATGCGATTCACCGTCAACGTCCCCGACGAGCTCGACGTCAAGATCGAGCTCGAGATCGAGAGCGACAAGCGCGAGCTGGAGATCGAGTTGACCTGGTGACACCGCCCCCGCCCAGACGCGTTGCACCGTCGCACTCAAACTCGTGTTAGGGAGCCGCACGTCGTCCGGGCGGGCGGCCGGCGCCGCGCGGGGACGACGGCGGGCACGTTCCAGGGGCGACAATGTGCGCGAGCAAGGCGTCGGTCGGCAAGAACGACCTCTAGAGCATCTCCGACAGCTTCAAGACCGCACCTGGGCGCACTTAGCGCCTGGGGCTGCATGCTGAGACGGACGAGCGGCCTCATCTGTCCTCACGCGAGGCGGCCGCGGCCGGCGATCCGCGCGCGTTGGGGGCGCGTCACCAGGACCAGAACACGGCGTCCCGCCCGGGGCGTTGCGCGCCATCAGCGCTTGGCGCTGAAGCCCGGAGTAGAAATCCGCGGCGCGCGGTAGGCCAGCACGCGGGCCTGACACCAGCACTGGGGCTGTCCGCGAGCGAGTGCCCCTTCGCGCGATTTGCACTAG
>JBDTYI010000328.1:0-2214 GCA_040005775.1 Solirubrobacteraceae bacterium
CGGTCTTCGTCGACTTCTACGGCGCCGTCGCCGTCCACGAGATCGCCCGCCGCGTCGAGGAGGCCTACCTGCGCGACCTCGGTGGCCCCGTGCGACGTGCCGTCGCCAACCTGCTGCGCACGCTCACCGTGAAGGTGACGCCCGGGGGGATCGGCGCCGAGGCCGGCCCGGGCATTGGCGCCGCCTCTCCCGAGGGCCGCCTGTCCGCGGTCCTCGACCTCCCCAAGCGCGTCTTCGAGCGCAGCGGGCGCCGCACGCTGGTGGTCTTCGACGAGTTCCAGGACCCGCTGCGCTCCGAGAGCGGCCTCGACGGGCTGATCCGCTCGAAGATCCAGTTCCACCGCGACGAGGCCTCCTACGTCTTCGCCGGCTCCGAGCCCGGGCTGCTCGAGCAGCTCTTCGGCGACCGCCGCCGGCCGCTGTTCGACCAGGCGCGGCCCGTGGCGCTGGGCCCGCTGGGCGACGTCGACCTCGCCGAGGCGATCGCCGCGCGCTTCGAGACGACCGGCCGCGACGCCGGCGAGGCCCTCGATCCGCTGCTGGACCTCGTGCGCGGCCACCCGCAGCGCGCGATGCTGCTCGCCCACCACCTCTGGGAGCACACCGCCCGCGGCGCGGAGGCCGACGCCGACGCCTTCGCCGACGCGCTCGCCGTCGTCGACCGCGAGCTCAAGGAGCGCTTCCAGCAGACCTGGCAGTCGCTGGGCCGCGCACCCAACCAGCGCCGCGTGCTGCTCGCCCTCGCCCAGAGCGACGCGTCGCTCTACAGCCGCCGCACCCTGGAGGCGTTCGGCCTCGACAAGGGCGGCGCCGAGTCGGGCCTGCGCGGGCTCGTGTCGATCGGCGAGGTGCGCACCGCCGACGAGGGCCCGCCGCGCATCGTCGACCCGCTGCTCGAGCGCTGGGCCCGCGCCCGGTGAGGTACCCGGCTTCGCCGGCCATTGCGACATGGACTTCGTCCATCTCGCGGGCGGTCGCACCATGAGCGCCACTCCTGCCCGCCGCGCCGCTCACGCCGTCGTCCTGCGCACGCTCGCCGGGGGCGCGTTCACCGACCGCGCCCTGCACGGCGAGGCGGCAGGGCTCGACCCGCGCGACCGCGCGATGGCCAAGCAGCTGGCCTTCGGGACCGTGCAGCGGCGCAGGACGCTGGACTACGTGATCGCCGCGCACGCCGACCGCGAGCTCGACCCGCCCGTCCGCGCTGCGCTCCAGCTGGGGCTCTTCCAGCTGCTCTACCTCGACGGCGTCGCCGACCATGCGGCCATCGGCGAGGCCGTCGAGCTGGCCAAGCCGAGCCCCGGGCACCGGCTGGTCAACGCGGTGCTGCGCAAGGTCCAGCGTGAGGGCGTGAAGCTCCCCGGCGACGACACGCCGCAGGGCGCCGCGATCGTCCACTCCCACCCGGAGTGGCTGGCGGAGCTGTGGTGGTCGTGGCTGGGCGCCGACGAGGCGCGGGCATTGATGGCGGCGAACAACGAGCCCGCCGAGCTGGCGCTGCGGGTGAACCGCCTGGTCGCCTTCGACCTCTCCACGATCCCGGGCGACCGCGCGGGCGACGCGATCGTGCTGACCGGGCGCTTCGACGCGCTCGCGCACCCCGGCTACGCGGCCGGCGCCTTCACGCCGCAGTCGCGGGCCAGCCAGCTCGTCTCCGAGATCCTCGATCCCCAGCCCGGTGAGCGCGTGCTCGACCTGTGCGCCGCGCCGGGCGGCAAGACGAGCGACATCGCCGCGCGGATGGGGGCGACCGGGCAGGTCGTCGCCGTCGAGCGCAACGAGCAGCGCGCCCGCGCGCTGGCGCAGACGTGCCGGAGGATGGGCGCCGCCAACGTCGAGGTGGTGTGCGCCGACGCCCGCGAGTACACCGCCCCACCCGGCGCCGGCGGCTTCGACCGGGTGCTGCTCGACGCGCCGTGCAGCGGCCTGGGCACCCTGCGTTCGCACCCGGACATCCGCTGGCGGGCGACGCCGGACGCAATCGAGCGCCTCGCCGCGCTCCAGGACGAGCTGCTGGACGCCGCGCGGGCCGCGCTGGCTCCCGGAGGGCGGCTGGTCTACTCGGTCTGCACGCTCTCGCCGGCCGAGGAACGGCCCGTCGACGGCGACGTTCGGCGCACCTTCCCGCATCGCGACGGCACCGACGGCTTCTATATTGGCGCCGATGGAGGTTGACGTCGGCCTGAAGTGCCCGAACTGCTCGGAGCCCTGGCT
>JBDTYI010000329.1:0-18514 GCA_040005775.1 Solirubrobacteraceae bacterium
CCCGCGACGAGCAGGCCGAAGTCACGCCGCCGGCGCAGCAGCCCGACGTCGAGCGCGACCGCCCCCATGGCGCGAGCCTAGGGGCGTGTGGACCTCAGCGGCCGCCGGGACGCGGACCGGGCGCGGGCACGGGACGTTGGACCGGCGTCACCGTGGGATAGGTGAACTGGTGGTCAGACACTGCGACCTCTCGGGGGGGCGGGGGAGCGGAGGAGACCTGCTGGACGACGGGCCTCACGACTACAGGGTTAGGGTGCCCGGGTGCCCGCGACATCTATCGCTGTCGCCCTTGCGAGCCTAGGCATCCGCGCCCGATGACGCCGACTACCGTCCTCTTCGACCTCGACGGTGTCCTGATCGACTCCCGCGCCGCGTTCACCGCCAGCGTCAACCACGCGCTCGGCGACTACGGCCTGCCCGCGCGCGAGCCGAACGAGCTGCGCCGGTTCATCGGACCGCCGCTGCGGGGCACGTTCGCCGAGCTGGGCGTCGCCCGCGACGACATCGACGCCCGCGTCGACGCCTACCGCGACCACTACGCCATTCACGCCGCCGCCGTGACGACGGTCTTTGCCGGTATTCCGGACATGCTCGAAGCGATCGGCGCCCGCCACCGCCTCGTGATCGCCACCTCCAAGGCCGCCTCGCTCGCGGAGGCGATCGTGCTTGAGCTCGGTCTTGCGCAGTACTTCGACGCGCTGCACGGCCCGGCCAACGAGACGAGCGCGGAGCCCAAAAGCGAGACGGTGGCCCGTGCCCTGCCTGCGATCGCGCTCATCGGCGATACCCGCTACGACGTCGAGGCCGCCCGCGCCAACGGTCTGCGACCGATCGCGGTCAGCTGGGGCATCGGCGCCGAGGACGACCTGCGCGCGGCCGGCGCCGAGGCGATCGTCCACGCGCCCGACGAGCTCGAGGTGCTGCTGTGACGACGTTCCTGATCGGCGGAGGGCGCGAGGACGACCAGGTGGCCGCCTCGCACGCGCCCTTCGTGACGTCCTGCGGCGGCGGGCCGATCGTCGCCTTCGCCCTCGAGGACCCCGAGCGCTGGGAGGGCGCGCTGCGCCTCGCCGGAGCCGCCGACGTGCGCTGCCTGCTCATGCCACCCGCTCCCGAGAACCTCGCGGGCGCCGCGGGCGTCTTCGTCGCGGGCGGCCTGACGCCGGCCTACCAGGAGGCGCTCGCGCGCTGGTCGCTCCCCGACGGCCTGCACTACTGCGGCTTCTCCGCCGGCGCGGCCGTCGCGGCGCGCCGCGCGATCGTCGGCGGCTGGCTGCGCGAGGGCCGGCCCGTGCTCGACGAGGACTTCGGCGAGGAGCTCGGCGAGATCGAGATCCGCGACGGCCTCGCGCTCGTAGACTTCGCCGTCGACGTCCACGCCGCGCAGTGGGGCACGCTCACGCGCCTGATCGCCGCCGTCGACGCCGGGCTGGTCGACGCCGGCGTCGCGATCGACGAGGGCACCGTGCTCATCTGCGACGACGGCGACGAGCCCCACGTGGAGGGACTCGGCCACGCCTGGCGGGTCCGGACGCACGAAGGCAACACCGTCGTTAGCGTGTTGCACTAGATGCTCGCTGTCACCTACCAGGCCCCCGGCGAGGTGCGCGTCGAGGAGCGCCCGGAACCCGAGCTTCAGGCGCCCGACGACGCGATCGTGCGGATCGAGCGCACCGGCGTGTGCGGCTCGGACCTGCACATCTACCACGGCCGCGTCGGCGTCGAACCGGGCTTCACGATCGGCCACGAGTACGTCGGCGAGGTGATCGCCGCGGGCGACGCCGTCACCTCCGTTGCCGTCGGCGACACGGTGCTGGGCACGTTCCAGGTCGCGTGCGGCACATGTCGCTTCTGCCGCGACGGCAACTTCCACAAGTGCGACAACGGGCGCACCTTCGGGCACGGCAAGACGCTCGGCTCGCTGCAGGGAACCCAGGCCGAGCAGGCGCTCGTCCCTCACGCGAATCTCGCGCTGCGCCGCCTGCCCGAGGGCATGGCCCCCGACGTCGCGCTGTTCGCCGGCGACGTGATGGGCACCGGCTACCACGCCGCGCTCAGCGTGCGCCCGGGCGACACGGTCGTGGTCCTCGGGCTCGGGCCGGTGGGCCTGTGCGCCGTCCAGGCCGCCAGAGCCGCGGGCGCCGCGCAGGTGCTCGCCATCGACGCGGTGCCCGACCGCCTGGCGCTCGCGCAGCAGTTCGGCGCCCGGCCCGTCCACCTCACCGAGGAGGACCCGCGCGGCGCGGTGAAGGCGGCCACCGGTGGGCGCGGCGCCGACGTGGCGATCGAGGCCGTCGGAAACCCGCAGGTCCTCGAGAGCGCGATCCGGATGACCGCCAAGTGCGGCGTCGTCAGCGTCGTCGGTGTCCACGCCGAGCGCTGCGAGGTCCACATGGGCCTGCTGTGGATCAAGTCACTGACGATGACCGCCGGCCACGCGAACGTGATCGGGCACCTCGACCGCGTCCTGGAGCTGATGAGCCACGGCGTGCTCGACCCCTCGACGCTCGTCACGCACCACATGAAGCTGACCGATGCCCCCGAGGCCTACGCGCTCTACGACAAGCGCGAGGCCATGAAGATCGTTCTGGAGCCCTGATGTCCGCCACCCTGCCCGAGCAGCTCTCCGAGCCCACCCGCGCCTTCGCCGGCCGCGACTTCGGCGCCGCCGCCGACGGGCGCACGTTTGACACGCTCGACCCCTCCACCGGCGCCACGATCGCCGCAGTGCCGCTCGGCGGGAGCGAGGAGGTCGACGCCGCTGTCGCGGCCGCCCGCGCCGCCTTCGCCCCCAGCGCGCCGTGGCGGCGGATGAGCGCCGCCGACCGCGGCCGGCGGATGACCGCGCTGGCCGACCTCATCGAGGCCAACGCCGACGAGCTGGCCGAGCTCGAATCGCTCGACAACGGCAAGCCGCTGAAGTTCGCCAAGGCCGTCGACGTGGCGCAGGCCGCCGCGCACCTGCACTACTACGCGGGCTGGCCGACGAAGATCGAGGGCGACGTCATCCCCGTCGGCGATCCGAACCTCCTCTGCTACACCCGCCGTGAGCCCGTCGGCGTCTGCGCGCAGATCATCCCGTGGAACTTCCCGCTGCTCATGGCGGCATGGAAGATCGGGCCGGCGCTCGCATCGGGCTGCACGATCGTCCTGAAGCCCGCCGAGCAGACGCCCCTCAGCGCGCTGCGCCTCGCCGAGCTGGCGCTCGAGGCCGGCATCCCCGAGGGCGTGCTGAGCGTCGTCACCGGCGACGGCTCCACCGGCGCGCTGCTCGTCGAGCACCCCGGCGTCGACAAGGTGGCGTTCACCGGCTCGACCGCGGTCGGCCGCTCGATCGGCGAGACCGCCGGCCGCGGCCTCAAACGGGTGACGCTCGAGCTGGGCGGCAAGTCGCCGAACATCATCCTCCCCGACGCCGATCTGAAGGCCGCCATCCGCGGCTCGTTCGCCGGCATCTACTTCAATTCCGGCCAGGCCTGCAACGCCGCGTCGCGCCTGTTCGTGCCCAAGGAGCTCTTCGACGACGTCGTCGGCGCCCTGGCCGAGCAGGCCGCCAAGACCGTCACGGGGCCGGGGCTCGATCCCAAGACGTTCATCGGTCCGGTCGTCAGCGCCGAGCAGCACGAGCGGGTGTCGGGCTACATCGACGCGGGCCGCTCGGAGGCCGAGCTCGTGGCCGGTGGGTCGACGTCACCGGTCGAGGGCTCGGGCGGCTACTACGTCGAGCCCACGCTGTTCACGACCACCGACGACAGCGCGCGCATCGTCCGCGAGGAGATCTTCGGCCCCGTGCTCGTCGCCCAGCCCTACGACACGCTCGAGGAAGTGGCCGAGCGCGCGAACGACACGGAGTTCGGCCTGGCCGCCGGGGTGTGGACGCGCGATATCTCGCAGGCCCACCGCCTCGCGGCGCTGCTGCGCGCCGGGCAGGTCTACGTCAACACTTGGAGCGCGGCCGATCCCGCCGCCCCGTTCGGCGGCTTCAAGTCCTCGGGCATCGGCCGCGAGCACGGCCACGCCGGGCTCGACGGCTACCTCGAGAACAAGACGGTCTTCGTCGCGCTCTGAGGGCGCTCGCGACCGAGCCGCCCGCCCGGGAGCTCCACGACGAAGGCGCTGCCGGGCTCCCGAGCCTCGGCGTGCAGGCTCCCGCCGTGCGCCTCGACGATCTCACGGGCGATCGCGAGGCCGAGCCCGCTGCCGCCGGTCGCCCGCGTGCGCGAGGGGTCGGCGCGGAAGAAGCGGTCGAAGACGCGCTCGCGGAGGGCCGGCGGGACGCCGGGACCCTCGTCTTGGACCAGTAGGCGAGCGGTCTGGCCGCGGAGCGAGCTCATGATGCGCACGGTGCCACCCTCGGGGCTGAACTCGATCGCGTTCTCGACGACGTTGCGGATCGCGTGCCCGAGCCGGACGGGGTCGGCGGGCACGACGACCGCGGGCCCGTCCTGCTCGACGACGACCCCTCGGTGCCGGGCCACCGGCTCCAGCGTGCCCGCGATCGCGGCCGCCAGGGCGACGAGATCGGTGTCCTGCCGGCAGAGCTCGAGCTCGCCGCCGTCGACGGCAGCGAGGGTCAGGAGGTCGTCGACGGTCCGGCTCATGGCGTCGACCTCCTCGCGCGCGGAGATGAGCACCTCGCGCGCGGGAGGCGACAGCTCGTCCGCGCGCAGGCTGACGTCGAGCTCGGCGCGCATCGTCGCGAGCGGGGTGCGCAGCTCGTGCGAAGCGTCGGCGACCAGGCGCCGCTGCTCCTCGACGCCGCGCTGCACACGCCCGAGCATCGTGTTCAGCGTCCGCGCGAGATGGGCCACCTCGTCGTTGGTCGACGGGACCGGGACGCGGTCCTCGAGGCGATCGACCCCGACCGCCTCCGCGGCGCCGGTGATCCGCTCGATCGGCGCCAGCGAGCGGCGCGCCAGCCACCATCCTCCGAGGGCCGCGGCCAGGAGCGCGGCCGGACCGGCGAGCAGCAACAGCGTCACCACCCGCCCCACGGAGCGGTCGACAGGCTCCAAGGACTGCGCGGCGACGACCACGAACCGTTCGGCGCCGTGTCGGACACCGATAGCCGTGAGCCGGAAGTCGTCGTTGCTCGGCCCCATGGTCCGCGACCACACCGGAGTGCGGCCCGCGAATGCGGCCGCGATCTCCGTCGCACCGGCCATCGGCCGATCGGCGACCGCGTCGCCGAACCGCGCCCGGATCGACCCGTCGGGCGCGATCAGCTGGCCGGCCGCACGCTCGCCCTTGAGCACGGTCCGGGCCGAGTCCCGGAACTCCGGGGCCCCGTCGATGCGCACGTCGTCGCGGATCTGCCCCGCGGCCGGGCGCAGCCCGTCGTCGATCGCCCCGGTGAGGTCGGCGCGCAGCCGCACCACGACGAAGGCGCCCAGCACCGCGATGATCACGGCCAGCAACCCGACGTTCCAGACCGTCATGCGCAGGCGCAGCGGCGCGTTCACGACTGGGCCTCGAGCCTGAAGCCGACGCCGCGCACCGTCCGGATCAGTGGCACGCCGAACGGCTGCTCGAGCTTGCGGCGCAGCGCCCCGACGTACTGATCGACGATGTTCGTCGAGCCGACGAAATTCTCGTCCCACACGTGCTCCAAGAGCTTGGCACGGCTGATGACCTCGCCGGGATGGCGGGCCAGGAACTCGAGCACCGCGAACTCGCGGGCGGTCAGCTCCACCGACTCCCCACGCCGTTGGACCTCGTGGGTGGCGGGATCGACGACGAGGTCGCCCACCTCCAGTCGCGACGGTCTGTCGGAGGGCGCGCGCCGTGTGAGCGCGCGCAGCCGGGCCAGCAACTCGCCGAAGTCGAAGGGCTTCGCGAGGTAGTCGTCCGCGCCGACGTCGAGGCCCTCGATGCGATCGGAGACCTGGCCCCGCGCGGTCAGCATGAGCACCGGTGCCCAGCACCCGCGTTCGCGCAGCACGCGGCACACCGCGAACCCGTCACGGCGCGGCAGCATCACGTCGAGCACGATGGCGTCGTAGTCCCAGACGGCCGCCTGCATCAGCGCCGCCTCGCCGTCGCCCACGACGTCGACGGCATACCCCTCGTTGCGCAGCCCGCGGCCGACGGCGCGCGAGAGCTTCGCGTCGTCGTCGACCACGAGCAACCGCAACGTGGGATCCGTCAGTCGTCTCGTGACACGGAGACGACCTTGCCCGAGTCGGCGTCCACCTTGACGTCGCTCGATCCGACGTCGACGTTGAACACGAGCTTCCCGGCGTACTGCTCGAGATCGACCTCGTTGAGGCCGCCCGCGGCGGATCCCTGCGCCGCGCTGATGGCCTGCTGCTCGGTGATCTTGGCCTGCGGGAGCAGGGCCTTGCCGTCGTCCAGCCGCGAGGCGCTCGAATCGCCGCTCGCGAACGCGACGCCGGACACGGCGGACAGCGCCGCTGCCGCGACGACGACTCCAATGGTCTTCTTGCGCATGGTGTTGCCTCCTTGGTAGACGCTACGCGAGGCGCACCGTTCCAGGCGGGCTCTGTAAGGAGTGTGAACGATCCTCCGTTCATCGTCCTCTCAGAGTCAGAGCCATAGCTTCGCCGCCATGGCGCGGAGATGCGAGTGAGGATCTGGGTCCTGAGCGCGCTCGCCGTCGCCGCTGCGGTGGTGGGCGGCGTCGTATGGGCGGGCGCGCGCGGCGGCGGGTCGCCGAAGGCTCAGGGCGAGGTCGTCTCGGCCGAGCGCGGCGCCGTCGCCGTGACTGTCGGCGGCATCGGTCACGTCAACACGCTGGCGGGTTCCGCGCTGCTGGCCGTGCCAGCGGCCGCGGCTGCCGGAGGTGGCGCCGCGAGCTCCGGGGGAAGTGGCTCCGGGTCATCGGGGGGTGCCGCCGGGTCAACCCCCTCAGCCGGCGGCGGCGGAGGTGGAGGTTCGCTGACATCGGCCGACGCGGTCTTCCCCAGCGCCACCGGCCATGTCGCGCGACTGCTCGTCAGGACCGGCGAGCACGTCTACGCCGGTCAGCCGATCGCCGTGATCGCCGACGACGGCACGGTCGCCGGCAGCGTGCTGCAGGCGCGCAGCGACCTGGGAACGGCGCAGCTGGAACTGGCCCAGAAGCGGTTGCAGGACCCGGCGCGCGGCCAACCACCGACGCCGGCCGAGTTCTCCTCGGGGCGCGAGACCGTTCTCGCCGCGCAGGCGAAGCTCAACCGCGTGCTCGCGCCGCCGCTGGCCGCCGACGTCGCGGTTGCGCGACTCGACTACAGGAAGGCCGTCGCGGACCTGGCCACCGCACGCTCCGGCGGCCCGCAGGACATCGCGGCCGCTCAGCTGGCCGTCGCGACCGCGCGCCAGAAGCTCGCCACGCTCACCGGCGCGCCGGCGCAGGCCGACGTGACCGCAGCCCGGCTCGAGCTCGCGAAGGCAGCTCTCGACCAGGAGACGCTCCGCCAACCACCGGGCGCGCCGAGGGCGGCCGCCGTCCGGGCCGCGGACCTGGCGGTCGTCGCCGCCGAGCAGAAGGTCGCCGAAGCCGAGGCGTCCGGCACCCCCGCCGAGGCGGCGGCCGCTCGCGCGGAGCTGGCGAAGGCCCAGAGCGAACGCGACGCGCTCACCGCGGCGGCGGCGCCCGCGACACCGGCGGCGCAGGCTGCTGCCCAGCTCGCGGTCGACACCGCGCGCCAGAAGCTCGACGCCGTCG
Source organism: Solirubrobacteraceae bacterium (assembly GCA_040005775.1). Taxonomy (GTDB): domain Bacteria; phylum Actinomycetota; class Thermoleophilia; order Solirubrobacterales; family Solirubrobacteraceae; genus JAOPZW01. The sequence continues at coordinate 7,667 of JBDTYI010000329.1, forward strand.
TCCGCCCGCCCACCGCGACCGTCACCGCTGCGCGGCAGGAGCTCGCGACCGCCGAGGCCGCTCTGGCCGGACTCGGCGCCACGCGCGGGAGGCCGGCTGTCGCCGCTGCGCGCGCGGGGGTGACCGCGGCCCGGCGCAAGCTCGCCCGGCTACGGCATCCGACGAGTGATGTCGCCGCCGCCGCGCGCAGCGACGTGCGCAAGGCGCAGGCGGATCTCGCGGTGCTGCGCCAGCGCGGCGCGCCCGCCGGCGCCATCGACCTCGCTCTCTCGCGCCTCAAGGTCAGCGTCGGCGGTCAGCGGCTGGCGCTGGGCGAGGACCAGATCCGGCGTCTCACGGTGCTCGCGAACACCACCGGCACCGTGACGAGCGTCCTGACGGCGCCCGGCGCGGCGGCCGACCCGACGACGCCGCTGGCGCGGGTCGAGGACCTGAATCACCTGGTCATCACCCTCGATCTAAGCGAGTTCGATGTCGGGCGCATCCGCGTCGGCGCGCCGGTTCGGGTCAGCGTGGACGCACTCGGCGGCCGGGAGTTCGGCGGCCACGTGCGCGACATCGCCTCCGGGGGCGTCGGCAACGGTGGCGTCGTGAACTTCCCGGTGATCATCTCGCTGAACTCTCACCGCAAGCTTCGACCGGGCATGAGCGTGAGCGCGCGGGTGATCGTGTCGCGACGCCAGGACGTCGTGCGCATCCCGCTGGCGGCCGTCGCCCACAAGGAGGACCGGCCGAGCGTCATGGTCCGCACCCGGTCCGGCGTCGTCGCGCGGCGCGCGATCGAGCTCGGGCTGAGTGGCGCCGAGTTCGTCGAGGTCCGCTCCGGCCTGCGCGCCGGTGAGCACGTGGTCATGCCGAGCAGCGGCGGAGCGTAACCGGGTTGGGTGACACGGTCATCGCGACGGCGGCCTTGCGCAAGCGCTACGCCTCGGGAGAGATGAGCGTGGAGGCCCTGCGGGGGATCGACCTCGTCGTCGAACCGGGAGAGTTCCTGGCGATCATGGGCCCGTCGGGATCGGGCAAGTCGACCCTGCTGTCCATCCTCGGCTGTCTCGAGCGCCCCACGGACGGCAGCTACCTCCTCGCCGGCGAAGAGGTCGCCGCCTTCGACGAGCGCAAGGCCGCGCGCGTCCGCCGCGAGCGCATCGGATTCGTCTTTCAGAGCTTCAACCTCCTGCTGCGCTCCACCGCGGCGCAGAACGTCGAGCTGCCCCTGTTGTACGCCGGCGTGGGGCGCCAGGAGCGCCATGAGCGAGCGCGAGAGGCGCTCGACGCGGTCGGGCTCGGCGACCGCGCCGCGCACCTGCCCAGTCAGCTCTCGGGCGGTCAGCAGCAGCGCGTAGCCGTCGCCCGGGCCATGGTCACGCGCCCCGACGTCGTCCTCGCCGACGAGCCCACCGGCAACCTGGACTCCCACAGCCAGGAGGAGGTGCTCGACCTGCTGGGCGGCGTGCACGCGCAGGGCGCAACGATCGTGATGGTCACGCACTCCCGCGACGTGGCCGAGCGCGGCACGCGCATCGTTCACGTGCTCGACGGCGTCATCGACGCCGACGAAGCGCTCGCGCCGCCGGTGGGGTCATGAGCCCGGCCGAGCAGCTTCGCATGGCGCTGCAGGCGCTGCGGGCGAACTGGCTGCGCGGCCTGCTCACGGCGCTCGGCGTCATCATCGGCGTGGCGTCGCTCGTCGCCCTCACCGCGATCAGCGCGGGCGCGCAGGAGGGCGTGGCCTCCGACCTGCGCCGCCTCGGCCCGAACATCATCCTGCTCGACGGCGAGTTCGTGACCCTGCCCAACGGGCAGATGACGGCCAGCGATCGCACCCTCACCCAGGGCGATCTGGCCGCCGTGGCAAGACTTCCCGCGGTGGACGCGGTCGGCCAGCGCCAGATCGTCGAGATGACGATTTCCTCCGGCCCGCGTCAGACGACCGCGATCCTCACGGGGATCGACGAGACGTTCCAGCGCATGCACAACTACGCCCCGGCGCGGGGCCGGCTGCTCACCTCGGCAGACGACCGCGAGGGCCATGAGGTCATCGTCCTGGGATCCAAGCCGGCGCGGCGGCTGTTCAAGGGCGCGCCCGCGGTCGGCCGGAGCGTCCGGATCCTCTCGCGCGAGTTCACCGTGGTCGGCGTGTACGCCCCGAAGGGAAACCTCGGGCCGGACAACCTCGACAACCAGGCGCTGGTCCCGATCACCGTGGCCAAGCGGGTGCTGTTCGGCGGGGAGGCGATCCAGGGGGCGGATGTTCAGGTGCGCACGCAGGCCCAGGTCGTGGCGACGATGGACGAGATCGACTCACTCATGGCCGAGCGTCACAAGATCATCGCCGGCCGCGGCGAGGACTTCTCGACCGAGGACCAGACACAGATCATCACCGCGGCGGCCGCCGCGACCTCGACATTCAAGACCCTGACCCTCGCCCTCGGCGCGATCGCGCTGGTCGTCGGCGGCATCGGGATCATGAACATCATGCTCGTCTCGGTCACCGAGCGGACCCGCGAGATCGGCATCCGCAAGGCGCTGGGCGCCGAACCGGGGCGCATCCAGGCTCAGTTCCTCATCGAGGCGCTCGCGCTGTGCGTCGGCGGCGGCCTGATCGGGGTGGGCATCGGCCTGATCGCGGCCCAGATCGTGAGCAGGCTGGCCGGGTGGCCGACGCTGGTCTCGCCGGCTTCGCTGATGATCGCGTTCGGGGCCTCGCTGGCCGTCGGACTGTTCTTCGGGTACTACCCGGCCCGGCGCGCGGCACGTCTGCCGCCCGCCGTGGCCATGCGCTACGACTAGCCTCGAACGCAATGGACCGGCCGGCCCTCGAGCTCCTCACCGCCGCCCACCCCGACGACCCCGTCCTCGACGTCGCGCTGACCCATGGCCTGCTGCGCGCCGTGGCCGCAGGCGAGCGGCCGGACACGCTGCGGATCTTCCGCCCGGGCCCAACGGTCGCTTTCGGCAAGCTCGACCGGCTGCTGCCCGGCATCGGCGCGGCGTGGGAGGTCGCGCGCGAGCTGGGCTACACGCCGCTCGTGCGCCTCGCCGGCGGCCAGGCAGCCGTGTACGACCGGCGCAGCCTCGTCGTGGAGCACGTCACGGCCGAGGCCGACGCGACGGCCGGGCTCACCGCGCGCTTCGAGGACCAGGCCGCGCGCCTGCAGAGGGCTCTGGCCACGCTCGGGCTCGACGTCCGCGTCGGCGAGCTGCCCGGCGAGTACTGCCCCGGCGGCCACAGCCTCAACGTCGGGGGCGCCACCAAGGTGGCTGGCATCGCCCAGCGGACCATTCGCGGGGCGGCGCTGACCACCGCCGTGCTGGTCGTCGCCGGCGGCGAGGACCTGCGCGCCGCGGTCGCGGCGATCTACGACGCGCTGGGCCGCGACGCCGATCCGGAGGTGGCCGGAGCGCTCGACGACGCACGGGTGGGCATCGGCGTCGAGGACGTCGCATCACGCGTGGCGACCGCGTACGCGCCAATCGCTGAAGGTCGGCTCGACCCCCGTGCCCTGGCCGCCGCTGAGGCGCTGAGGGCCGTGCATTCCGAGCGTTGACGCAACGCGACCCGCTGAACGTCCAACTCCCCCGCCGGTCCAGCTTCCTCTCCCATGATCGCCCCCCTCTCCCGCACCCTGCGCGGCGCGCTGCTCGCGTTCGCCCTCGTGGCCCTCGGCCCCGTGACCAACGCGATCGCCGCGCCGGCGCTCAAGGCGCCCGCGGCGCCCAGCCTGACCGCCGCCGCGAGCACCCTCGCCGCCGGCAATTGGCAGCGCGAGGCGTGCGGCGGCCAGGTCGGGATCACCTGGGAGCACCTCGGCACGCGCACCAACGCGGAGTCGCGCTGGCGAGCCCCCTCGGCGGCGACCCGAGCACCTACATGCGCCGCTCGATCGCCTTCAGCCTCGACGTCCACTGGGACTGGCCGAAGCTCTGCACCGTCACCGAGCTGGGCCACCTCAACGGCAAGGCGCACGTCGACGACGACAGCGACCTCATGGCGGCGTACTACTACTTCGACGCGACGCCGGAATGTTCGAAGGCGCCCATGCCCGGTGCCTCGAGCGCCGGCGCGAAGGCGAGCACGAGCCGCACCAGCGGCGCCCAGACGCGCAAGGCGCGCGACCGCGCCACGCGCGCCCGCTGGCTCATGATCGCGTCGGAGCCCACTGGGCCTCGGCGAGGTCGCCGTCCGGCATGCCCTCCGGCGTCGGGACCTGCGGCGTATCGCGCAGGTACCACTCGGCGTCCAGCGCGGCCTGGCAGCCGGACCCCGCCGCGGTCACGGCCTGGCGGTATGTGTGATCGACCAGGTCGCCGGCGGCGAACACGCCCGGGAGCCCCGTGCGCGTGGACTTGCCCTCGGTGACCACGTAGCCCTCGTCGTCGATGCGCACCTGACCATCCGCGATGTGCGACTGCGGCTCGTGGCCAACGGCGATGAACGCGCCGCCGATCTCGATGTCCTTGGTCTCGCCGCTCTCGGCATGGCGCAGGCGGGCGATGCGCTGGAAGGGGCCGTCGCCTTCGAGGAACGCGTCAACGGTGTAGGGCGTGAGGAACTCGACGTTCTCGATCCCGCGGGCGCGTTCGATCATGATCTTGGAGGCGCGGAACTCGTCGCGGCGGTGCACGACGTAGACCTTGGAGGCGAACTTGGCCAGGAAGATGGCCTCCTCCATGGCGCTGTCACCGCCGCCCACGATCACGGTCGGCTTGTCCTTGAAGAACGCGGCGTCGCAGGTGGCGCAGTAGGACACGCCGGCGCCGGCGAGCTCCTCCTCGCCGGGCACGCCCAGCTTCTTGTGCTCGGCGCCCATCGCGAGGACCACCGTGCGCGCCTGGTGCTCGTCGTCGCCGACCCACACCTTGTGGATGCCGCCCGGTTCGGTCGCCAGCTCCACCTTCGAGGCCTGGTCGGTGATGTAGCGCGCGCCGAAGTCCTCGGCCTGATCGCGCAGCTTCTGCATCAGCTCTGGACCCTGGATGCCGCCGCCGGGGAAGCCGGGGTAGTTCTCGACCTCGGTCGTCTGCTGGAGCAGGCCGCCCCACAGGAAGCCCTCGATGACCAGCGGGCTCAGGTTGGCTCGTGCGGTGTACAGCGCCGCCGTGTAGCCGGCCGGGCCGCTGCCCACAATGATCACGTTCTCGACGTCGGACAAGATTTCACGCTCGCTTTCGGGGTTACTTCACTTTGTATAGTAGCCCACCTGGCGAGGCCTGAGCCTCCCCCACGGCGCGCTCCTCGCGCCAGCCCGCGACGGTGCGCCGCAGCTGGAAATACGCGATGGCGCCCGGGAGCGTGGGCAACCAGAAGGCAAAGGCACGGTAGGTGAGCACGGCGACCGTCGCGTAGCCGAAGGCCACGTCGAACGCTGCGAACGCGCCGATCATGCCGCCATCGACGCCCCCGATGCCGCCCGGCAGCGGCAGCGTGTTGGCCAGCATCCCGACGAAGTAGGCCATCACGATCACGGCGATCGGCGGCGGGTCGGGCCCGTAGGCGTGGAAGCACGCCCAGAGCACGGCGACGTCGAAGCCCCACCACGCAACGGCGCCGAGCACGCCCCAGCGCCCCTCGCGCACGAGGCCGATCGCGGTGCGGATGCCGGTCGACACCGAGGCGGGGACGGTCGCGGCGCTCGCCAGCAGCCGCCGGGCGCGACCTTCGCCCTGCCCGCGGCTGACGATCCAGCGCTCCGCGTCTGCGGGCACGAAGGCCATCGCGCCCGCCACCAGGAACGCGAAGGCGCCGAAGGCGGCGGGCACCACGGTGATCGCGAACGGCGCCGGTCCGTTGAAGACCCCGAGGTAGAGCCCAAGCCCGGTGATCACCAGCGCGGCCGCGTAGACCGTGTACAGCAGCACCAGGAAGGCGAGCATCCGCCCGGCGACCTCGCGCCGCGCCATACCCGAGCGCCGCAGAGCCCACGCGGTGAGCGCGATCCCGCCCGCGCCGGCGGCCGCGAACAGCCGCGTGGCGGCCAGGCCGGCCATCGTGATCTGGTAGCTGGCACGAAAGTCGATCCTCGATCCGGCGCGCACGAAGACCGTGCGGAAGAGGACCACGTAACCCGCGAAGGACAGGCACTCCAGTCCGAAGGCGACCAGCAGCCAGGTGCTGTCGCCCTCCCCGAGCCGGTGCCACGTGTCGCCGAGGCCGGCGAGCTTGGGCAGCACGAAGTACAGGAACGCGACGGCCGAGGCGACGAAGAGGCCGAAGATCAGCGCACGCTCGCGAGTGATGACCACCCGCGGCATCTCCTCGTCGTGGTGGCTGTGGTGGTCCGGCTCGACGGCCGGCCCCCCCGGCTGCTCGGTCATGCGCGCGCGCGCGCCTCGAGCGCCTGCACCGCGTCGCCGACCGCCTCCAGCACACCCGCCGCGCGGGGGCCGCCGTGCCGGACGCCCTCCGCGAGGGCCAGCCCGGCGGCGAGGTCGATGACGTAGTGCTCGCCGAGGTACACCAGCGCGAAGCCGAGCGTGAGCGCATAGGTCCAGCCGATCGCTCCGTGCGCGCGACCGATGTCGCTCAGCACGTGAGCGGACGTAACAGACGTGGCGAAGTGCAGCGAGGGCATAGCAGCGAGTGGATTGCCTCCGAGCACACTGTAAAGGGGCGCCCAGGCGCTCTTCCAGAACGCCTCGCCGTGCTCGTACATCATCCGCCGCAGCGCGGGAACGGGCGGCTCGGGCCGCGGGATGACGCCCTCCTGCGCGGCGTACCAGGGGGGCGCGGTCGGCACGGCCCAGTAGCCGATGAGCCCGAGGTCGAACGTCGCGTAGATCGACAGCGCCGCGCGCGGGAACCGATCGCGGTGACGGGCGAGCACGTAGGCGACCGTCCCGTGCGGCACGAGGAACCACAGCCAGTGGCTCCAGACCAGCACCTGGTCGCGGCGGCGCACGACGCCCGCGGTCGCCAGGGCCCGCTGCAGCCGCAGCCCCGGAAGCTCGCCGAGGCCGAGCACGCGGTCGACGGCGACCGGATAGCGCACACGCACCCGGGCCTCGAGCGCCTCGGGATCGTCGTGGGGCATCTGGTACGTCGCGACGTAGGAGTGCATCTGCAGGAGCACCACGACGACGTCGCGCCGGGGCGAGCGCGGCACGACGACGCACAGCGCCAGGGGCGCAGCGGCGCTGGCCGCAGTCACCACGAGGGGCGGCAGGTTGGCTCGCCGGCGGACGAGCGGGGCGGCAACGCCGAGGACCACCGTGGCCCAGGCGGCCGCGCGGATGGCGGTCCGAGCGCGCACGGCCGCGCGACGATAACCGCCGCCCCGGACCGCTTCGGCGGACGCGTGCGATACAACGGCGGCGTGGCTGACCTGCAGGAGGGCGACGAGTTCGCCGGGCACCGCGTGCTCGGCGTCGCCGGGCGCGGCGGCATGGGCGTCGTCTTCCGGGCGATCCAGCTCGACCTCGAGCGCATCGTCGCGCTGAAGCTCATCGCCCCCCAGCTGGCCGGCGACCCCGCCTTCCGCGAGCGCTTCGTGCGCGAGTCGCGCGCGGCCGCGTCGATCGACCACCCCAATGTCATCCCGATCTACTACACCGGCGAGGAGGGCGGGCGGCTCTACATCGCGATGCGCTACGTCGACGGCTCGGACCTGCGAACGCTCGTCCGCGCGGAGACGCGCCTGTCGCCGGCCCGCGCCGCACGGATCGTCGACCAGGTCGGCGGCGCCCTGGACGCCGCGCACGCGCGCGGCATCGTTCATCGCGACATCAAGCCGGCCAACATCCTGCTGGGCACGGGCGAGCACGCCTACCTCACCGACTTCGGCCTGACCAAGAAGCTGAGCTCGCATACGGCGTCCACGCGCGATGGCGGCTGGGTCGGAACGCTGGGCTATGTCGCGCCCGAGCAGATCCGCGGCGAGCGCCTCGACGCCCGCGCCGACGTGTACGCGCTGGGCTGCGTGCTCTATCACGCGATCACCGGCGCTCCGCCCTACCAGCGCGAGAGCGACGAGGCGACGCTGTGGGCCCACCTGCACGACGACCCGCCGTCGGTCGGCGAGCGCGCCCCCGGGATCCCGGCGCGCTTCGGGGCGGTGCTCCAGCGGGCGATGGCCAAGAACCCCGACGACCGCTTCCCCTCCGCCGGCGACCTCGGGCGCGCGGCGCTGGCGGCCGCCGGCGAGCCCGGATCCGCGGGCGTTGAGCGCCTGGTCGCCACGGGCGACGCGGCCCCGGGCGGCGAGGAGACTGTTGTCACCCCCGACCGCGCGCCGACCATGCGCGCGGGCTCCGAGCCGCCCGCGCCACGCAGCGAGCACCGCGGGCGCCGCTGGGTGCCGTGGGCCCTCGCGGCGATCCCGGTCGCCGCGCTCGCTGTCGTCGCCGCCCTGGCGCTGGGCGGCGGAAGCGACGGCGGCGGGACGGACACCACGCCGGCCTCGACGTCGACCACCACGCCGCCGGCCGCGGGCGCGAAGGCGGCGGGGCGCGTCACGCGCCGCGTGTCGGTTGGCGGGCGGCCGAACTCGGTGACCGTCGCGGGGGGCTCGGTGTGGGTCACGCGCGGGGGCAACGAGCGCCTCGCGGTCGTCTCCACGGCCAGCGGCAAGCGGCGCAAGACGCGCCCGCGCGTCGGCCCGCGGCCCGCGGCGGCGGCCGACGGCTTCGGCGACCTGTGGGCGGGCAGCGACGGCATGAAGACGGTGACCCCGATCGGGCTGAAGACCTTCCGTCCCGACGGCGCCCCGGTCAGCCTTCCCAGCCAGGGGCAGCTCGTCGCGGTCGCCACCGGAAACAGCGCCGTGTGGGTCGGCATCCGCGCGCGGCCCGGGCTCGTCGTGCGCATCGACCCGCGGACCAACCGCGTCGTCAAGGTCATCGAGTTGCCCGACGGCGTGCAGAACCTCGCGGTCGGCGCCAGCGCCGTGTGGATCCTCGCCCGCCGCGCGAACACCGTCACCCGCCTGGACATCCGGACCGGCCGCCTGCAGTCGATCAACGTCGGCGACCGGCCCTCCGACGTCGCCGTCGGCGCAGGCGCGGCGTGGGTCACGAACGCCGGCGACAACTCGATCACGCGGATCGACACCGGCAACCTGAGCACGAGCGAGATCCCGGTCGGCCGCGAGCCCGCCGGCGTGGCGGTCAACGCCGACGCCGTCTGGGTCGCCAACCGCCTGGACTCCACGCTGACCCGGATCGACCCCGGCACCCGCCGCCGCGTCGGGCGCGTCGTTGACGTCGACTCGAACCCCTACGCCCTGGACGTCAGCGGCCACCAGGTGTGGGTCGGCAGCCTCGGCGAGGGCACCGTGCAGCGCGTGGACTTCTAGAGGCGCCGGCTATAGATCGCGCGTGGCGATCACGCCGGACTGCAGCGCCTCGGCGACCAGGCGCGAGCGCTTCTGGTTCTGGGGCAGGTGCTCGATCCCGAAGCGGCCGAACAGCGTCCGCAGGTGCGACTTGACCGCGTCGACGCTGAGGAACAGCTCCGAGGCGATCTCCTGATTGGTCGCCGGCGTGGCGAACTCGTCGTGCTTGTAGGGGCGCGCGAGCGCGATCAGCACCTGGCGCTGCGTCGGCGGCAGGTCCGACAGCACCATGCGGTTGCCCGCGACCTGCGTGGGCATCGAGTCCTCGGCCTCCGGGCGCCGGTAGGCAATCACGGTCTGCCCGACGCGCAGGACGTCGCCGTCGCGCAGCCGCGTGCGTCCTGAGATCCGCCCGTTGTTGACGAACGTCCCGTTGCGCGAGAGGCCGTCGTCGCTGACCGTCCACTCCCCCGCGATCTGTTCCAGCTCGGCGTGCAGGCGCGAGACCTCGGTGTCCCAGTGCAGGCTCAGCTCGTTGCCCGGCGCGCGGCCGACGCTGATGCGCGTCGCGTCGTCCTCGAGGAACAGGATGCGCTGGGCCGCGTCGCCGTCGCGGAACACGAGGAACGGGCGGCCGCCGCGCTCGGCCTCGATGCGCTCACGCAGCTCCGCGGGCGACGCGCTGTGCGCCTGAAGTGGAGATGGACCGGGCAGGTGGCGGAGATTAACGGCGCCGGGGGTCGGTCGATGGTGTGGATGTCCACACCCCAGGGTGGCTGGGCGCAGGCGGCGCGCGGATCCAAGCTGTCCGCATGACGATCCTCCTGCACCCCACCGCCTACCGGGCCGCCACGGACGAGCAGCTCGTGGAGCTCGTCCGCACAGGCGACGACCGCGCCTTCGACGCCATCCACGACCGCTACCACCAGCGTCTGCTCGCCTTCGCCCGCAGTCTGCTCGGCGGCGCTCACCACGACGCGGAGGAAGTCGTCCAGGACGCCTTCGTTCGCGCCCTGTCCGCCCTGCGAGCGGACAAGCGCGACATGGCCCTGCGCGCGTGGCTGTTCACGATCGTGCGCAACCGCAGCCTCGACGTGCTGCGCAAGCCGGTGCGCACGATCGACCTCGAGCCCCACGCGGCCGTGCTGGCCGACGGCGGCGGCGACCCGTTCGAGCGCCTCCAGCGCTCGGAGGACCTCCGCGCCCTGGTCGGCGGCCTGCGCGCCCTGCCCGACCGCCAGCGCGAGGCGCTCGTCGCCCACGAGCTCGGCGGCGCGTCGCACGAGACGATCGCCCGCTCGCTGGGCGTATCGGCCGGCGGCTCCAAGGCGCTCGTCTGCCGCGCCCGCGCCGGCCTCGCCGCCGCCCGCGACCGGGCGGCCTGAGCCGGCACGAGTAGCACGCGTGGTTTCGTCCATCGTTCCCACCTATGGGTAGAAAGGACGCACGAAACCGGCGTGGGGCGCGACGCCGTTACGCCTGCGCCGCCTCAGCCGTCGGGTCCTCCTCGGGCGATTCGCTGCGGTGCGTGGCGTCGAGGAAGACCTGCCACACGCCGGGGACCTGCTCGCGCAGCTCG
>JBDTYI010000330.1:0-5285 GCA_040005775.1 Solirubrobacteraceae bacterium
GAACTGCGGGCCCGGGAGCACGACGCTCACGATGAACGCGACGCGCACGAGGGTGGCCGAGACGCCGAAGCGCTTCGCGAGGCCCGCACAGACGCCGGCGATTACCTTCCCGCGCCGGGGGCGCATGAGGCCGTTGTGCTGCAGGCGCCGGCGAGGTTCGTCAAGCATTCCCGTAGCGTTCCACCGTTCGGGCCAGCGCACGCGCGAGCATGACCAGGTCGTCCGTGCGCACACACTCGTCCACGGCGTGGGCGCGTCTGATGCCCGGCGTGCCGACCATCACCGTCGGGATGCCGCGGGCCGTCCACAGACGCAGGTCCGCGCCCCAGGGCACGCCCGCGAGCGCCGGCTCCCGCCCCCGCTCCGCCGCCAGCGCGCCGCGCACGACGACGGCGATGCGCGCGTCGTCGTCGGTCTGGCCGGGCGCGAACTGGCCCCCGGTCCAGCGGAGGGTCGCCTCCGGGCACGCCGAGGCCACCACCGCCTCGAGCGCGGCGCGCGCCGCGGCGGGATCCTCGCCGACGCGGACCGGCGCGCGGCCCGCGAAACGCAGGCGGTCGGGCACGGTCGAGGCCCACTCCCCCGCGTCCAGGCGACCCACGACCAGCGGGTAGGGAAGCTCCAGCACGGCCATCAGCGGGTGCTCCACGTCAGCGTTGAGGTCGCGCTCGTGCGCCGCCAGCGCGGCGTGCACCGGCAGGTAGCGGTCGATCGCCGAGACGCCCTCGAGCCGGTGCGCGGCATGCGCGGCGACGCCCGGGATCTCGCCCGTGAACGTCAGCGCCCCGGCCTGGGCGCACACGACGTCCCAGCCGGTCGGCTCGGTGATGACGCACGCGTCGTAGGCGGCGTCTCGCTCGAGCTCGGCGAACGCGCCGAGACCGCCGTCCTCCTCCCCGCCGACGGCCACGAGCACCGCATCGCACGGGGCGTCGCGGGCAGCCGCCAGGGCATGGAGCGCGGCGATCAGGCCGCCCTTCATGTCGGCGCTGCCGCGGCCGTGCAGCCAGCCGTCCTCGACGACGCCCGACCACGCGCCGTGCTTCCACGGGGCGGTGCCGGGCGGCACCACGTCGACGTGGCCGCTGAGCGCTATTCGTGGCCCCCTCGGGCCAGTCTCACCGGTCGACACCGTGAGCGACCAGAGCTCGTCACGCTCGCTCTCCTCCCCCGGATGGCCGGCGTGGGCCCGGAGCGCCGCCAGGTCGTGGCGGTGCAGCTCAGGCGTGAGGCCGAGCGCCGCCGCCAGCTCGCCGAGGCGCTCGAGGGCCGCGCGCTCGTCGCCCGTCACGCTGGGGACGGCCACGAGCGCCGCGGTGTCCCGCACGACGGCGGCCGGGTCGACCGCCGTCGCGGCCGTCACGGGGTGGCGACGGGCTCAGGCTCGGCCTCCGGCGGTGCGGCGCCCGCGGCGATCCGGTGCATGGCGTTCGTGAGCGCGCGGACGTAGGCGATGCCCGCCGCTTCGATGATGTCGGTCGCGACCGCCTGGCCGGCGCCCGTCGCCCGCTCACGCAGGAGCACGCCGGGGAGCCCGACGCGCTGGGCGGCGTGGTCGCCGAGCTCGACGACGACCGAGACCTCGCCGAGGGCGTCCTGGCCGGGGGTGATCGCGTCGACGCGGAACTCGCGGAGCTTCGCGTCGAGCCCGCTGGCGGCGTTGATCGCGCGGAAGATCGCGTCGACGGGGCCGTCGCCGGTGAACGAGCCCTGCACGTCCTTGCCCTCCGGCGTCTTCAGACCCACGGTGGCGTGCGGCGGGCGGCGCGACGACGCCTCGACGTCGAACCACTCAAGCGAATAGCCGGGCATCGACTCGCGCAGCTCGTCGGTCACCAATGCTTCGAGATCGAGCGCCGTGACCTGCTTCTTCTTGTCCGCGATCTCCTTGAAGCGCTTGAACGCGGTGTTCAGCGCCTGCCCGGTCAGCGGATGGCCGAGCTCCTGCAGAGCGGACTGGAGCGCGTGGCGGCCGGAGTGCTTGCCGAGGACGAGCTGGTTGGACTCCAGCCCGACGGACGTCGCGTCCATGATCTCGTAGGTCGCACGCTCCTTCAGGACGCCGTCCTGGTGGATGCCCGACTCGTGCGCAAAGGCGTTGCGGCCCACGATCGCCTTGTTGGGCTGGACGCCGTAGCCGGTCAGGCGGCTGACGAGCCGGCTTGTACGGGCGATCTCGCGGGTGTTCACGCCGGTGGGCAGTCCGACGTCGGCCAGCCGGGTGTGCAGCAGCATCACGATCTCCTCCAGCGACGCGTTGCCCGCGCGCTCGCCGAGGCCGTTGATGGCGCACTCCACCTGCCGCGCGCCGGCGAGGACGCCGGCGAACGAGTTCGCCACCGCCAGGCCGAGGTCGTCGTGGCAGTGCACCGAGAGCGTCACGTCGCGCAGGGCCGGCACCAGCGCGTAGAGCCCGGTCAGGAACGCCGCGTACTCCTGGGGCATCGCGTAGCCGACGGTGTCGGGGATGTTGATCGTCGTCGCGCCCTCGTCGATCGCGATCTGGAGCACCTCGGCGGTGAACTGGCGGTCCGCGCGGGTGGCGTCCATCGGCGAGAACTCGACGTCATCGCACAGCGCGCGGGCCTGCGCGACCGACGCGCGCGCGAGCCCCTTGACGTCCTCGCGCGTGGACTGCAGCTGATGCTCGATGTGGATGTCCGAGGTCGAGACGAACGTGTGGATGCGCGGCCGCGACGCCTCGCGGACGGCCTCCCAGGCGCGGTCGACGTCGCCGGGGTTCGCCCGGGCCAGGCCGGCGACGACCGGTCCTTCGATCTCCCGCGCGATCGCCTGGACGGCCTCGAAGTCGCCCGGCGAGGCGATCGGGAAGCCCGCCTCGATCACGTCGACGCCCAGGCGCGCAAGCTGGTGGGCGATCTCGAGCTTCTCGGTCGTGTTCAGCGAGATGCCCGGCGACTGCTCGCCGTCGCGCAGGGTGGTGTCGAAGATCAGGACCCGGTCGTCGGGCCGGGGCGGGTCGGTGTCCATCAGTCGTCCTCTCGATTCGGCTTGGTCCTACGGCTTCTCCAGTGGGTTCGCGGCTCTCGCGGCCGCCACGCGCTATTCCCCCCGAGGGGGGAGCAGGAGAAGTTCAAGGGCCAGCAGCGACGACATGCGCGGCCCAGAGTAGCCCAGCGCCTGCGGACCGTGCAAGGCGGGCGCCGCCTCAGCGAGCGACAGGGACGACGAGGACGGGCCGCGGAGACAAGAGCAGCAGCTTGGTGGGCGTCGAGCAGGCCGGCCACCGGATCGAGATCCAGCGATTCCGTCTGCACGGGCACGTGGCCCGCGAGGCCCGCGGCCTGTGCCAGCACGGAGGCGCTCTCCATCTGTGGCCTCCGTGAGGTGACGGGCGGCGGCGGGCGCCAGCCGCGGCTGGCAGGCTACATAGGCGTCCGCGGCGCGGGGCGATGATCGCGCCTGGGTACGGTGCAGGGCGACGTGGCTCCCCCGCTCGACACCGGCTTCCCGACCGCCGACGCACAGGACGACTTCCAGCGGGTGCGCCGGCGCCAGGTGCTCTCCTCGCTCGCCCGGCGCGTCGGACGCGAACCGGGCGACGTCGACGTGATCCTCCCCTACGACGAGGTCGTGGAGGCGCTCGGCTACGTCGGCGAGAAGTACGTCGGGCTCGAGACGGTGCCGCTGGAGGCGATCCTGGGCACCGTCGACCGCAAGACCGGCAGCTTCGACCGCAACTTCCGCCCCACGACGGCGCGGGTGCGCGCGCGCTGGGAGCGGATCGCCAACGCGGTGCGCCGTGGCGAGCGGATGCCGCCGATCTCGCTGTACCGCATCGGCGAGGTGTACTTCGTCCGCGACGGGCACCACCGGGTGTCGGTGGCGCGGGCGCTGGGGCGCACGCAGATCGACGCGTACGTCGTGGAGGTCGAGACGCGCGTGGGCGCGCAGCGGTCGCTGCGTGTCGCCGACCTGCCCCAGAAGAGCCATGAGCGCGTGTTCCACGAGCGCGTCCCCCTCCCGGCGCGGGCGCGCCGGCGCATCGCCCTCAGCGACGCCTGGCGCTTCGGTGAGCTGGCCGAGGCGGTGGAGGCGTGGAGCTTTCGGATGATGCAGGACCGTGCCGCCTACTTCGATCGCGGCGACACAGCGCGGATGTGGTTCGACGAGGAGTACGCGCCGGTCGTAGACATGCTCGGCGAGGCGGACATGGTCGGCGAGCGCACCGAGACCGACGCCTACCTCGACGTGGCGACCCGGCGCTACGAGCTCATGCGCACCCACGACTGGAACGAAGAGGTCCTCGCGCGCGTGCGCGGCGAGCGACCCCGCTCCCGGCTCGGGGAGCGAGGCGAGCCCGTCTGAGCCTTTCGGCTCAGGTCGTGGCGGCGCCGTCGGCGTCGCGCTGACGGGTCAGCGAGGCGCCATCGGAGGCGTCGAAGAGGTGGATCTTGTCGGTGTCCAGCCAGAGCTTCGTGCGCTCGCCGACCTTCACGCCGCTCCCGGCGTCGACGCGCGCCACGGCGTGTCCGCCGACGCCGCTCTTGGGCACATCCTCGGTCCCGGCGTCCCGCTGGAGCTCGCGCAGCTCATCGCTTTCGACGTCATCGCCCTCGAAGTTGAAGTGCGCGTAGATCTCCGCGCCCATCGACTCGGTCAGCTCGATGCCCGCGTCGAACGTGAAGCCCTGGTGCCCCTCGGGCGCGAAGCGGGCGTCCTCGAAGTCCTCCGGGCGCACGCCGACGACCACGCTGCGGCTCTCGGTGCCGAACTGCTCGACCTTGCGGCGCGTCTCGTCGCTGAGTGGGACCTCGCCCATCGGGGTGCGGACCGAGTTGCCCTCGAGCACGCCGCCGAAGAAGTTCATGGCCGGCGAGCCGATGAAGCCCGCGACGAACAGGTTGCGCGGGCTCGCGTAGAGCTCGCGCGGCGCGTCGACCTGCTGGAGCAGCCCGGCGCGCATGACCGCCACCCGAGTGCCGAGCGTCATCGCCTCGGTCTGGTCGTGGGTCACGTAGACCGTGGTCGTGCCGAGGTCCTGCTGCAGGCGCGAGACGGCGGCGCGCATCTCGACACGCAGCTTGGCGTCGAGGTTCGACAGCGGCTCGTCCATGAGGAACGCCTTGGGCTCGCGAACGATCGCGCGGCCCATCGCGACGCGCTGGCGCTGACCGCCGGAGAGGTTCGCGGGCTTGCGCTCGAGGTGCTGCTCGAGGTCGAGGGTCTTGGCCGCCTCCTCCACGCGCTGCTTGATGACCTCGGGCTTCTCCTTGCGCAGCTTCAGCGCGAAGCCCATGTTCTCGCGCACGCTCATGTGCGGG
>JBDTYI010000331.1:0-5512 GCA_040005775.1 Solirubrobacteraceae bacterium
ATCGTCGCCGACGCGGCGACGCCGCTCGCGTCGGTCGCGGTCACGGTGGAGCGCGCGACCTTTCCGGCGGCCGCCGTCGGGGCGGGCAGCGACGCGAAGAACGCGCCCGCGGGATCGGTCGCCGCGGTTGCGCCGCCGATGCCCGCCAGCGTCACGGCGCTGCCGGGCGTGAACGCCGCACCGGCGAGTGCGACGGGCCGACCGGCGACGTAGCAGCCGCGGTCGGGCGTCAGCGTGGCCGCGCCCGCCCCGGAGGCGGTCACGGCGAGGGCGCATACGGCGGCGGCGAGCGGTCGGGTCACGCCTCCGAGGGTGCCACGGCGCCTGGACGGTCCGCCGCGGCGCGGCGCGCCCAGCGCGAGGGCCACCAGACCCGATCGCCGATATCGAGCACCAGGGCGGGCACGAGGACCGAGCGGACGAGGAACGTGTCGAGCAGCACGCCGAACGCGATGACGAAGCCCAGCTCGGTCAGGAACACGAGCGGCAGTACGGCGAGCACGCTGAACGTGCCGGCGAGCACGATGCCGGCGCTGGTGATCACCCCGCCGGTCACCGCCAGGCCGCGGACCATGCCGTCCCGGGTGCCGTGCCGCGCGGTCTCCTCACGGACGCGCGCCATCAGGAAGATGTTGTAGTCGATGCCCAGCGCGACGAGGAACACGAACGCGAACAGCGGCATCGACGGGTCCGAGCCGGGGAACCCGAAGACCACGTCGAAGACGACCGCGCCGACGCCGAGCGACGCGAAGAAGCTCAGGATCACCGTGCCCATGAGCACCAGCGGCGCGACGAGCGACCGCAGCAGCACGATCAGCACGAGCAGCACCACGAGCAGCGTGATGGGGATGATCGTCCGCGTATCGCGGCCGGCGGCGTCGCGCAGGTCCTTCTCGACCGCGGTCGGGCCGCCGACCAGCACCCCGGGCCCGCCCGCCTGCTTGGCGGCGGCGCGGACCTTCGGCACGAGCGCGTAGGCCTCGGTCGAGTAGGGGTCGGGCTTCAGCACCGCGCTCAGCAGGACGGCCCTGTCGCCGCGCGTGGTGGGGCGCACCCCGGCGACGCCGTCGACCCGGCCGACCGCCTGCGCGACCGCGGCGGCCTTCGACACATCGGGCACGAAGACGTCGGTCGGCCCGTTCGCGCCGCTGGGGAAGGACTTCGCCAGCAGCTTCTGGCCTTCGACGGACTCGACGCTGCCGCGGAACGAGCTGCCCTGCGTCAGGCCGGTCGAGAAGTTCAGGACCCCGAGCGACAGGACGAGCAGCAGCAGCCCGGCGCCCACCCACACGCGCCGCGGCGCCGTGGCGATGCGCTCGCCCATCCGGCGCCAGGCGCCGTGGGTCGCGTCGGCGCCCGCGTCGCCGACGTGGGGCACGCGCGGCCAGAACGCGCCGCGGCCGAAGATCACCAGGAGCGCAGGAAGCAGCGTGAGCATCGAGACCATCGCGATGAAGATGCCCAGCGCGCCGATCGGGCCGAGGCCCGCGGTGCCGTTGACCTCGGCGATCGACAGCGAGAGCAGCGCGAGCATCACGGTGATGCCCGAAGCGAAGATCGCCGGCCCCGCCGTCCGCAGCGCGAGCGCCATCGCCTCGTGCTTGTCGTCGTGGCGACGCAGCTCCTCGCGGTAGCGCGCCACGAGCAGCAGGGCGTAGTCGGTCCCCGCCCCGAGCACGAGTATCGACAGGATCGACGAGGACTGCCCGTTGACGGTGACCCCCGCCTCGGTCAGCCCCCAGCCGATCGAGCGGCTCATGAGCTCGGCGAACGCGACGGCCGTCAGCGGGATCCACAGGAACAGCGGGCTGCGGTAGATCAGCGCGAGCAGCACGAACACGAGCGCGACGGCCGACAGCAGCAGCGTCCCGTTGATGTTCTCGAAGACCTTGATCGCGTCGGCGCTGAAGCCGGCGCCGCCGGTGACCCTCACCGACAGGCCTCCGGCCTCACCGCTGACCTTGCCGCGCACCGCGTCGACCGGGTCGAGGATCGTCTCGGACTTCCCGTCGCCGGCGCGGATGTTGGCGATCAGCAGCGCGGCGGTGCGGTCCTGCGCGACCTGCGGCGGCGAGAACGGCGTCGTGTTCTTCAGCGCCAGGGCGTTGAGCGTGGTGCGGTCGCGGGCGATGCGCGCGCGGTCGGCGGCGGTGAGGCCGGCGTCGCGACGGTAGACGACGACCATCGGGGCCAGCTCGGCGCCCTGGAGCTTCTTCGTCTGCTCCAGCGCCTTCGTCGACTCGGCGTCGCCGGGGAGGAACGAAGTGGACTCGTTGCGCTCGGCGTCGGAGAACTTGCCGGGGAGGTTGGCGGCGATCGAGCCGAACACGGCGATCAACCAGACGGCGAGCACCACCCACTTCGCGCGGCGGCCGGACGGGATGGCGAGCAGGCGGGTCATCTACAGACCCTACGGGTCGAGCAGCCCCCGGAGATGTGCAGATTCTGTGACCGGCCGCCGGCAGGCGAAGCGCTCGCACACGTAGGCCGCGGCACGGCCGTCGACCGGCGTGCGCCCGGCGAGCAGCGGCGGTTCCTCGCCGAGGCCGCCGGCGAGCACCAGATGGGGGCGGTGGGCCTCCCGGACCACCGCGGCCAGGACGGCCACGCCCTCCGGCTCGCCGGCCAGCGCAACCTCGCGCGGAGGCGCCAGGTACAGGTCCAGCGCCTGCAGCACGTGCCCGAAGGCGACGGGGTGGCGGCCCGCGACGCCGTGCAGGAGCCTCAGTTGCCCCGCGGCGTACTCCTCGTAAGCGTGCTCGCCCGTGAGCCGTGCGAGGCGGATCAGCCCGAGCGCCGCGGACGCCCCGCCCGACGGGATCGGCGCGTCCTGCAGCTCCTTGCGGCGGGCCAACAGCGCCGGGCTGTCGTCAGCCGTCGAGAAGAACCCGCCGAGCTCGGGGTCGGCGAAGTGGGTGATCATCGTGTCGGCCAGCGTCCGCGCCTCGGTGAACCAGCGCGGCTCGAAGGTCGCCTCGTAGAGGGCGAGCAGGGCTTCGAGCAGGAACGCGTGGTCCTCGAGGTAGGCGGCGATCTTCGCCGACGTCGCGTTGTAGGTGCGCAGGAGGCGGCCCTCGGGCGTACGCAGGTCGTCGAGGACGAAGGCGGCCGCGGTGCGGGCAGCATCGAGGTAGTCGGCGCGGCCGAACACGGCGCCCGCGTCGGCCAGCGCGGCGATCATGAGGGCGTTCCAGGCGGTCAGGCGCTTGTCGTCGAGCCCAGGGCGGACGCGCGCGGAGCGTGCCTCCAGCAGCTTGGCGCGGATCCGCAGCCGCTGCTGCACCTCGGGCTCGGGTCCGCGCGACTCGAGGATGTTCGCGCCCTCGAAGTTGCCGCGCTCCGACGCGCCGAACCACGCGATCGCCGCGTCGGTGTCGGCCGGGTCCAGCGCGCCGCGCAGCTCGTCGAGGGTCCAGACGTAGAACTTGCCCTCCACGCCCTCGGAGTCGGCGTCCAGCGCACTGTAGAAGCCGCCTTCGGGCCCGCGCATCTCGCGCAACGCCCAGTCGAGCGTCTCCTGCGCCGTCCGGCGCAGGATCGCGTCGCCGCTGCGCTGGAAGCCGTGCACGTACGCGCGGGCGAGCAGCGCGTTGTCGTAGAGCATCTTCTCGAAGTGCGGGACCGTCCAGGTGGCGTCGACGCTGTAGCGGGCGAAGCCGCCTCCGACCTGGTCGAACATGCCGCCGCTGGCCATCGACCGCAGGGTCTGCAGCGCCATCCGCGGCTCGTCGCGCCCGAGCAGGAACTCGATCACCGACGCGGCGGGGAACTTGGGCGCGCCGCCCCATCCGCCCTGCACGCTGTCGAAGCCGGCGTGGAGCCCGCGGACCGCTGCGTCGAGCGGGGCGGCGGTGAGGTCCGCGTCGTCGGCGGCGACCTTCGCCCCGGAGGCGAGGTGCGCGGCGAGGCGCTCGCCCTGCTCGAGCACCTCGTCGCGGCGCTGCGCCCACGTGTCGGACACGGCCTCGACGACCTGCGTCCAGGCCGGCATGCCGTGGCGCGGCTGCGGCGGGAAGTACGTGCCGCCGTAGAACGGCACCTGGTCGGGCGTGAGGAACACGTTCAGCGGCCAGCCGCCCTGGCCGGTCATCGCCTGTACGGCGTCCATGTAGAGCGCGTCGACGTCGGGGCGCTCCTCACGGTCGACCTTCACACACACGAAGCGCTCGTTCATCAGCGCGGCGGTCGCCTCGTCCTCGAAGGACTCGCGCTCCATGACGTGGCACCAATGGCAGCTCGAGTAGCCGATCGATACCAGCAACGGGCGGTCGAGCTCCCGCGCGCGGGCCAGCGCCTCGTCGCCCCAGGGCATCCAGTCGACCGGGTTGTCCCGATGCTGAAGGAGGTAGGGGCTGGTCTCGCGGGCGAGGGCGTTGGCCATGGCCGCAGGCTAGGCGTTCGCCTCAGCGCACGAGGCCGGGGAAGCGCAGCCCTTGCGTCGTCCAGCCCCGGCCGGGCGACAGGCTCGCCGCGCGCGTGGCGGGCAGCAGGTTCACCCTGCGGCCACCGAGGCGGCCGGTGACCCGGCCGTCGGGGCGGAAGGTGACCTTGCCGCGGGCCGCGGCGCTGCCGCCGACCGTGAGCGTGACCGAGCGGGCCCGGTCGCCGGAGACGAAGCCCGAGACCGAGATTCCCGGCACGTACTGGACGCTGCGCAGGCGGAACCCGCTGCCGCTGGCCAGCGCGGTGCCCGAGCGCAGGCCGGCCGCGCGGTCGCCGGCGCGCGTCGCGCGCCCGGCGGCGAGGGCGTCGCCGATGAACTGGCGACGCACGTCGACGACCGTCGCCGCGGCGGCCGCGGCCGTCTTGGACGCCTTCGTGCGCCCGGGTAGCTTGCCCAGGCGCGTCGGCGCGATGCCGGTCGGCGTGAACAGCCGACCCTGCGCGGGAGCGCACTGGTTGACGGGCGAGCCGGAGAGGAAGCCGTCGACCGCGCCCTGCGAGCAATTCGAGAAGTCGCTGCCGAGCACCGAGTGCCCGACATAGGGGACCGGAACGAGCCGGCTGCCCGGGATCCGGCCGGCGACCGACTGCGCGTCGGCGACCGGCGTGCGCACGTCAGAGGCGCCGTCGAGGATCAACGTGGGCACCGCGGGCAGCGCGCCGGGCGCGGCGGGCGCGGGGGAGGCGACGGGCCAGCCGACGCACAGCGGGATCGCCTCGCTGATCAGCGCGACGCGGTAGGTGAACACGCCGAGCTGGCGGCGCTGCAGCCCGCGGGCGGCGCGCACCGCCTGCGTGGCGCGGGTCTGCGGGCTCGCGCCGCGATCCCACGGGAACACGGTCTCCTCGCAGCGCGTCGCGGCGAACAGCGCGCTGCTGTCGGCCGTCGAGTCACCGGGACCCTGGTCGCCGAGCGTGGCGTGCAGGCGGGCGGCGGCGGGGCCGGCGGGGACGCCGGTGAGGCCCGCGGCGCGCGCGAGCAGGCGCAGCAGCGGGCGGTTGTCCTTGCCCAGGGCGCTGTGCACCGAGCCGGGGAGCTCCGCGCGCAGTGTCGGGTTCAGGTCGCCGG
>JBDTYI010000332.1:0-3203 GCA_040005775.1 Solirubrobacteraceae bacterium
CACCTCGACTCGGGGTCGGTGGCGTCGCCCTACCGCGAGACCGAGGGGATGGCCGACGAGTCCGATGCGATCGCCGACTGGCCGCTGCTCAACGCGCTGGTCAACACCGCCTCGGGCGCATCGTGGGTCAGCATCCACCACGGCGGCGGCGTCGGCATCGGACGGTCGATCCACGCCGGCATGGTGTGCGTGGCCGACGGCACCGAGCTCGCGGCGCAGAAGCTCGAGCGCGTGCTCACCGCCGACCCCGGCACGGGCGTGATCCGCCACGCCGACGCGGGCTATGAGCGGGCGCTCGAGGTCGCCGCCCAGCGCGGCGTGCGCATCCCTATGACCGAGGGCCCGTGAGCGTCCGGCCGATCGTGACCGTCGGCGACCCGGTCCTGCGCGCGCGGGCGCGTGAGGTCACGGCTGAGGAGCTGCGCACGCCCGCCGTCCAGGGCCTGATCGACGACCTGATCGACACGATGCGCGCCGCCGGCGGCGCCGGGCTGGCGGCCAACCAGATCGGCGAGCTGCTGCGCGTCGCCGTCGTCGAGGTCGACGACAACCCGCGCTACCCCTACAAGCCGCCGATCCCGCTGACCGTCGTCGTCAACCCGGTCATCGAGCCCGTCGGCGCCGAGACCGTCGAGATCAACGAGGGCTGCCTGTCGGTGCCCGACCTGCGCGGCACCGTGGACCGCCACGTCACGGTCCGCGTGCGCTCCCTGGATCGCGCGGGGACCGAGCACGAGGACGTCCGCCGCGGGATGACCGCGGGCACCTTCCAGCACGAGCTCGACCACCTCGACGGCGTGCTGTTCCTCGACCGCGTCCGCGACCCCGCGACGTTCACGACCTGGGAGCAGTTCGACCGCCACCACCGCGACGCGTTCGTCGCCCGGATGGAGGCGCTCGTCGCGCGCGTCGGGTCTTGAGTGCGCTGTGGTGCGAGCTCGCGTGGCTGGGGGGACCGGGCGTGGAGGCCGGCGTGCTGCTCGAGCTCGACGGCGACCGCCTGGCCGCCGTGCGCGGCGGCATCGCGGGCCCGCCGCCCGGTGCCGAGCGGCTCGCGGGCCTGACGATCCCCGGACTGGCCAACGCGCACTCCCACGCCTTCCAGCGGGCGCTGCGCGGGCGCACGCACGGGGGCCGGGGATCGTTCTGGACCTGGCGCGAGCAGATGTACGCGCTCGCGTCGGCGCTCGACCCCGAGCGCTACCTGGCCCTCGCCCGGGCCACGTTCGCCGAGATGGCGCTGGCGGGCGTCACGCTCGTCGGCGAGTTCCACTACCTCCACCACGCGCCGGGCGGTCGTCCCTACGACGACCCCAACGCGATGGGCCACGCGGTGGCCGCCGCGGCCGCCGCGGCAGGGGTCCGCCTGACCCTGCTGGACACCTGCTACCTGCACGGCGGCATCGGCGAGGAGCCCGGCGAGACGCAGCGGCGCTTCGCCGACGGCGGCGCCGAGGCCTGGGCGGCGCGCGTCGACGGGCTGCAGGAGAGCTCCGAGCTGCGGGTCGGCGCGGCGATCCACAGCGTCCGCGCGGTCGATCCCGGCGCCGCGGCTGTCGTCGCCGCGTGGGCGGCGGACCGCGCGCGCCCGCTGCACGCCCACGTCTCCGAGCAGTCCGCGGAGAACGACGCGTGCCGCGCCGCCCACGGCCGCACGCCGACCGCGCTGCTGCGCGACGCCGGCGCGCTCGGCCCACGCTTCACTGCGGTCCACGCCACGCACGTCGACGACGGCGACGTCGCGCTGCTCGGTGGCGCCGGGGCGACCGTCTGCATGTGCCCGACGACCGAGCGCGACCTCGCCGACGGCGTCGGGCCCGCCGCCCGCCTGCGCGGGGCGGGCGCCGGCCTGGCGCTGGGCAGCGACTCGCACGCGGTCATCGACCTGTTCGAGGAGGCGCGCGCTGTCGAGCTCGACGAGCGCCTGGCCACCGGGGAGCGCGGCCACCACCGCGCCGCGGATCTGCTGCACGCCGCGACGGGCGGCGGGTACGCGAGCCTCGGCTGGCCCGAGGGCGGCCGCCTGGCCCCCGGCGCGCCGGCCGACCTCGCCACGATCGTGCTCGACGGCGTCCGGCTCGCCGGTACCACCCCCGAGCACGCGGTCGGCGCCCTCGTCTTCGCGGCCGCCGCGCCCGACGTGCGCGACGTCATGGCCGGCGGGCGCTGGATCGTGCGCGACGGCCGCCACGTGCTCCTCGACGTCGCCGCCGAGCTCGACGCGGCGATCCGTGCGGTGGTCCCGTGAGCACGCTCGTCGTCGACAACATCGGCCTGCTGGTGACGAACGACCCCGGCCTCGGCGACGGGGCCCTGGGAATCGTGCGCGACGCCGCGCTCGTGCTCGACGGCGAGCGGGTCGCGGCCGTCGAGCGCGCCGGCGCAATTGGAGACGAGCGCATCGACGCCGGCGGGCGCTGCGTGATCCCGGGCTTCGTCGACAGCCACACGCACCTGGTCTTCGCCGGCGAGCGGGGAGACGAGTTCGCCGCGCGCATGGCGGGCGCGCGCTACGAGGCCGGCGGCATCCGCGTCACGACGGCCGCGACCCGCGCGGCCACCGACGCGCAGCTCGCCGCCGCGGCCGCGGCGCGCCGCCGCGAGGCGCTGCGGGCGGGCGTGACCCACGTCGAGATCAAGTCGGGCTACGGGCTCGACGTGGCCACCGAGGCGCGCTGCTGCGCGATCGCCGCCGGCCTCACCGACGACGTCACCTTCCTCGGGGCCCACGCGGTGCCGGCCGAGTACGCGGGGCGACCCGACGCCTACGTCGACCTCGTCTGCGGGGAGATGCTCACCGCCTGCGCGCCCCACGCACGCTGGATCGACGTGTTCTGCGAACGCGGGGCCTTCGACGCCGACCAGGCGCGTGCCGTGCTGAGCGCCGGGCGCGCGGCGGGCCTCGGCCTGCGCGTGCACGCCAACCAGCTCGGCCCCGGTCCGGGCGTCCAGCTCGCGGTGGAGGCCGGCGCGGCGTCGGCCGACCACTGCACGTACCTCAGCGACGCCGACGTCGAGGCGCTCGCGTCGGGCGCGACGGTCGCGACGTTCCTCCCGGCGACCGACTTCTCCACCCGCGAGCCCTATCCCGACGCGCGCCGCGTGCTCGCCGCCGGCGCGCCGGTGGCGCTGGCGACGAACTGCAACCCGGGCTCGAGCTACACGACGTCGATGTCGTTCTGCATCGCCCTGGCCGTGCGCGA
>JBDTYI010000333.1:0-3046 GCA_040005775.1 Solirubrobacteraceae bacterium
CAGCGCCCGGAGTCGCGGGGCAAGCGGATCGTGACCGTGCTGCCCGACTCGGGCGAGCGCTACATCTCGGCGCCGTTCTTCGCGCCCGCGTAGCGCGCCGCGGGCGCCGGTGACGTTCGCGTGCCCAGGCACCAGCCCTCGAGCTCGGGCCACGGCCCGTAGCCCGCGTCGACGTTGAGGTGCCCGCCGCCGCGGACGAGGTCGGTCTCGAGGCCCAGCGGCTCGCCCCAGACGTGGGCGGCGCCGCCGGGGCAGTAGGGATCGTCGTCGCTGCAGACCAAGCGGGTGTGGCCGGCCGCAGCGGCGACGGCGTCGTGTTCGGCGCCCGTGGGATAGAAGCCGGCGAGCTGCTCGATCTCGGCGCCCGGGCCGGGCGGCGCCACGAGCGCGACGCGGTCCACGCGCCGCGACGCGGCCACCGCGGCCGCCTCGCGCAGCCAGAGCACGCAGCCGAGCGAATGGGCGACGACGATGCGCTCGTCGTCGCGGCGCGCCGCCAGGCGGCCCAGCTCGGAGCGGAACACGGCACCCCAGCGGTCGGGGCACGGGACGTCGCACTCCGGGAGCTCGGGGAACTGCACGTGGTGGCCGGCCTCGCGCAGCCGACTCGCCAGCCATCGCTGCCAGTGGCCCTCCCCGGAGCCCTGCCACCCGTGAAGGATCAGCACCCGCACGCGACTATCGTACGGAGCATGGGTCGGATCGGCACGCTGCGCCGCATCGCCGGAGAGATCCGACGCGACGTCGACGCCGTCCACGCGCGGGACCCCGCTGCGCGCGGCGTCTCCTCGGCCGAGGTGCTGGCCGGCTGGCCCGGCGTGCACGCGCTGCTGTCGCACCGCGTGGCCCACACGCTGCACCACGCGGGCGTGCCGCTGCTGCCCCGCGTGCTGAGCATGTTCACGCGTGCGCTGACGGGCATCGAGATCCATCCGGCCGCTCGCATCGGCCGGGGGCTGTTCATCGACCACGGCATGGGCGTCGTGATCGGTGAGACGGCCGAGATCGGCGACGACGTGACCCTCTACCAGGGCGTCACGCTCGGGGGCACGGGGTTCGAGACCGGCAAGCGCCACCCGACCGTGCAGGACGAGGTCATCGTCGGCTCGGGCGCGAAGCTGCTCGGGCCGATCACGGTCGGGCGCCGCGCGCGGGTGGGCGCGAACTCCGTGGTGATCACCGACGTGCCGCCGGAAGCGACCGTGGTCGGCAACCCCGGCCACGTCGTGCGGGTCGAGGGCCGGCGCGTGGAGGGCCCCGACGCCGACTGGATCCACCTCCCGGACCCGGTCGCCGACGCCATCAAGGCGCTGTCGCAGCGCATCGCCTCGCTGGAGGCCGAGCGCACGAGCGACGAGGGCCCCGCCGAGGTGCACGAGCTGCACCCGCGCCGCGGTCACAACCCCGCCGGCGGCTAGTAGTAGACGGTCCGCGTCCGGTGGCGCGGGCGGGCCTTGTACTCGTCGCGCTGACCGCGGTACCAGAGGGCGTTGTCGAGGTCGCGCTCGGTCATGCCGGTGCGCCGGGCGATCTGCGCGCAGGCGTGGACGGCGCACGCGCGGATCTCGCGCTCGGGCCGCCCGGTCGGCAGCAGCTGCCCGGACTCGATGTGCGCGGCGAGGTCGTCGGCGTAGACGAGCACGCCCTCGCAGCGCAGCACGTGGGGAACGAGGTTGTCGGCGAAGATCGTCAGCTGGTCGATGTCTTCGAACTGCGCGACGCCGCCAAGGGCGAGATCGCTGCCGACGATCTGCGCGCGCTTGTAGAAGCCCGCGTCGTGCCACAGCGCCATGCCGCCGGCGAGCATCTGACCAAAGCGCTGGGCGGAGCCGCCGGCCGCCGTGATGAGGTCGAGCGCGTGGCGGTCGCCGAGGAAGCGCCCGAGCTCGCGCAGCGCCTGGGCGAACAGGGCCATCAGCTCGTGGTCACGGCGCTGGCCCAGTGTGTCGGCGACCTCCTCGGTGCGCATCGTGCGCAGCTCGGCGTTCGACCACGGCGCGCCCGCGCGCCAGCGATCGGCCAGCGCCCACGACACCGTGAAGTAGCCCGAGCAGCCCGCGCGCTTCTTCAGCGTCGGGAACCAGCCCGAGCCGAAGTTGATCGCGTCGAGGGTCAGGAGGTAGGCCGCGACGTCATGAGCCGGGCCTTCCAGGTAGTGGCGCTGCGGGTCGAGCTCAGGGGGCGGGCCCGGGACGAGCGCTTCGAGCGCGTCGAGGTCGATGCGCACCGAGCGCGCGCCGCGCGCGATCGCCGCGCAGCCTTCGCGCACGTCTTGCCCGAGCGCCATTGGCGCACCTTAGAGGCGGTCGGCGGCGTGGTGGCGGACGCCGGGGGGCCGGACGGCGAGCTGCTGGTGCTGCGCGCCGCGCCGGTGCGCATGCCGGCGTCGAGGACGATGGTTGTGCCGAGGTCGGGGCCGGTCGGGATGCCCCCGGTGACGCCGAGTCCCGCCTCGCGGAAGCGGTCGTCGAGGAGGATCGCGCGGTGCGGCGGGCTGTTCAGCCACCCGGTGACCACCTGCGTGGCGGTGTCCAGCGGCGTGCCCGCCCAGGCGATGGCCTCGCCGAGCGCGTAGCTGCCCGCCGAGGGGATCCAGCCGGTCGCGCGGACGCGGGCGACGAGCGTGCCGCCGTCGGGGGAGACGTGGTCGAAGAACGACTGGGACACCATCGCGTCGCTGTGGCCCTGGGCGGCCTGCGAAAGGCCGGCGCTGTCGCGGTACGCGCTCAGGCCGCGAGCGGCGCGCTGGGCGTTGACGGTGCACAGCAGTGCGCTGCGCGCGGCGGCGCGGTCGAGGCCCGAGAGTGCTACGTCGGCACCGCCGCACGCCGCCGACGCGCTGGAGGGAAGAGCGGCCGCCAGCACGACGGCCGCGAGCAACGGGGTGGGGAGGGCCGGCCGCATCGGCGTCGGACCATGCCCTTCTCCTGCTCATCGCTGCATACGCATCGCCGAACGGCGGCCCGGACCCCGGCAGCGGGCCGCTGCCGGCGACGGACGACTCTCAGCGCCGTCCGGCGCAGCGCCCGACGGCGCCCTCCGGACG
>JBDTYI010000334.1:0-4296 GCA_040005775.1 Solirubrobacteraceae bacterium
CCGAGGAGATCTTCGGCGCGCCCGACCCGCAGCACACCGAGGGCGTCGTGCGCTCCACGAAGCCGCTGGTCATCGGCGGCACGATCGTCACGGGCCTCGAGGTCGAGTTCCGCGGTGGCAAGGCCGTGCGCATCGACGCCGACGAGGGCGGCGATGTCCTGCGCGCCTACGCGGCCCGTGACGAGGGCGCCTCGCGCCTCGGGGAGGTCGCGCTGGTCGACGGCGCCGGACGGATCGGCAAGCTCGGCACGACGTTCTTCGACACGCTGCTCGACGAGAACGCCGCGTCGCACATCGCGCTGGGGGAGAGCTATTCGTTCACCGCCGGCGAGGAGGACCACGGCCGCCTCAACCACTCCTCGATCCATATCGACTTCATGATCGGCAGCGACGACGTCGCCGTCACCGGCATCGGCGATGACGGGAGCGAGACGCCGGTCCTGCGCGACGGCGCCTGGAAGATCTAAAGCGTGGTTCGCGCGGGGACGTCCCACGCCAAACGACCGCGCCGATCACGCCCTAGCTGCGTCCTCGGTCGGGCCCGTGACTCCGTCACTAAACCCTCCCTGCGTCCTTGCCAGGACGCGCCGGACGCGATCCTTTGCCCGCGCGACGCCCCCACGCGACCTCTGGCCCGCCCGCTAGGCTTGTCGCCGCTCGGAGAGGTGCCGGAGCGGTTGAACGGGCACGACTGGAAATCGTGTGTGGGCTTTACGGTCTACCGAGGGTTCGAATCCCTCCCTCTCCGCTGACGGGGGGCGAGATCGTGGCGCCCCGCCCCTACCGGCAGGCATGACGTCCTCTAGCCCGGCCGACCACGTCCAGCCCTTCGTCGAGGAGGTGCTTCGAACCGGGGTGATGCTCACCGACGTCCTGGGGTCGCTCCTCGACGACCTGCCCGAGGACGCGTTCCCCGGCGAGCATGCGGGCGCGGTGCTCATCGAGATGCTCGTGGGCACGGTGCGCCCGGCGGTCGAGGCGGTCGAGGAGCGAACGGTGGTCGAGGCGACGGCGCTGCTCGGCGCGATGAGCGACCGCTTCGCCGCCGACCTGCGGCAGGCGATGGCGCTCGCCCGTCGCATCGGTTGAGCAAATGGCGCCTTTACGTTACGGTAAAGGCGTGCCGCGCATCTCGAGCAAGAACCAGGTGACCCTGCCGGTGGAGACCCTGGCCATGGTCGGCCTGGCGGCCGGGGACGTCGTCAGCATCGAGGCCGACGGGGCCGACGTGATCATGATCCGGCGCGCGCTGGATGCCCCGGCGGCATCGCTCGGCGTGTTCGACGGTCTCTACGAGCCGGGCTACCTCGACCGATTGCGCGCCGACGAGCGGGCATGAGCGGCTGCGTCCTCGACACCGACGTCGTGATCGCCGGCCTCGATCGGTCCGACGCACATCACCGCGCAGCCGCTCAGGCGATCGAGCGGATGGCGGCGGGTGGCGTGCCGATGCTGCTGTCGCTCATCAACTACGCCGAGGTGCTCGTCCGTCCGGCCGTCGATGACGCTGCGCTGCGCGTCGCGGTGCGGGCAGTCGACGCGCTGGGCATTCGCCTCGTCGCTCCGACGGCAGCCATCGCGCGGGACGCCGCGGACCTGCGCGGGTCGACCATCAGCCTCGCGGACGGGTTCGCCCTGGCCACAGCGCGGGCGCAGGGAGCCGACGTGGCGTCGTTCGACCGTCGCGTGCGCCGGGCTCTGCGCGCCGCGGGCCTAGACCTGACGCCGGCGCTGCGCTGAGTGCCTCAGGCCGCGGCGGGCGGCGCGACGGATTCCTGGCCGAGCCCGTCGCCGTGCGGGATCGCGAGCACGATGTGCTGGCGCGACACGGCGATGAACTCGTGCGCGGTGCCGGGGCCCTCGCGTCCGATCAGCTCGACCGTGCAGTCGGTCAGCGAGATGAAGTCGCGATCGGCGCTGTTGAGGAAGTCCGAGAGGCGGCTGCGGTAGCCGTCCGCGGGCAACGTCAGGAATCCGGAGATGCGATGGCGCTCCGTCTCGACGTAGACCCGCTCGTAGCGATGCTGCATTCGTGGTACCTCGGCAATCCGTGCCTGTGGCGTGAGCAAGAAGGTCAGATGATGCCCGTTCTGCGGACGGACGCAACGTCGGTTGCGCGGGCCGCGCCCCGGCCTTCGGGTCGAGCGCGTGGGAAGAGTCGCGATCGTGGCGTTCGTGTGCACGACCGCCAGACCATGGACGAGGTCGGCTCCTTCTCCTACTTCAAGGACCCCGAGGGCAACGTCTTCGGGGCCATGCAACCCGCCTAGGGCGCAAGCCGGCCGCTAGCCGCGCTCCAACGGCTCACGCGTGAACTGACCGTCGACGCGGCGCCAGATTCCGCGCGGGTTGTCGTCGTGCAGCTCGGCGGGGAGGACGTGGTCGGGCGCGTTCTGGAAGGCGACCGGGCGCTGGAAGCGGCGCAGCGCCGTCATACCGACTGACGTGTGCCCGGGCGCCGTCGTGGCGGGGTAGGGGCCGCCGTGCTGCATGCCGTGGGTGACCGCGACGCCGGTCGGGAAGCCGTCGAACAGCACGCGGCCCGCACGTGCGGTCAGCAGCGCCACCAGCCGGCTCACCAGCTGGTCGTCCCCGGTGCCCGCATGAACGGTGCCGGTGAGCTGGCCCTCGAGGCGGGCAACCGCGTCGAGCAGCTCGTCGTGGTCGGTGTAGCTGATCAGCAGCACGATCGGGCCGAAGCGCTCGTCGAGCAGGGCCGGGGAGCGGACGAGGTCGGCCGCCGCGGCCGCATAGGCCGCCGGCCGGAAGCGGAAGCCCGGGCCCGCGGGTTCACCGGGCAGCGCCACTGCCTGCGCCAGCTCGCCCAGCGCCTCGACGCTCGCGGCCAGTGCGTCGCGCAGGCGCTCGTTGAGCAGTACCTCGGGGTCGCGCGCCGCGAGCTTCGCGCCGACCGCGCCGGTGAACGCGTCCCCCGCGGCCCCGGCGGGGACGAAGACCACGCCGGGCTTCGTGCACAGCTGCCCGCCGAAGGTGCCGACCGACGCGGCCAGGCCTTCGGCGATCTCGTCGGCCCGCGCGGTCAGTGCGGCTTCAGTGACGACGATCGGGTTGACGCTGCCCATCTCGGCGAACACGGGGATCGGGTGCGGCCGCGCGGCCGCGCGGTCGAACAGCGCACGACCGCCGCCCAGCGAGCCGGTGAAGCCGACCGCGGCGATCGAGGGTTCGTCGATCAGCGCCTCGCCGACCTCGACCCCCGCGGCCTGAAGCAGCGCGAAGGTCCCCTCCGGCAGGCCGGCCTCGCTGGCGGCAGCCTGGAGCTCGCGGGCCACCACGGCGCCGGTCCCGGGGTGCGAGGGGTGCCCCTTGACCACGACCGGGCAGCCGGCCGCCAGGGCGCTGGCGGTGTCGCCGCCCGCGACGGAGAACGCGAGCGGGAAGTTGCTGGCCCCGAACACGGCGACCGGTCCGATCGGCACGAGCATGCGCCGGACGTCCGGGCGGGGGATCGGCTTCGCGCCGGGGTCGGGCGTGTCGATGATCGCCTCGACGTGGTCGCCCGCTCGCACGACGGCCGCAAAGGCCTCGAGCTGCCCGGCGGTGCGCTCGAGCTCGCCCTTCAGGCGTGCCTCGGGCAGGCCCGTCTCGGCCTCGGCGACCGCGACGATCTCGTCGCCGGCGGCGCGCAGGCGGCGCGCCGCGGCGTCGAGGAGGGTGGCGCGGCGCTCGACGTCGCCGAGCACGGCCGCGCGGTGCACGGCCTCGGCCGCGGCGACCGCAATGCCGACGCCTTCGGTCGTAGCCTCCTGGAAGGCCCGGCCCTTCTCTCCGGTCCGTGGGTCGACGCTGTGGAAGGTGGCGGTCACCCCTCCATGATGGCTCACCGTAGACGGTCACGGACCGGACGCCCCCCAGCGTCCGGTCCGCAATCTTCTCGCACCCCCCTCGCCGCCCCGAGGCCGCCCTGGCTCCCGAAAGCCGGTCGCGGTCGCGTGCGGTGTTCCTACGGAGTGGCGGTCGGACGCGACAGTACCCGAACGAAGGGCCCCGGTGGACGTTTGATCTAGCGCTCAACGGTGACGAAAACCGGACGAACGGCATCTCTGTGTCCATCGACGGTTGCGTGCGTGACCCGCACAGTGCGCCGCAAGTTCCGCGCCCGCGCATCGGTCCTGCCCCCATCAAGCGAATTCGTCTCGCGATCACCAGCCTCGCTGCCCTCGCCGTGCGCGCCTTCGCGGCCGGTCCCGCGGCGGCCGCACCGACGTGGGCCCCCGCCGGCAGCGCACCCATCCACCCGGGCGTCATGACCTACACCGACGGCGCCCAGTGCAC
>JBDTYI010000335.1:0-10603 GCA_040005775.1 Solirubrobacteraceae bacterium
TCTGCGCGACGGGCCCGTCGTCGCCCTCGCTGCCCACGCGGACGCTCACGTTGACGTTCACCGGGCTGCTCGGCGCCGTGGGAGTCTCGTGGACGGCAGGCGGCGGGGGCACCGGCTGCTGCGGCGTCGGGGCGGGCGTGGTGGGCGGCGCCTCCGCGGCCGTGGGCGCAAGCGGCGCCGCGCTCGGCTGCTCCGGTTCGGGAACGGGCTCCGTCGCGGCCGGCGGCGTGGCCGCGGCGACCGCCTGCGTGGCGATGTCCTCCGCCGCCACCGGCAGCTGCTGAACGTCGTCGGCAGCGGCCACGGGCGCCCCGGTCAGCAGCAGTGCGGCGACCGCCGCGACGAGCATGACCCGAATCCCGATGACGCCCCTCATCACCTGTCAGGTGCCTCGCGACGAGCCGGACGATCCATGCTACCACCCGTGAAATCACCCGATATCGCCCCGGGATGGCCACGAACCTCACCCGCGAAGGCCCGCGTGTGGGACGCTCTGCCCATGGGTGTCGACGCGCAGGGCCGGGCGCGCCTGATCGAGGACTACCTTCCCCTCGTGCGTTCGATCGCGAGCCGCTATGCAGGCGGCTCCGAGCCGCTCGAGGATCTGGTCCAGGTCGGCTCGGTCGGACTGATCAAGGCCGTCGACCGCTTCGAGCCCGAGCGCGGCAGCAGCCTCGCGGCCCTCGCGCGCCCAGCCATCGAGGGCGAGATCCGCCACCACCTGCGCGACCGCACGCCGCTCGTGCGGGTGCCCCGCGGGGTGCGCGAGCTCGACGCGCGGGTGCGCGACGCCGAGGCCGCGATCACCACCCGCGCGGGGCACGAGCCCGACGCCGGCGCGCTCGCGCAGGCCGTCGGCGCGCCCGAGGCCGCGGTGACCGAAGCGCTGCTGGCGCGCCGCGCCGCGACGGGCGCCCCGCTGCCCGACGTCGCGGCCCCCGAGGAGGCTTCCGCGGAGGACCGCGTCGCGCTGGCGCAGGCCTGGGCCACCCTGAGCGATCGCCAGCGCACGCTGCTGTCCCTGCGCTATGGCGAGGACCTCAGCCAGGCCGAGATCGCCCGCCGCGTCGGCTCGTCGCAGGCCAGCGTGTCGCGGGTGCTCGCAAGCGCCCTGGGGAAACTCCATGCGTCGATGCGCTCCGTTGCCGCGGGCCCGGCTGCCGCCTACAGTGGACCTGCGATGGACGACGGGCCGGATGCGACGACGGGACGCCAGGAGGCGGTCCGCAGCGGTCGCTTCCTGATCCGCATGCCCCAATCCCTGCACGACGCGCTCGCGCGCGAGGCCGAGCACGAGGGCGTCAGCCTCAACACGCTGATCACGAACGCACTGGCCGGCGCGGTCAGCTGGCGCGACGGTGATGGTGACGTCGAGGAGCCGCCGGCGGCTGGACCGCCGCGCGACCGGACCAACCGCGTCCTGCTGCTCAACCTCGTGGTCGTCGGGGTTGTCGCAATTGCCGCGGTAATCCTCCTCGTGCTCGCGGCCACCCAGGGCTGACGCTTCTACGATGGGTCGCAGTGGCGACCACCCGCAGGACCGAGCCATGGAGCGAGCTGCTCGACGCCGGTCGTGACGACGGGCGACTCGTGCGCGAGGCTTTCGAGGGCGCCCGGGCCGCGCGCGCCGTGCCGATCCCCTCAGACCTCCACCCGGCCGTGCGCGGCGGGCTCCAGAAGGCCGGCATCGAGGAGCTGTACACGCATCAGGAGGCCGCGCTGGCCTCGGCCTGGGAGGCGACGACGATCGTCACCACGGGCACGGCGAGCGGCAAGTCGCTGTGCTTCAACCTGCCGACGCTGGACATCCTGTGCGCCGACCCGCGGGCACGCGCGCTCTACCTCTACCCGACGAAGGCGCTCGCCCAGGATCAGGCGCGGGCGCTGCACACCTTCGGCCTGCACAAGCAGGTGCGCCCGGCGATCTACGACGGCGACACCAAGCGCGAGGAGCGCGCGGCGATCCGGCGGCGGTCGAACCTCATCCTCACCAACCCCGACATGCTCCACATGGGGATCCTGCCCAACCACGGTGCGTGGGGCGACTTCCTGGCGAACCTCGCCGTCGTCGTCGTCGACGAGGCCCACGTCTACCGCGGCGTCTTCGGCGCGCACGTCGCCAACGTCCTGCGCCGCCTGCGCCGCATCGCGGCCGCATACGGCACGCAGCCGCGCTTCCTGCTCGCCTCCGCGACGGTCGCGAACCCCGCTGAGCTGGCCGAGCGCCTCACCGGTCTGAAGGACGTGCGGCTGATCGACGAGGACGGCGCGCCGTCCGCGCGCCGGCAGATCGCGATGTGGAACCCGCCGGTGGTCGACGAGGTGCTGCAGATCCGCGCCAGCGCGCTGGGCGAGGCCGCCGAGATCGTCGCGCGCCTGGTGCGTGAGGGCGCGCGGACGATCTGCTTCATCAAGTCGCGCAAGGCGGTGGAGCTGATCGCCAAGCTCGTGGCCGACGACCTGCGCGAGGACGGCCTCGCCGACCGCGTCGCGCCCTACCGCGCCGGCTACACGCCGGCGCAGCGCCGCGAGCTCGAGGCGCGCCTGGTCAGCGGCGACGTCATGGCCGTCGTCACGACGAACGCGCTCGAGCTCGGCATCGACATCGGTGCGCTGGACGCCGCCGTGTGCGTGACGTTCCCGGGCACAGTCGCCTCGCTGCGCCAGATGTGGGGTCGCGCCGGGCGCCGCGGGCGCGGCCTGGCCGTCTACATCGCCGGCGACGACGCGCTGGACCAGTTCTTCTGCCGCCATCCAGACGAGTTCCTCGACCGGCCCGTGGAGTCGGCGATCGTCTGGCACGAGAACGAGCCGATCCACCTCGCCCACCTGCTGTGCGCCGCCCACGAGGGCCCGCTCGGGCCCGACGACGCCGAGACGCTCGGCCCCCGCTGGCAGGCCTACGCCGACCAGCTGGTCGCCGACGGCCAGCTCGTCGTGCGCCGCGGCGGCTACGTGCTGCGACACGCGGAGGACTACCCCGCCGCGCGCGTGTCGCTGCGCTCGGCCTCGCCCGACAGCGTCGGGGTCATCGACGTCTCCAGCGGCGAGCTATTGGGCACGGTCGAGTCCAGCCGCGCCGCGTCGACGGTGCACGACGGCGCCGTCTACCTGCACCTGGGGCGCAGCTATGAGGTGCGCGAGCTCGACCTCGACCGCCGCGAGGCGCTCGTCGAGCCGTTCTCGGGCGACTGGTACACGCAGCCCAAGAGCGAGACCGACATGGAGATCGAGCGCCTGCTCGACCGCCGCGACGTGTGCGGCGTGACGCTGAGCTTCGGGCGGGTGACGGTGACCGAGCAGGTGCTGGCCTTCCAGCGCAAGCGCCTGCCCGACCACGAGGTCGTCGATCTCCAGGCGCTGGACATGCCCAAGCACTCCTTCACGACGCAGGCGCTCTGGTACGAGCTCGGGCGCGACCTGCTGGCCGACTTCCCACTGGAGATGCTGCTGGGCTCATTGCACGCCGCCGAGCACACGCAGATCGCGGTGCTGCCGCTGCTGGCCATGTGCGACCGCTGGGACATCGGCGGCCTCTCGACGAACGCCCACGCGCAGACCGGCGGCCCGACGATCTTCATCTACGACGGCCACCCGGGCGGGGTCGGGATCACGCTCCAGGGCTACCGGAACTTCGACCTTCTGACGCGCGACGCGCACACGCTCATCAGCGAGTGCCCGTGCGAGTCAGGGTGCCCCTCGTGCGTGCAGTCGCCCAAGTGCGGCAACCTCAACGAGCCGCTGTCGAAGGCCGGCTCGCTGGAGATCCTGGGGCGGATGCTGTGGCGATGACCCGCGAGCGCTGGATGGCCGCGTGCTTCGCGCTCGGCTCGACCTGCTTCCTCGTCGGCCCGTTCCCGGGCTACGCGCAACTGGTCGGCGCCGAGGCCGACGCCGTGACGTTCTTCGCCGGCTCGATCCTCTTCACCGCCGGCGGGGCGCTCCAGAGCGCCCTCGCCTTCCCCGAGCGGCGATCGGTGCCCGCCGGCCCGCCGTCGTGGTGGGCCGCGGCCATCCAGTCCGCGGGCACCCTGTTCTTCAACGTCACGACCTACCAGGCGCTGCACACGTCGCTGTCGAACCCCGATTACAACCGGCTCGTGTGGCGTCCCGACGCGCTCGGGTCGGTCTGCTTCCTGGTGTCGGGGGCGATCGCCTACCGCGCCTCGGCACGCCACGGCTGGCGTCCCGCGCGCGGCGGCACCGGCTGGTGGGAGCCGGCGGTCAACCTGCTCGGCTGCGTCCTGTTCGGGATCGCGGCCGTCGCCGGCTACCTCGTCCCCTCGACCGGCTCCGTGCTCGACCTGGCGGCGGCGAACTGGACGACAGCGCTGGGGGCGGCGTGCTTCCTGGCCTGCGCGGTGGCGACGCTGAGGTCGGGCCGGACGCTGAAGTCGCCGCGGCTTCGGCGCCTGCACCGCCTCGAGGAGGACGTCAGGCGCAGGCGCGGCGCTCGACGCGCCGCCTGACTCACCCGAAGCGGGTGATGACTCGGGCGCGGCAGGCGCACATCATTGCGTTTGAACCTGAAGGCGCCGAGGCGCCACCGCGAAGACCAGGAGAACACCGTGACCACGCCCGCCACCGACGCGGCCCGACCCGGGATAACCGTCGGGCCCACCAGCGAGTTCAGCCTGTTCTTCCACGTTAGGCCCGGTCAGGAGCCCGAGATCCGCGAGGCCGTCGCCGCCCTGCAGAGCAGCCCCGGATAGCGGCCCGGCGACTACGCGCTGCCGATCGCCTCGATCCACGAGGCGCGGTTCGTGCTGTTCGACGACGACACCAGGCTGCTCTTCGCCACGAGCTTCGATGGGCCGTGGGACGCCTACATGGTGGACTTCGCCTCCAAGCCGCTCAAGCTGTTCGCCTCGATCTTCCAGCACGTCGAGGGTTACGAGGGCCTGCCCGACCTCGCCGCCGTCAAGGGCTTCATCCTCAGCGCGCAGCGATCCGCGACGGGTTACGCCCGCAACTACGGCGGCACCGTCAAGGAGATCCGCAAGGCCCAGCGCGTCAACGACGCGTTCGATCGCGTCCTCGATGAGCCGGCGGCCGAGGAAGCGCTCGGGCACCCCGCGCTCGCGCCCTTGCTCGCGGAAGCCGCGGACGCCTAGTACGGGTGTCGCACCACATCTCCGGTCCGCGGGCGGTCGCCGAACCGATCGCGGACATCACCGACTTCTACGCGTTCCCGAGCCCGGACCGACCGGGACACCTCGTCCTCGTCCTCAACACGCTGCCGTTCGCGCCGCCGACGGCCCGCTTCTCCGACGCACTCCTCTACCGCTTCCGGATTCGCGAACTGACCCGCAACGACCCGGACGCCGGGAGCCCGTTCAGCCCCACCGAGGACGACATCGTCATCGAGTGCGTCTTCTCGACGCCCGACCCGGACGACGGGGGCGAGCAGCACTGCACCTGCAGGCTGCCCAGCGGTGACACGGTGACCGTCGAGGTCGGCGGCGATCGCCTTGCAGCGGGCGACGGTGCGCGGATCTTCGCCGGCCCGCGCTGGGATCCGTTCTTCCTCGACGCGCCGGCGATGCTCAAGACGATCGCGACGGAGAAGCTGGCGTTCACCGACCCCGGCGCGATCTACCTCGACGGCAAGAACGTCCTCGGTCTCGTCGTCGAGCTCGACTGCGCGGACGTGCTCGGCGACGTCGACCTGGTCGGTGTCGCCGTCGAGACGCTGACCCGCGGCAAGCTCAACGTCCGCCTCGAGAGCGCGGGACGGCCCGAGGTCCCGAACATGATGCTCGGCCCGACGCAGTTCGACCGCGTCAACCGCGACCTCGAGATCCGCGACCTCTACAACATGGACGACGCCTTTCACCCGGCGCACCACTACGAGGGGGCCTATCGGGCGCGGCTGAACGCCAACCTGGCCTTCTGGGACGGGCTCGACGGAAAGGTCGACTGGCCGCTCGACGAGAACGGCGCACACCCGCTGACCGAACTCGTCCTCGCGGACTACCTCGTCGTCGACGTCACCAAGCCTTACGCCGAGCAGGGGTCCTTCCTGGAGATCGAGCTCGCCGCCCGCGAGGGCCGCGCGCACGAGACCTGCGGCGGCCGGGCGCTCAACGACGACGTCATGGACACGTTGTTCACGCTGCTGATCAATGCCGGGCGGGGACCGGTCATCCGCGATGGCGTCGACCAGGCGACGCGGCCGGCGTCGCAGACGTTCCCGTACCTCGCGGCACCGAATCCCGATCCGCCGCGCGTGCCCACGACATGACCACCACGGATCCGAGCACGCTCGAGCTGGACGACATCCAGAGCGGCGCGCTGCATCCTCGTCCCTCGCCCTACGCCGGGCGGCACCTGCTCCTGCGCATCGACGACCGTGCCGCCGGCCGTGAGCTGGTCCGGCGCCTTCACGGGACCGTGGACGCGGGCCGGCCGTCATCCGATCCGGCCGGGGACGGCTGGCTGACCGTGGCGTTCACGTATCAGGGCCTCAAGGCCCTGGGCGTGCCCGAGACTTCGCTGGAGAGCTTCGCGCCCGAGTTCAAGGAGGGCATGGCGGCGCGGGCGGCGCTGCTCGGCGACGCGGGCGACAGCGACCCCGCGAACTGGGAGAAGCCGCTCGGCAACCCCGACGTTCACGTGGCCCTGGCCGTCCTGTCGCCCGATGTAGCTCGGCTGGAGGCGGTGGCCGAGCGGGCCCGCCACGACTACGCCGACCTGGACGGGGTCGAGGTGATCTGGCGCCAGGACTGCTACCAGCTGCCGAACGAGCGCACGTCGTTCGGCTTCAAGGACGGAATCGGCCAGCCGGCGGTCGAGGGCAGCGGCATCCCCGGCACCAACCCGGACGAGCTGCCGATCAAGGCCGGTGAGTTCATCCTCGGCTATCCCGACGAGACCGGCGACGACCCGCCGATGCCGACGCCCGAGGTGCTCGGGCGCAACGGGACCTACGTGGTCTTCCGCAAGCTCCACACCCGCGTGGCCGCCTACCGGCAGTACCTGAAGGCGAAGGCTGCTGGCCGCGAGGAGGAGGCCCTGATGGCGGCCAAGATGGTCGGCCGGTGGCCGAGCGGTGCGCCGCTTGCGCTCTCCCCCGAACGCGACGATCCTGCGCTCGGCGCCGACCCGGGGCGGAACAACGCGTTCTCCTACGGCGACGACCTGCGCGGGTTCAAGTGCCCCGCGGGCGCCCATGCGCGCAGGGCGAACCCACGCGACGCGCTGGACGCCGAGATGTCGACGGACGTCCGCCTGCACCGCATGATCCGCCGCGGGACGAGCTACGGGCCGATGCTCCCGGAGGGAGTGCTCGAGGACGACGGGGCCGACCGCGGGATCGTGTTCGTCTTCGTCGGCACGCACCTGGATCGCCAGTTCGAGTTCGTCAAGACGCAATGGCTCAACGACGGCATCTTCATCGGCGCGCCCGCCGAGAAGGACCCGCTCGTCGGAGCGAATGACGGGACGGGAACGTTGACCATCCCGCACCGGCCGATCAGGCGCCGGCTGCAGGAGCTGCCGCCGTTCGTCGTCACCCGCGGCGGCGAGTACTGCTTTGCCCCCGGCCTGCGCGCACTCCGCTGGCTCGCAGAGCTCGAGACCTGACCGAAGGAGACGCCCCATGACCACCAGCACGACACCGACCGACCGTTGGAAGACCCTGGACTTCGGTCCCCCGCCGGCCGCGGGCGACGAGCCTGACTCGCCGGTGCTCCTCGAGTACGCCGCGGGCGAGCAGGTCGCCCTGATCACGCTCAACCGGCCCAACGCCGACAATGCGATCACCACCGAGATGGGCGCGCGTCTGACCGAGATCCTCGAGACCATCGCGGTCCGGCCGGCGGTCCGCGTCGCGATCATCACCGGCGCCGGGGAGCGCGCGTTCTCGGTGGGCAGCGATCTGCGCCAGCGCAAGGGCATGACCAAGGAGCAGTGGCTAGGCCAGCGCCAGGACTTCGACCGCACCCTCTACACCCTGCGCCAGCTGCGCAAGCCGATCTTCGCGGCGGTGAACGGCATCGCGTATGGGGGCGGCTGCGAGATCGCCCAGAGCACCGACTTCATCATCGCCTCCGACAACGCCACGTTCGGACAGCCCGAGGCGATGATCGGCCTCGCCGCGGGCGGCGGCTCGCCCGCGCTGCTGCCGCGCTTGCTGCCGCCGGGCAAGGCGCTGCAGATGTTCATGACGGGCGACCCGATCACCGCCGCGGAGGCCCACCGGCTCGGGATGGTCAACGAGCTCCACCGGCCGGGGGAGCTGATGCGCGCCGTGCACCGCATCGCCGAGAAGATCGCCGGCAACTCGCCGACAGCGGTTCAGGCGGTCAAGCGGGCCGTGCGGATGGGCGAGGGTGAGCCGATCGAGCAGGCGATCGCGATCATGATGGAGGCGCACTGGCGCTCCGCCGTCCATCCGGATCGCGTCGAAGGCATCGGCGCATTCAACGACAACCGCGACCCGGTCTTCCGGGATTCCGACTACTGATCCGCAGGACAAGGAGACGGAGCGACATGACGATCGCAGACGACGTGCAGCAGGCCCGGGCGGCGCTCATAATGATCCAGCCCGAGCCCTTCAACGCCGAGGCACCGCCCGAGGCGTTGCACGGCGAGGTCACCCCCACGGCGTTGCACTACGTGCGCAGCAACTTCGCGCTGCCAGAGCACGACGGACGGCTCACCATCGGCGGGGCGGTCGACCGACCACTCACGTTGACGCTCGAGGACCTGCGGGCGATGCCGTCGGTCACCCGGCTCGTGACGCTTGAGTGCGCCGGCAACGGGCGTCTTTCCCAGACGCCGCTCCCCACGGGCGAGCCGTGGGGCGACTATGCCGTGTCGACCGCCGAGTGGAAGGGCGCGCTCCTGCACGAGGTGCTCGAGCAGGCGGGCCCAAAGCCCGACGCCGTCGACGTGCGCTTCGAGGGCGCCGACCACGGCCGCTACTACGAACACGACGACCTGCGCTTCGTCCGCTCGCTCGACCTCCCGCAGGCGATCGATCCGGACACGGAGATCCTGATCGCCTACGAGATGAACGGCCAGCCGCTCAGTCCCGATCACGGCGCGCCGTTCCGGATCATCGCCCCCCATTGGTACGGGGTCGCGTCCGTGAAGTGGCTGACCCGGATCGACCTCATCGACAAGGACTACGAGGGCGAGTTCCAGGTTGGCCACTACATGTACGAGTGGTCTGATCGTCCACACGAGCCCGTCACCCTGATGCGGGTGCGCGCTCGGATCACCGACCCGGCGCCCGGCGGCGTCATCCCGGCCGGCACCTACACCGTCCGTGGTAAGGCCTGGTCGGGCACGGGACCGATCACGCAGGTGGACCTCGCGCTGACCGGCGAGGGCGAGTGGCTGCCCGCCGACCTCCAGCCGCCGACCGGCCCCTACCACTGGCAGGATTGGTCGTTCCAGTGGACGGCGGCGGCGCCGGGACGCCACACGCTCCGCGCTCGTGCGACGGACGCCTCCGGCAACGTCCAGCCCGACACCCCGCCGTGGAACCGGCTGGGCTATGGCAACAACGCGATCGAAGTGCTCTACGTGGACGTGTCCTGACGCGCCCAAACTGGGCCGGATGTTGCAGGCATAGGGAGCTTTGCTGAAGGTTCGCCGGCGGTGAGGCCGTGCAAGGGCGCGACTGCCGGTCACGGCACATGGCCGCGCGCCCGACCGTGCGGGTATGCGACGCAGGACGAACGCGATGCTGGGCGCCGTGGCCTCGATGGCCGCGCTCGGTGCGCTGCTCGTCCCCGCCGCCTCCGCGACCGCCGGGGGCACCCCGGCCCCGTCGCCGTCGGGCGGCCAGGAGTTCGGCGGCTTCGTCAGCGCCTCGGCCCCGAACCGGCCCGTCGCCACGCGCTTCTCGGTCACCCGCTCCGTCCGCGCGCCGGCGCTCCCGCGCGTGACCGTCCGCATCGCCCAGCGGGGTGCGCGGACCGTCGCGACCCGCGTCGTCTTCCTGCCCCAGACCGAGACCGGCGCGATCGTGCGCCTGGACCTCGGGCGCGTGCGCGTCGGGCGCACCGTCCGTGCGACCTGGCCCGCGGGCACCCAGATCGCTCCGGGCAGCTACCTCGTGCGCCTGCACGTCAAGGGTCGCGGCAACACGGTGCTCGCGCGTACCGCCCACTCGTCGGGCCGCACCACACTCGTCGTCCGCGCCCCCAAGCCCGCGCCCGCCCCGGCCCCCGCCCCCCCGCCCGTCCCGCAGGCTGCGACCGGCGACCACGCGTTCCCGGTGGCCGGGCCCCACACCTACGGCGACGGGTTCGGCGAGCCGCGCAAGGGCTACAGCCACCAGGGCCAGGACGTCCTCGCCCCCGAGGGCACGCCGGTCGTCGCTCCCGTCGCCGGCACGATCACCTCGACCGACAACCAACCGCGCGCAGCGGGCTACTACATCGTCGAGAAGGGCGCCGACGGCCACGACTTCTTCTTCGCCCACTGCCAGGAGGGCTCGACCGCGGTCAAGGCCGGCGACGTCGTGACGCCCGGGCAGGCGCTCTGCCGCGTCGGCCACACCGGCGATGCGGCCGGCCCGCACCTGCACTTCGAGGTGTGGGTCAACGGCTGGCGCACCGGCTCCTCCTCGGCGCCGATCGACCCGCTG
>JBDTYI010000336.1:0-4431 GCA_040005775.1 Solirubrobacteraceae bacterium
ACCCGGGCTGGCGCTTGACCCAGCGCTTGCGCGCGAGCCCGGCTGCGCGCGCGCCGCGGGGGTGACGCACGATGACCACGCTGCTGCTGCCCGTCGTTCTCGCCACGACCGTTTGGGTCGGCGTTGACGCCCACGGTCGCCGATAACCGAAGGGAACCCTGACCCAGTCGACGGGCGGCTGGGTCTTCGGCTGTCTGGCGTTGTGGATCGTCGTCTTCCCCATTTACCTCGCGCAACGCGGCCGCGCCCCCAAGATCTTCGGCGCATGCGACAAAGACCCCCGCCAAGCGGGGGTTTTTGCGTTTCGAGACCCACTCAGGCGGCAGACTTCGCGATGCGGTCCAGCCACTCCCGCAGCAGCGTCCGCTCGGCGGCCGTGAGCGCGTCGGCGTCGTCGAGGCTCGCGAGCAAGGTGATCGCGGCGCCGACGCGCCCTGGCGGCGCTGATGGGTGAGGGGCGGCGGTGATGCCCGCGATGACGGCCTCGCGGGCGATCGAGGACAGCTGCGGGTCTCGTTCGGCTTCCGGGGTGGCGATGAGTGCCGCGGCGACTCCGCTGCCCGAGGCCTGGACGAGCTGGACGGCGAGGTGCTCGGGGATGCGAAGCCGGCCAGCCACAGCGATGCGGTGGATGTTGCCCTGCAGGACCGCAGCCGCAGCCAGAGCGGCGGGCGGCGGGTCTCCGTGCCGCCGCCGCTGACGAAGGAGCGCGTAGACCTCCGGGTGGGCGAGGGCGAAGGCGACGTGCTCGTCCCATCCGGCGCGGAGGTCCTCCACGGGGTCCGGTCCGGGCGACCGGCGCGACTTCGTCGACAGGTAGGTCTCCAGCGCGTCGACGGCGACCGCGTCGAGCAGGCCCTGCTTGTCCCCGAACAGGCGGTAGATCGTCGGCGCCTGGACCCCGGCCGCCGCGCTGACGGCCCGGGTGGACGCCTCGTCCTCCCCTCCGTCGGCAAGCA
Source organism: Solirubrobacteraceae bacterium (assembly GCA_040005775.1). Classification (GTDB taxonomy): domain Bacteria; phylum Actinomycetota; class Thermoleophilia; order Solirubrobacterales; family Solirubrobacteraceae; genus JAOPZW01. Next base: position 960 of record JBDTYI010000336.1, read on the forward strand.
GCTTGGCCGCCGCGGCGAGGATGCGCTCACGAGTCGGCTTGCTGGCGTTCGCAGTCACCGTGCGTCACGTTACCGCATCCGTGCTTCCACCGATACGTATATCGTGCTATCACTGGAAGCGCCGCATCTCGCCGTCCCCCTACAGATCCTTGGAGATCCGCATGATCATCGTCACCGGAGCATCGGGAAAGCTCGGCCGCGCCGTCGTGGAGAAGCTTCTCGACCGCGTTCCCGCCGACCAGGTGGGCGTCAGCGTCCGCGATCCCGAGAAGGCGCGCGGCCTCGCCAAGCGGGGCGCACGGGTGCGCCACGGCAGCTTCGACGACCCGGCAAGCCTCGCGCACAGCTTCGAGGGCGCCACCCGCGTGCTCGTCGTGTCGGTCAACAGCACCGGGCCCGCGCGGATCGCCATGCATCGCACCGCGATCGAGGCCGCGCGCGACGCGGGCGCCGAGCGCGTCTTCTACACCAGCCACGCCGGCGCGGCACCGCAGTCGCCGTTCCCGCCGATGCCCGACCACTACGCCACCGAGGAGATCCTGCACGACTCCGACGTGCCCGGCACCGCGCTGCGCGGCGGCTTCTATGCCGACTCGGCCGTCATGTTCCTCGGTGACGCAGCTGAAAGCGGCGAGCTCGCCGCGCCCGAGGACGGGCCCGTCAACTGGACCACGCACGACGACATGTCCGAAGCGATGGCCGCCGCGCTCGCCGACCCCGACATCGACGAGGAGACGCTCGAGCTCACCGGCTCGGAGACCGTCGACCTCGCCGGCGTCGCCGCGATCGCCGCCGAGCTCTCGGGCCGTCCGATCCGTCGGACCGTCGTGCCCGACGGCGACTTCCGCGACGGCATGATCGCGCGCGGCCTGCCGCCGGAGCGCGCCGACATGATGCTCGGGATCTTCCGGGCCAGCCGGCAGGGTGGCTTCTCCCGCCTCGCCCCCACCCTGGAGCAGCTCATCGGACGCCGACCGATGACGATGCGCGACGTCCTGAGTGCGACCATGACAGGCTGATAGCGAAGGAGCTGATGGTTGTAAGGACCGTGTGTGACAGCGAGCGGCGCGCGCGTCTGGCGACCCGGCACGCGCTCGCGCCTGGCCACCGTGCGGCCTCGGTGGAGGCCGCGGTCGCGGCGATGACCTGCCTGCACGCAACCGAGCCCGCGAGCGTCTACCTCTCCGCGCACGCCCGGAGCGGCGCGAGTCGCGACGACGTCCGCCGCGCGCTGCACGAGGACCGCACGGTGGTCCTGCAGCTGGCGATGCGGCGCACCGTCTTCGCGTTCCCGCGCGACCTCCTCCCGGCGGTGCGGGGCAGCGCCGCGGCCCGCGTGGCCGCACAGCTCAGTGCCCGGCTGGCCAAGGAGGTCGAGGCCAACGGCCTCGCCGACGACGGAGTCGCCTGGGTCGCGGACACGTGCGCGGCGGTACACCGCCGGCTGGGTGAGGCGCCCGCGACCACCCAGCAGCTGCGCGAGGCGCTTCCCGCGCTCGCACTGCGACTCGAGCTCGCGCCCGGGAAGAGCTACGGCGGACAGTTCCCCATCGCGCCCCGGATCCTCTCCGTGCTCGCCGCCGGCGGCAGCGTGCTCCGCGGCGAGCCCGCTGCCGGATGGAAGGTCTCACGCCCGTTGTGGACGACGGCCGAGGACTGGCTCGGCGCCGAGCCCGAGCGCCTCGGAGTGCGCGAGGGATACGCCGAGCTGGTGGGCCGCTGGCTGTGGAGCTTCGGGCCGGGCACCGAGGCCGACCTCGTGTGGTGGCTGGGCGCGACCAAGGGCGCGGTGCGCCAGGCGCTCGCCGACGTCGGCGCCGCCGAGGTGCGCCTGGACGACGGGAGCGCCGCCTGGCTGCATCGCGACGACACCGCCGCGGTCGCTGCGCCCGAGCCGTGGGCGATGCTTCTTCCCGCCCTCGATCCGACGACGATGGGCTGGAAGGGCCGCGACTTCTACCTCGGCGAGACTGCGCCGCGCCTCTTCGACGCCAACGGGAACGGCGGCCCGACCGCCTGGTGGAACGGGCGCGCCGTCGGCGGCTGGAGACAGGAGCCCGACGGCGCCGTCGTCGTGGTCGGCGCCGGCCCGCTCCCCCGCGCGGCCCGCCGCCCGCTGGCGTCCGAGGCACAGCGCCTCTCGGCCTGGCTCGACGGGGAGATCGTTCGCTCGCCCTACCAGTCGCCGCTCGCGCGCGCCCATGCGGCAGCGGGCGGAGCCTGACGGTCGTTCACATCGTCGGTCGACGGATGCCGTCGAGCGCGGCCTGCAGGATCGGCTCGAGGTAGCCGGAGTCGCCGCGGATCGCGCTGACGGCGATCACCATGTCGAGGACCTGCTCAAGCGTGAGGTCGTCGCGGACTTCCCGGCTCTCCTGCGCGGCGACGAGGAGCGGCCGGCCGGCCGCGAGCACTCTCGCGCGGCTGTTGTCGAAGACGGGGTTGTCCCGATCGGTCTGCTCCAGCAGCTCGGAACCGATGTCGTGCTTGCTGGCGAAGAACTCCGCGAAACGGCGCAGCCACGCCACGAGGGCCGCGCCGGGCGTATCCCCATAGACCGTCCCGGAAGCCGCGCAGATGGCGTCGACCTCGTCGACGTACAGGGCCTCTAGGAGTTCGCGGCGGCCGGGGAAGTTGCGATAGAGCGTCGCCATGCCGACGCCGGCGCGTCGCGAGATCTCGGCCATCGAGATGTGAGCGCCGGGCTCGGCAAAGGCCACCCGAGCGGTCCGTAGGATCGTGTCGCGGTTGCGCTCGGCGTCGGCGCGCCGTGTGGGGGGTGGAGTCTGCTCCGGAGTCATCGAGCCTCAAATGGAGAGGCTATCCGATATAGTATGCGGACAACTTATCCGCTTGACCGGAGGAACGAATGACTGACCGGACGATCGCGCTGGTGACCGGCGCGAACAAGGGCATCGGGTACGAGATCGCCACCGGCCTGAGTGCGCTCGGCTGGATGGTCGGTGTCGGCGCGCGGGACGAACAACGCCGCGAGGCCGCGGTGGCGAAGCTGCGTGCGGCCGGAGCCGACGCGTTCGGCGTACCGCTCGATGTGGTCGACGACGCGAGCGTGGCCGCCGCTGCCGGCCTGATCGAGGAGCGCGCCGGACGCCTCGACGTGCTCGTCAACAACGCCGGGATCACCGGCGGCATGCCGCAGACGCCGACCACCGTCGACCCCGCGACGGTGCGGGCGGCGGTGGAGACCAACGTGATCGGCGTCATCCGCGTCACCAACGCGATGCTGCCGTTCCTTCGCCGCTCGGCGTCGCCGCGGATCGTCAACATGTCCAGCAGCGTCGGCTCACTCACCCTGCAGAGCACTCCCGGCGCCGAAACGGGGCCGATCGCCGTCGCGTACTCGCCGTCGAAGTCCTACCTCAACGCCGTCACCGTCCAGTACGCCAAGGAGCTGCAGGACACGAACATCCTGATCAACGCGGCCTGCCCCGGCTTCGTCGCGACCGACCTC
>JBDTYI010000337.1:0-10192 GCA_040005775.1 Solirubrobacteraceae bacterium
TGGGCAAGGAGGGCGACGGCTTCAAGATCGCGATGATGACCTTCGACCGCTCGCGACCGGCCGTCGCCGCCCAGGCGGTCGGCCTCGGCCAGGGCGCGACCGACCTCGCGCTGGAGTACGCGATGCGCCGCCACACGTTCGGCAAGCCCCTGATGGAGCACGAGGGCATCCAGTTCAAGCTCGCCGGGATGGAGGCCGACGTCGCCGCCGCCCGCGCGCTGACCTTCCAGGCGGCAGAGGCGATCGACGAGGACGACCCGCGCCTGACCAAGCTCGCGTCCGCGGCCAAGCTCGTCGCCTCGGACACCGCGATGCGCGTGACCACCGAGGCCGTCCAGGTCCTCGGCGGCAACGGCTATCTCAAGCAGTTCCCGGCCGAGCGGATGATGCGCGACGCAAAGGTCCTCCAGATCTACGAGGGCGCCAACGAGATCCAGCGCCTCGTCGTCGCCCGCCAGATGGTCAAGGCCGCGATCGAGCGCGACCCGATCTGGCCGGAGTCGATGCCCGGCGAGGAGGGCGTCGCCAGCGGCCAGCCCGAGGAGGCCGTCAGCGCGGGCGAGCGGGCCTAGGGGCCGCCTAGGAGAAGCGGGACTCGGGCCTCCCGGGCGGAGGGAGTCGGGTGTAGCGTTCGGCCATGGCGCGGCCTCGCGAGGGCTGGCTGATCGCGGCCTTCGCGGCGACCGCCGTGTTGGTCGGCGGCAACGCGGTTGGGATCCGGTTCAGCAACCGGGAGCTCGACCCGCTGTGGGGAGCAGGCCTGCGGTTTGCTCTAGCGGCGACCCTGCTCGGGGCCGCGATGGCGATATTGAGGCTGGAGCTGCCGCGCGGGCGGGCATTGACCGGTGCGCTGCTGTTCGGCCTCCTCGACGTCGGCGGCGCGTTCGCCCTCGGCTACTACGCGCTCGTCGAGCTGCACGCCGGGTTCGGTTCGTTCCTCCTTGCGCTCGTGCCGCTCGCGACCCTGCTCCTCGCCGTGCTCCAAGGCCAGGAGCGCCTCCGCGTCGTGGCCGTGGCCGGAACCCTCGTGGCGCTGGTAGGGGTCGCCCTGATGTCGCGCGCCCCGCTGCGGGAGTCGCTGCCGCTGCTGTCTCTCCTCGCTGCGCTGGGCAGCGCGTTGTGCATCGCCCAAGCGACGGTGCTCGTGCGTCGGTTCCCGCCGGTTCACCCCGTGACCATGAACGCGGTGGCCATGTCAGCCGGGGCGATCGTGCTGATCGCCGGTTCGGTGCTTGCGGGCGAGTCGCTCGTGGTCCCGCAGCGCGCCGCGACATGGGTCGCGCTCGGCTACCTCGTTGTCGTGGGCTCAGTAGTCGTGTTCGTGCTCTTCCTCTTCGTGCTCCGCTACTGGGCCGCGTCGCGGACGGCCTACGTGTACGTGCTCGTCCCGTTCGTCACCGTGGCGCTCTCCGCGTGGCTCGACGACGAGCCGGTCGGTGTCGGACTGGCGCTCGGAGGTCTCCTGGTCCTGACGGGCGTCTACGTGGGTGCGCTGCGTACCGATCCTCCGGGTGGACGGGGGCGACCTGAGGGCCCGCCTCCCTGACCAGCGCCTCAGTCCGGCGCCTCAGTCCTCCCGCGCGCGCACGAGCGCGCGGGCGACCTCGCGGTAGGCCTTGCGGTTGAAGGCGAGGCCGACGTGGCTGCCGGTGACCTCGACGTTGCGGGCGTAGGGCACGACGCACGCGCGCCAGCGAACGACGCCGTCGCCCTTGGAGTAGATGGAGGTGAGTTCGATCGACTCCGGGAACGCGCCGGCGTAGTCGCGCGCGAACGCGCAGCGGCAGGTGTCGGTGAAGCAGCCGTTGCGCGCGATGCGATCGCTGGTGACCGCGTGCAGCTCGCGGAAGGCCGCGATGGCCATGCGCGTGGGCACCGAGATGTCGAACGGCGTGTCGAGCCCGGCGCCGAGCGAGATCGCGCAGCTCACGCGCTCAGGCCGGCGGTGCGCGAGGGCTTTGGCGAAGTGCCCGCCGCGGCTGTGACCGATGAGCGCGACGTCGCGCCCCGTGCGGCGGTGGATGCGCTCGACGAGCTCGTCGAGGCGGTTCAGAGCGCGGTCGGAGCAGTCGACGTTGGCGAGGATCCCGGCGGCGTGCGCGTCGTAGCCCATCCGGTCCAGCCAGCCGCGCATGACGCGCAGCGAGCCGTCGCCCGCCAGGAAGCCGGGGATGAGCACGACCGGCTCGCCCCGCCCGCGGGTGATGCCCGCGCCCCGGTACACCGGGTCCACGAGCAGACGCGCAAGCTCGGCCTGCCAGCGGAACTCGGCCACGGGGCGGCCCCACCAGCGGTCGTCGTCGCGAGCCTGCCCGTGGCCGGGAGGGGTGGGGTCGAAGGCGGCGGCGTTAACGGCCATCCGAGGTGTTCTATCCGGTCGCGCCGACGCGACCGCCGCGGACCGTGTAGCCGCCGGACTCCACGGTGTCGTAGGGCGCCGGGTTCGGGTCGTCGCACCGCGACGGGTCGGCGGCCTCGAACGCACCCGGGGCCTGCGGCGGGGTGAACGCGTTCGCGTCGCGTGCCCGGCCGCGGTTGTCCTGCACGAAGACCTCGATGCCGCCGTCCTGCAGGAACTGCGCCCCGCCGGAAGCCTCGTCGAAGCGGTACTTGATCGACGCGCGGTTGCCGCTCACGCGCACGCAGGTGACCGCGCCGGACACGCGAACGCGCCCTCGGGCGTGCCCGTCGTGGTTCCCTCACCGGTGGCGAAGCCGCTCGGAAGGCCCGCCTTGTCGGTGCGCGCCTCGATCGTCAGCCGACTCGTCCCCGGCCCGGTGGGGGTCGGGTACTGGTTGGTCGCCGAGCCGTCGACGCGGTCCTTCGCCGGCACCGCGAGGGCCGCCGCGGGAGCGCTCAGAACCACCGCCGAGGCGGTCGTCGCGAGGGTCGCCCAGCGTCTTGCCGTTTGCGGTGCATAGCGAGGGCGTACCCGACGGGCCGGCGCGGAACCGCAAGCGGGCGCCCGACCGCACGATCACCGGGGGCAGTTGGCCCGCAGCTCGCGGTACTCGGCCGGGTCGACACGGCGCGTCAGGTGCACGTACTCGGCCATCTGACCGGGCCAGTTGTTCACGACCCGGCCGTCGCCGTCCTCGCGGTACCAGCTGCGACAGCTCGTCCACACCGAGTGGCGCAGCCGCCGCTGGAGCTCCGCGCCCGACGCGCGCTGCACCTCGGGACGCACGTCGAGCGCGTTCGCGCCGCTGGCCGACAGGCGGCGCAGCGCGTCGAGGACGTAGGCGATCTGCGCCTCGACCATCACGATGATCGAGCCGAAGCCGAGGTTCGTGTTCGGCCCGTAGAGCAGGAAGAGGTTGGGGAAGCCCGCGACGGTCACCCCGAGGTGCGCCTCGGCGCCGCCCCGCCACGCGGCGGCCAGCGTTCGCCCGCCGGCGCCGGTAACGGCCATCGGGGCGACGAAGGCGTGTGCGTCGAAGCCGGTGCCGTAGACGATGGCGTCGACCTCGCGCTCCCGGCCGGCGGCGGTCACGACGCCGTGCTCGGTGATGCGCGCGATGCCCTCGTCGACGAGCTCGACGTTCGGCCGCTGCAGCGCCGGCAGGTAGTGCGACGTGAAGAGCACGCGCTTGCAGCCGATCGGGTAGCGCGGGCGCAGCCGGCGGCGCAGCGCGGGGTCCTTGATCTGGCGGCGCATGTGCCAGCTCGACCACGCCCGGAGCGAGAGCGCCAGCGGCCGCACGCGCGTCTGGCTGGCGATTCCCGACTCCATGAACGCGAGCATCGCCGCGCGGCGCACCTTCTGCATGCCGGGAATGCGCCGGATCGCCGCGTGCGCCCAGGGCGCGTAGACGTTGTTGCGCCGCGGGACGATCCACGGCGGGGTGCGCTGATAGACGTCGACGCGCGCGGCCTCCTTCGCCACCTCGGGCACGAACTGCACCGCGCTCGCGCCGGTGCCCACGACGGCGACGCGGCGTCCGGCGAGCGGCACGTCGTGGTCCCACTCGGCGGAGTGGAAGCTGGGGCCGGCGAAGTCGGCCATCCCGGGGATGTCGGGCAGGCGCGGGCGGCTGAGCTGGCCGCACGCGAGCACAAGCGCGTCGGCCTCCACGCGCTCGCCGTCGCTGGTCCTCAGCATCCATGTCAGCGCGGCGTCGTCGAACTCGGCGCTTGCGATCTCCGTGTTCAGCCGCACCCGATCGGCCACCCCCCGGCGCCGCGCGACGTCGCGCAGGTAGTCGTGGATCTCGGGCTGCGGCGAGCACGGCCGCGTCCAGTCGCGCCGCTGGTCGGCGGTGAACGAGTACAGGTAGGACGGCACGTCGCACGCGGCGCCCGGATAGGTGTTGTGGTGCCAGACGCCGCCGATGTCGGCGCTGCGCTCGAACACGGTGATGTCCGTGTGGCCCGCGCGCCGCAACGCGATCGCCATGCCGATCCCGCTGACTCCGGCCCCGACGATCGCGACCCGCATGGCGGCGATCCTTCCACACGGGGGTAGGCTCGGACGAGCTGTCCCCAACACAGGAGAGAGACGCATGCCCATCCCCACCGAGATGGTCGGGTCGCTTCCGCGGCCGGTCAAGCTGCAGGACGCCTACCAGGACCTCGACGACGGCAAGATCGAGGTGTCCGACCTGGAAAAGCTGCAGGAGGAGGCCGCCGCCGACTCGATCAAGCGCCTCGAGCAGACGGGCGAGACGCTCGTCACCGACGGCGAGCAGCGCGAGTCCTCCTTCGCGACCTACCCGATCACCACGACGCTCGCGGGGACCGGCCTGGCGCCGAACCTCGCCGGCGACGGGCAGTTCTTCGCGATCTTCGACGACGGCCACCACCGCCAGCTGCCGCGGCTGACCGGCGGCCCGTTCAAGTACCAGACCTACGCGTCGGAGTTCGTCGAGAAGAACAAGAAGATCGCGAGCGGGGGCGTCAAGCAGGCGGTCATCTCGGCCTCGATGATGATGCTGCTCTACCCCCTCGACGAGGAGCTCGAGGGCTACTCGCGCGAGCAGTTCCTCGACGACGTCGTCGACGAGGTCGAGAAGGACATCCGCCAGTGCTTCGCCGCCGGCGCCGAACGCGTGTCGATCGACTTCACCGAGGGTCGGCTGGCCAACAAGAACGACTCGCGCAACCCCTGGACCGGCAAGGACATGCTCCAGGACTTCATCGACCTCAACAACCGCGTGCTCGACCGCTTCTCGGCGCAGGAGCGCAGGAACATCGGCATCCACACGTGCCCGGGCGGCGACAACGACTCGGTGCACTCCAAGGAGGTGCCCTACGAGAAGCTGCTGAACCACATGTTCGACCTCAACGCGGGCTACTTCCTCATCCAGTGCGCGTCGGAGGAGGACAAGGAGAAGGTCTACAAGCTCGTCGGCGACAACGTCCGCGCCGACGCCGACGGTGTCAAGCAGGTCGCGTTCATCGGGGTCATCAACCCGCTGAGCCCCGAGGTCGAGACGCCCGAGGAGGTCCGCGACCGCCTCGTGACCGCCGCGAAGTTCATCCCCACCGACCAGCTCGGGGCCACCGACGACTGCGGCTTCTCGCCCTTCAGCCGCGACCTCAAGCCTCAGCACGGCTCGCCGGACTTCGCCCGCGACGTGGCGATGGAGAAGATCTCCAACCGCGTCAAGGGCGCGTCGATGGCCTCGGAGGAGCTCGGGGTCTAGGCGGCGCGCAGCACCGCGGCGGTGCGCTCGTCGGCCGGGAAGAAGGACTCGATGGAGAGCTCCTCGACCGTGATGTCGACGGGCGTGCCGAACGTGGTGACGGTGCTGAGGAACGTCAGCTCGCCCGCGTCGGTGGCCAGGCGCAGCGGGACGACGACGTCGTTGCGCGCCATCAGCTCGGCCCCCGGGTCGGGCGCCGGGTAGGCGGCGAGCTCGTCGAAGAGCGTTCGCAGCGCCGGGTCGCCCGTGAGCACGATCTGACGGCGCAGCCGCTCGAGCAGGTGGTCGCGCCACTCGGCGAGGTTGCGGATCCGCGGCGCCAGTCCCTCGGGGTGCAGGCTCGCGCGCAGGACGTTCAGCGGCGGGGCGAGCAGCTCGTCGGGCAGGCCGTCCATCAGCAGGCGGGCGGCCTCGTTGTGGTCGACGAGCGCCCAGCCGTGGTCGACCGCGAACGCCGGGCAGGGATCGTGGCCCCGCAGGACGAGCGCGACGGCGTCGGCGATCGGGCGCATCTCGGGGTCGTCCAGCGCGCGCTCCTCGTACCGCGGCGCGTAGCCGGCGGCGAGCAGCAGGCGGTTGCGCTCGCGCAGCGGGACGTCGAGCTGGTCGGCGAGGCGCAGGAGCATGTCCTGGCTGGGCTGGGCGCGTCCCGTCTCCACGAAGCTGAGGTGGCGGGTCGAGACGCCGGCGTCCAGAGCGAGGTCCATCTGGCTCAGGTGCCGGCGCGTGCGCCAGTCGCGCAGCAGGGGACCGATCGACATGCGCCGATGCTAGGCCGCGCGGGTCACCGGCGCCGTTACCTCGGAGGTCATCGACGCGCGGCGCCGGCGGGCGCACAGTGCCGAGCCATGACCTTCACCACCCGCTCTCCCTGGGCCGCGCTGGCCGTCGTGCTCGCCGGCACGTTCCTCGTCGTCCTGGACTTCTTCATCGTCAATGTCGCCCTGCCCTCGATGCAGGCCGACCTGCACGCGAGCAGCGGAGCGATCGAATGGGTCGTCGCGGGCTACGCGCTGACGTCGGCCGTGCTGCTCATCACCGCCGGGCGCCTCGGCGACCGCCACGGGCGGCGACGCGCGTTCATGGCCGGCATCGCGCTGTTCACGCTCAGCTCCGCCGCGTGCGGGGTCGCGCCGACCGCCGAGGTGCTCGTCGTCGCGCGGCTCGTGCAGGGCGTCGCGGCCGCGGCGATCATGCCCAACGTCCTGTCGATCATCGGTGTCACCTACACGGGCGCCGATCGCGTCCGCGCCCTCGCGGTCTACGGCGTCGTGATGGGCCTCGCGGCCGTCGGCGGGCAGCTCATCGGCGGCGTGCTCGTGCAGATCGACCTCGGCGGGCTCGGCTGGCGCAGCGTGTTCCTCATCAACGTCCCCGTCGGCCTGGCCGCGCTGGCGCTCGCGCCGCGGCTCGTGCCGGAGTCGCGCGAGGCGGGCGCCGGTCGCATCGACCTGCGCGGCACGGTCCTCGTGACCCTCGGCCTCACCGCCGTCGTGCTGCCGCTGGTCGAGGGCCGCGCGCAGGGCTGGCCCGCATGGACGTGGATCTCGCTCGCCGCCGCGCCGCTCATCCTCGGCGCCTTCGCCCGCGGCCAGGTCCGCCTGGCGCTGCGCGGCGGGACGCCGCTGCTCGTGCCGTCGCTGTTCCGCGGGCGTGCGTTCAGCGCCGGGCTCGTCGTGCAGTCGGCGTTCTGGTGCGGGCAGGCGTCGTTCTTCCTGGTGCTCGCCCTGTACCTCCAGCAGGGCCGCGGCCTCGACGCGCTGCAGGCCGGCCTGGTCTTCACGGTGCTCGCCGTGGCCTACCTGGCGGCCTCGGCGAAGGCGCCCGCGCTGACCATGCGCTTCGGCCGCGCGCTGGTGGCCGAGGGCGCGCTCGTGCTCGCCGCCGGGCACGGGCTCCTGCTGTGGGCCGTGTCGGACATCGGCGTCTCGGGCTCCGTCGCGATGCTCGTGCCCGGCCTGCTGCTCGTCGGAGCCGGGATGGGCCTGGTCATCACGCCGCTGACGACGATCGTGATGGGCGCGGTCGGGCCCGAGCATGCGGGTCCGGCGTCGGGCGCGCTGTCGACGATGCAGAACGTGGGCAACGCCACCGGCGTGGCGATCATCGGCGTGCTGTTCTTCGGCGCGGGCGCCGACCCGGCGCACGCGTTCGCGGTGAGCGTCGGTGCGCTGTGCGCGCTGCTGGTCGGTGTCGCGGCCCTCACACGGCTGCTGCCGCGAGCGTCCTGAGCACATCGGCGAGCTGGTTGCGGACCGCCGCGTCCGCGACCAGCCCGTCGTCGCCGATGGCGCGGCGCTCGCACGGCACGCGCCGGCACGCCGCCTCGACGACGTCGACGTGCGCGTAGGTGAGCACCTTGCGCAGCGACGCGTGCGCGTCGGCCCCGCCGGTGGGCGCGGCCGGCCCGGCGACGTTCACCCAGGCGACGGGATGGCGGTAGATCTCACTGCCTCCGATCGTCCACTCGAGCAGGTTCTTCAGCGCGCCGGGCATCGCCCCGGCGTACTCGGGCGTGCAGATCAGGACGGCGCTCGAGGCGGCGATCGCGGCGCGCAGCTCGGTCACCGGCGCAGGCAGCGGATCGTGGTCGTCGTCGGGGTTGAAGTGCGGCAGCGTCGCCAGCCCCGCGTAGAGCTCGGTCTCGACCCCGGCGGGCGCGATCGCCTGCGCAGTGCGCAGCGCGGCGGTGTTCGTGGAGCCGTCGCGCAGCGAGCCTGAGACGAGCAAGATCCGCATCGCGCCACGCTAGGCGATCAGCGCGATCGCGACGCCCGCCTGCGCCGTCCACGCCGCGGTCCGCCACCAGTTCAGCGTGACGAGGTGGTCGATTGCGGTTCGGTCGTGGGTCTCCCCCAGATGGCCGTGCAGCGGCGAGTAGACGAGCGCGGTCGCCGCGAAGACGCCCGCGGCGAGCGCGAGGTTCGCCCACCGCAGCGCCGCGGCGCCGTCCCCGGCGATCACGACCGCGACCGCCAGCGCCACGTTCACCAGCATCAGCGGGGCGACGACGAACGTGATGCGCCGCTGGTGCTCGCGCTCGTACGCGCGCCACTCGCCCTCCCCCACGTGCGCGAACAGCGGGTAGTGCACGACCTGGATCGTCCAGATCAGGCCCGTGAGCGCGCAGGCGACGGCGGCGTTGGCGAGCAGAAGAGCCATTTACCAGCCGGTACGGGCCGCGGCCCGTCAGGGACCGCACGCCGAGGAGGTGTCAACTACGTCGCCGAACGTCGGTCCTGTGGCTCGCTGGGGGTACCGGACCGACGTTCGACCTTCGATTGCTGGTGCCGGCGACGTAGGCTCACCTCATGACCGACTGGCGCGACAACGGCGTCCGTGTCGTCCGCGGCGGCGAGCTCGACCCGAACACCCCGCAGACCGAGGGCATGCGCCGCGCGGCGGCGATCACCACGGCCCGCGCGGGGGCCGAGAAGCTGTGGGCCGGCACCGTCGTCATCGATCCCGACGCAAAGACCGGCGCCCACCACCACGGCCCGGTCGAGAGCGTCATCTACGTCGTCAGCGGCCGGGCGCGCATGCGCTGGGGCGAGCGGTTGGAGTATCTCGCCGAGGCGGACCCGGGCGACTTCATCTTCGTGCCGCCCTACGTGCCCCACCAGGAGATCAACGCGAGCGCCGAGTCGCCGCTGTCGTGCGTGGTGGTGCGCAGCGGGCAGGAGCCGGTCGTCGTCAACCTCGACCTGCCCAGCGTCGAGGCTGACCCCGAGCCAGTGCGCTGGGTCGACGACATCCACGGTCGTGAGTAGCGCTTCGATCGCCGTGCTCGACGCCGGTCGCCGGCTGCGCTTCTCCTTCGACGACCTGCTGCGATACCACGGCGGCGGCTCGCCGGGCGGCGTGGCCCACGCGTTCAAGGTGCTCGAGCGGGCGCTGCCGCTGCTCGACCCGAAGAGCCCGTGCCAGCGGCGCGAGCTCGAGGTGCGCACCGCGTTCGGCGGTCCCGGCGCGCGCGACGGCTTCGAGCTCGTCACCCGCGCGGTCACCGGCGGGCGCTACCGCGTCGATCCCGCGCTCGCGCGGCCGGAACGCGGCCTGGCGCTGGAGCGATTCGTCTTCGTCCTCGCCCACCGCTCCCGCCGCGCGACGCTCACCCTGCGCGCGGGGTTCGTGAGCGACGAGTTCATCACGCTGGCCCGCACCGAGCCGCGCAGCGCCGAGGAGGAGCGCCGCCTGGACGTGCTCAAGACCGAGATGGCCGAGGGCGTGATGGCCCGGCCCGCCGCCGAGGTCTACGACGCACACATCGGCTGAAGCGGGTACTGCGGTCCCATGCCCAAGCCAGAGCATTTCGGCCACGCCGGACTCACCGGGTGGCGCACGACGGTCGCCGACCGCATCGCCCCGCACGCCGCGAGCCGCACGCCCGCCACGGAAGATCAGGTCCGCGCCGCCGTCGGCGCTGCGTTCTTCCTGCTTTCGGCCTACTACGTCGCCAGCACGATTGCGCGGATGATCAAGGCTGCACGCGACTAGCCGCTCAGCCCATCGCACCCTCAGCGCTCCACGTCACGAACGGCGACGCG
>JBDTYI010000338.1:0-7773 GCA_040005775.1 Solirubrobacteraceae bacterium
CATCGTCTTCTCGACGTCGGTGTAGACCCCGCCAAGGACGCACGCGAGCAGCTCGTCGTCGAGCATGAGGGTCTTGGCGGTCAGCGGTGCACGGTGGTGGTAGCGCGTGTGCAGCCCGATCATCGCGTCGGTCACGGCCGCGAGCAGCGCGTCACCTGCAAGTGGGTGCGGGGCCGACAAGGCGGTCTCCTCGTCGTGTCGGCAGCCGAAGCTGGTCGCGCGTGTGGCCGTGGAGCTCCGGCGCGTTGGTGCGATGTTGGTCGGGGATCAGCCCGTTCCGTTCTCGCCTTCCTCCAGGAACGGGGCGCGCGCAAGAACGAAGGAGGAAGACGAACTATCCGTCGCGCGGCCCGCGATCCCTCACCGTTTCCCGACTAGCGGACCCGGTCACGACACGCGTGCCCCTACTCTAGCCGCCCGTTCAAGGCTGCTCGGTGGACCCTGGCGTCTCGTCGGTCGGGGCTGCGGCGGCCGTGGACGACCCCGTCGTGTCGTCGACCCTGCCGTGGGGTCGCCTGTGCAACTGGCCCTTGGCGGTCGCGACGATCTCGGCGGCGCCCGCGTCCGCGGCCTTCTCGAAGACGAACAGCTCGGTCACGATGTCGGGCGCGAACAGAACCTGGCTCTGGTAGGTCAGTACCTTGCGGCCGGTCAAGTGCTCGATCATGCCGGTCAGCTTCTGGGTCATGTCGTTCTCGAAGCTCTGCCGGAACTCGCGCACGAGCTCCTGCCGACCGAACTCGATCATGGTGCATTCGGCCGTGGTCATGCCGCCACGCATCACGATGAGCAAGAGGTCGTCCATCATGTACGACTTGGCCTCCAGCGGGCCGAGACCCCAGAACTCCTTCTGCATCGCCACGAACTCATTCGAGATTCGCGCGAGCAGATCGCCGCCCCGCTCCTCAACTCGCTGCGTCTCCCCGTCAGGCATGCGGTCCATGCGACTCCTCGATTGCTCGCTGACAGCAGATCGGAAGTCACACATCGCTGCCGCTCGAACCGGCCCCGATGGGACGCCCTCCGTCCAGCATGCTACGGGCTGGGTCCCCGCCGTGACGGTGCGATCCCGGGGGGGGGGACCCTCTCTACCGCACCGGCCGGCAGGTGAGAATGGCCACCCCCGATGGGAGCACGGTGGTGTCGACGAGATCGAGGTCCACCCGCTGCGCGCCGTCCGCGAGAAAGGTCCTTCCCTTCCCGAGCAGGACCGGTTGAACGAGGAATCGATATTCGTCGACGAGCTCGTGTTCCGACAGGCTGTGCATGAGGTCGTGGCAGCCATACATCACCAGGTCCTGACCGGGCTGCTGCTTGAGCTTGGCGACGCCCTCCACGACGTCGTCTTCGATCAGCTGGGAGTTCTCCCACTCCAGGTCCTCGAGCGTGGTCGACGCGACGTACTTGGCCATGCTGTTGAGCTTGTCGACGTAGGGGAGCTCTCCTGATCGCGATGGCCAAAGGGCGGCGAAAAGCTCGTACGTCCTGCGGCCCAGGAGCAGACCATCGCTGTTCATCAGAAGGTCGGTGTGATATCCGACCGCCCCGTCGTCGTCGTACGGAACGGCCCAATCCTGAACGTTGTCCACTCTCCCGTCCAGCGTCACATAGGTCGAAACGATCACTTTTCTCATATCGGTTGAGACACCGGCGGCGGCTGGTTCGGAACGGCCGGTCCGTTCGGGGACGAGCTGGTGTCCTTATCGGTGATGACTGCAACCGGACAGGACGATGCGGCGGCCGCGACGCTCGCGCGGGCGCGGGCAGGGGACGACGAGGCCTTTCGCGCGCTCACCGATCCCCACCGACGCGAGCTGCAGCTGCACTGCTACCGGATCCTGGGCTCGATGCAGGACGCCGAGGACCTCGTGCAGGAGACGCTGTTTGCGACCTGGCGCAGCCTCGAGGCGTTCGAGGGCCGCTCCTCCCTGCGCTCCTGGCTCTACCGCATCGCAACGAACCGCTGCCTGAACGCGCTGCGCGCCCGCTCGCGCCGCCCACGAGAAGTCGACGCCATGGCCGAGCCGCTCGAGCCCACACGCCGGATCGAGCCGGTCTGGCTCGAGCCCTACCCCGACGCCCTGCTCGAGAGCATCCCCGAACGCTCCCCGGGGCCGGCGGCGCGCTACGAGGCCAGGGAGTCGATCGAGCTCGCGTTCATCGCCTCCCTCCAGCACCTGCCGCCCCGCCAGCGCGCGGCGCTCGTGCTGAGCGATGTGCTCGGCTTCCGCACAGCCGAGGTCGCCGAGCTGCTCGACACGGGCGAGGTCTCAGCGAAGGGCGCCCTGCAGCGCGCACGGGCGACGCTGCGAGAAAAGCTTCCGGCCGCCGACCGCGACGGCGCGCCGCAGCCGAACTCCGCAGGCGAGCGCCAACTGGTCGGACGCTTCGCCGATGCCTTCCAGAGCGGCGACATCGACGACATCGTCGCCCTGCTCACAGACGACGCCCGGCTCACGATGCCGCCCCAGCCGCTCGAGTACCAGGGCCACGCCGCGATCGCCGCCTTCCTGCGCCAGCGAACGGAGCGGCGCGGCGCCCTGCGTGTCGTGCCCACCCGCGCCAACACCCAGCCGGCGTTCGGCTGCTACCTCCCGGACGCGCAGGCGGCCGGACTGATCGTGCTCACGCTCGCCGGGGACGCGATCGCGGCGCTCACCTGGTTCGCCGACACCGGCGGGTTCCGGCACTTCGGCCTGTCCTCGACGCTGCGCTCGTAGGCCGCGCCCGCGGGTTCATCCTCTGTGGGTGATGCGACGCCCGAGCACAGGACGGAGGATCGGGGCCGCGGTCCAGTCGACGGCGAGAGGGCATTGATGACCAACGCGCTGGTTGGATCTTCCGCGCACGCCGGGAGAACGGGCTCCGCGGTCCAACGGGACGGATGGGGGCCGCTGTTCGCGGCGGCGTTCAGGGACTCGCGAAACGCGATGGTCCTGGTCGACGAGCGGCGCCGGCACGTCGATGCCAACGGTGCGTATCTGCAGCTGCTCGGATATGCGCGCGAAGACATCATCGGCCGGCCGATCTACGAGTTCGTGGTCGGTGGTCCGCTCGCGTCGCAACAGGAGTGGGCCGCCCTGCTGGGCTCCGAGCGGGAGACGGGAGAGCTGGAGCTCGCGTGCGCGGACGGCACCGCGGTCGGCGTGCAATGGGGCGCCACCCCTGAGGTGGTGACCGGGCGCCGGCTCGTCCTCTTCGCCGCGATGAGCACCTCGCGCTGGGGGCGGCGCTTCCGCCGCAGCGTCGCCACCGACCCCGACGCCGGACCGCTGTCCCCGCGCGAGCTGGAGATCGTGCGGCTGGTGGCGCTCGGCGGCACCGGACCGGAGATCGCCGACGAGCTGCTGCTCGCGCACGACACGGTCCGGACGCACGTGCGAAATGCGATGACCAAGGTCGGCGCCCGCTCGCGCGCGCACCTCGTCGCCAAAGCGCTCGCGGAGGGGCACGCGCTCGCCTGAGACAGCCGGAGATCGCGCAGCCGAGGTATCGACGGAGCGCCGCTCCGACGAGACCATGACGCCATGCATCGAGATCACTGGTCGAGCAGCGCCGCGGGCGCCGCCGCATATCTGGCGGTCATCGCCCGCGAGATCCAGCAGCGCGGCGCCCCCGACCACGAGGTCCTGCTGACGGACTTCCTGCGCGCCGCCTGGCCCACCGGACAAGCCCAGCGTCAGTGACGCACGATGACCGCGGCGACCACCGCCGCCCGTCGCTGACGATCGAGCTGCTCTCGGCGCTGGTGCGGTGCGGCCTCACCCATGACGATCGCCGCCACCTGCGCTTCTTCTTCGAGGCGTCCAGCCTTCGCGTTGCGGTCGAGCTTGCGGGAGAGCTGCGAGAGCGCTCGCCCGCGGCCATTCACGTGCGTCCCGCGCCGCTCCGGCGTCTCGCGCGGCGACGTTGGACGGTGACGCTGACGACGCCGCCGGCTCCCCTCTCCCTCGGTGCCATCCACCTCTGGGAACAGGAGATGCGCGAGGTCGCCCGCCGCCGGCCCGCGTCACGGTTGGTGTCCTGGAAGCTCATGCTGACCCCAGAGGACTTCGAGCGGATCGGGGTGAGATCCCCGTAGCGGCTCGTTCAGCGGACGCGTAGCGAAGGTGCATGGCCATCGAGCCAGGCATGGCGTCGATCAGCTCCAGCTGAAGGTGCTCGTCACCGAGGTCCTCGAACAGCCGGATGCGGGCGCCGAGGAGCACGGGCGCGACGTGCAGACGGATCTCGTTGCCGCGCTCGTCCTGGCCGGCCGCCCATTCGCGCACCTCGCGACGGACGTTCGCGGCCGTCGCGTAGCTGTCGAGCGAGACGCTGATGTCCAAGGTCAGTCGGGTCATCCGTTGTGCGCTCCTGCGTTGATCGGTCCTCGGTGCACCAGTCTTGCTTGCGCAGCCGGGCGACGGATGCCGAGCGCGGGAAGTGGAGATAGCCTGCGCGCATGTCTGGCTTCATCTCCCGCGCCTTCGGTGGCAGTCGGCGCGCCCCGCCCGAGCTCGCCGACCGCATCCCGCCCGGCCAGTACTACGAGCAGGGCTTCCCCGTGCTCAGCGCCGGACCCACGCCGCGGATCGCCGCGGACACGTGGGGGCTGAGCGTCGACGGCATGGTCGGCGCCAAGGCCGAGTGGACGGCGGCCGAGTTCGGCCAGCTGGCGCATGAGGACATCCCGTGCGACATCCACTGCGTCACGAAGTGGTCGAAGCTCGGCACCAGCTTCCGCGGCGTCTCCGTCGACACGCTGCTGGAGGCCGCGGAGCCGCTCGGCGCCTACGCGATGGCGTACTCCCACGGCGGCTACACGACCAACCTCGCGATCGAGGACCTCACTGACGGCAAGGCCTGGGTCGTCACCGAGCACGAGGGCGAGCCGCTGGGAGCCGAGCACGGCGGGCCGGTGCGGCTGCTCGTGCCCCACCTGTACTTCTGGAAGAGCGCGAAGTGGCTGGCCGGCCTGCGCATCATGGACTCCAATGAGCCGGGCTTCTGGGAGGAGAACGGCTACCACATCCGCGGCGACCCCTGGAAGGAAGAGCGGTATTGGAACGACTGACGCCGCCGATCGCGCCGAAGGCACCCGGCCGCTGGCAGCTCGCCACCGTCGGCGCGATCACGACCGAGACGCCCCGGGCGCGCACCTACCGCCTCGACCTGCCCCTGTGGATGCCCCATCTCCCCGGGCAGCACTACGACGTGCGGCTCACGGCGCCCGACGGCTACCAGGCGCAGCGCTCGTATTCGATCGCGTCCTCGCCGGCGGACGAGGGGTCCGTCGAGCTCACGATCGACTGCCTGGCCGACGGCGAGGTGTCGCCGTACTTCCAGGACGTGGTCGAGGTCGGCGACCAGGTCGAGGTCCGCGGGCCGTTCGCCTCCTACTTCGTCTGGCGCGGCGACGAGCCGGCGCCGGTCATCCTCGTCGGCGGCGGCTCGGGCGTCGTGCCGCTGATGGCCATGCTGCGCCACCACCGGCGCACCGACTCGCCCGCCGACATGCGGCTGCTGTACTCGGTGCGCACGCCCGAGGACGTCTTCTACGGCGGCGAGCTGGGGGACGAGACGACGGTCACCTACACGCGCGAGCCACCTGAGGGATGGACCGGCTCCACCGGCCACATCAGCGCCGAGCTCGTGCAGAGCACGTGCGCGGGTGCACAGAGCGCGTACGTCTGCGGTTCCAACGGCTTCGTCGAGACCGCGACAGACCTGCTGATGGTGGCCGGATTGGCGGCCGGCGCGATTCGGACCGAGCGCTACAACTGACTCACAGGGTCTTGATGCGGCCGCCGTCGATGACGGGGTAATACGCTCCGCCGCGTGGCGCACGTCCTGTTCGTCTGCCTGCACAACGCCGGGCGCTCCCAGATGAGCCGCGCCCTCTTCGCACAGGCCGCCGCCGGCCATCACACCGCCGAGTCCGCCGGAAGTGTCGCCGACCCTGACGGCAGGGTGCACCCCGAGGTGGTCGACGTCATGCGTGAGATCGGCATCGACGTGGCCGGACTGCGCCCGCAGCGCCTGACCACCGAGCTCGCCCAGCAGGCTGATCTGGTGGTGACGATGGGGTGTGGCGACGCGTGCCCGTACATCCCTGGCAAGCGCTACGTCGACTGGGACCTGCCCGACCCCAAGGGCCGCCCACTCGACGACGTGCGCGCGACCCGCGACGACATCGCACAGCGGGTCCGAGGACTTCTGGGCGAACTCGATGCCGTATCCGGATGAATCCCGACGAGGCGGGAGCGCCCGGGATGGGCGTCGTGCTCCGCGAGTGGGGACGGATCGGGTGCATCGGCTTCGGCGGCCCGCCGGCGCACATCGCGCTGCTGCGTGAGCTCTGCGTCCAGCGGAAGGGCTGGCTGAGCGACCACGAGTTCGAGGACGCGATCGCCGCCACCAACCTCCTCCCGGGCCCGGCGTCGACGCAGCTGGCGATCTACTGCGCTTGGCGGCTGCGGGGCATTCGCGGAGCGCTCGTGGGTGGCCTGAGCTTCATCGTCCCGGGGCTCGTGCTCATCCTCGCGCTGGCGGCGCTGTTCCTCGCCGCGTCGCCGCCGGTGTGGGTGCTGGGCGCCGGTGCCGGCGCCGGCGCCGCCGTGGCCGCCGTCGCGTTGCACGCGGGCGCGAACCTGGCCCCGGCGAGCTGGCGGCGCGCCGCGTCGCGGTCGCGCTGGATCGCCTACGCGCTGGCCGGCGCGCTCTCGGCGGCCGTCATCGGCATCTGGCTCGTGCTGGTCCTGCTCGCCTGCGGGGCCGTCGAGCTCGCGCTCCGTCGCGGGCCCTCCGAGCCGACGATCGCGGGCATCGGCGCCTGGCCGCTACTCGCAGTCTCAGGCGCGGCGAGCGGCGGCCTGCTCGCCCTGGCCTGGGTGGCGTTCAAGGTCGGTGCGCTCTCCTACGGCGGCGGCTTCGTGATCATCCCGCTCATGCAGCACGATGCCGTCGACACCTACCACTGGATGACCGCCGGCCAGTTCCTCAACGCCGTCGCCCTCGGCCAGGTCACCCCCGGGCCCGTGGTGCAGACGATCGCCGTGGTCGGCTACGCCGCCGCCGGCGTGGGCGGCGGCGCGCTCGCCGCGGCGGTCGCCTTCGCGCCGTCGTTCTGCTTCGTCCTCATCGGGGCCCGGCGCTTCGACCGCCTGCGCGCCAACCGCTCCGTGCGGGCGTTCCTCGACGGCGCCGGCCCGGCGGCGATCGGGGCGATCGCGGGGTCGGCCGTCCCGCTGGCCCTGGCGCTCGGCGAGCCGTGGCAGCTCGTCGTGCTCGCGGCGGCCGCCGTCGCGCTCCTCGCGTGGCGACGCGGTGTCGTGGCCACGCTGCTCGGCGCGGGCGCTGTCGGTGCCTTCGCGGGCGTGCTGGGGGCACCGGTTCCGAGCTGACGCGGAGTCGGCCGCGGCTCCGTCACCAGTGTGGGCGCAGGACCTGGCGCTCGAAGTCGCCGATGCGGTCGAGCACGTCGTCGATGCGTGCGCGGTCGCGCTCGACGTCGTCGGTCCACACCGTCACCTTGCCGCGTGCGTCGGGGACGATGCGCGGGCGACCGATCGCCTCGGCCACCATGCGCAGGGCGTCGTCGGCCTCGGAGGCAGGGGCGAGCACGTCGAGGACCACGATGCCGTCGGTCACGACATGTTTCTAGCCCGCCGATGGCGCGCGCGGGCAACACGATCGCGACTGCACGAGGATTGCCGCCGAAGCCGTCACGAAGGCACTTCGGTCAAAGAAGTACGCTCCGTGGACGTAGGCCCCGGTCGGACTGACACGACG